>NZ_CP108394.1:9665090-9997635 GCF_041435215.1 Streptomyces sp. NBC_01314 | reverse complement strand
GCCCCGCCCGGCCGCCACCGCATCCGCCTGCGCTTCTTCCTGCGCCCCGTCGCCCTCCTCGCCGACGGCGACCGGGTCTGCGGTGTCCGCCTGGAGCGCACGGAACCCGACGGCCACGGCGGTCTGACCGGCACCGGCCGGTACGAGGAGATCGAGGCCCAGCTCGTGCTCCGCTCGGTCGGCTACCGGGGCGTCCCCGTCGACGGCCTCCCCTTCGACCCGGCCCACGGCACGGTCCCGCACACCGCGGGCCGCGTACTCCGCGAAGGCGTCCCCTCTCCGGGCGAGTATGTGGCCGGCTGGATCAAGCGCGGCCCGACCGGGGTGATCGGCACCAACCGCCCCTGCGCCAAGGAGACGGCGACGTCACTGCTGGAGGACGCGTCGGCGCTGGCGACCGGAAACGTGCCGGACGACCCGCTGCCGGAGCTGAGCGCGGCGGGCTGCGCACCGGTCGAGTGGCCGGGCTGGCAGGCGATCGAGAGGGCCGAGGCGACATGGGGAGCCTCACTGGGCAGAGGCGTGGTGAAACTTCCGGACTGGGAGTCGCTGATGACCGCCGCACGCGGCAGCGTGCCCCTCCATGGGCACGGGGAACCGCGCGATCAGCCCCCACCGACCCGCACTGCCAACGCACACGGGCGCCACCCCTGAAGTCAACAAACTGTTCATGGATGCCAGGGCCTCGCCCCTGGCATCCACCACCCCACCCACCCGGTGGACGCGGTCCCCCACCGCCCGAGGGCCGGACCTCGCCGTGACGCGGTCCCGCTGGGCCGTGAAGCGCTGCGCGCCCCTTCGTGGGCCCGGTACACGGCCCGGGAACCCGGGGGCGAGGTGCGCGTACCCGAGCAGTACCACCGGTCGGTCCAGGCGGGTTTCCCACCGGCGGCCGGGCCGAGCCGCTCACTTCCGCTGCAACAGGCGGGCCGGAACCGCCTCGGCGAGGACTCGGTAGCCCTCCGGGTTGAGGTGCAGCCAGTCGCCGTCGTGGAGAGCGGGGAGGAGGCGGCTCGGGTCGCCCGGGTCGCGGACCGCTCGGTCGAAGTCGAGGACGGCGTCGAAGCGGCCGCTGGTGCGGATCCAGGTGTTGACGACCTGCCGCGCCGCCTCGCGGTGTCCGGCGGTGTCGTCGTAGGGGGTGTTGCCGCCGAAGGGCAGGAGGGTCGCGCCGTGGACGCGGATGCCCTGGGCGTGGGCGCGCACGATGATCTGCTCGTAGGCGGCGATGAGGTCGGCGGTGACGCGCTGTTGGGCGGCGGGGGTGGCCTCGGCGGTGCCGAGGTCGTTGACGCCCTCGAAGACGATCAGCTGCTCGACTGCGCTGTGCGCGAGGATGTCGCGGTCCAGGCGGGCGAGGGCGTTGGGGCCGAGGCCGTCGTTGAGGACGCGATTGCCGCCGGCCGCCAGGTTCACCACGGCGATGTGCCGGGTGCCGGGCCGCTGCTGGAGGCGGTCGAAGAGCTGGTCGGGCCAGCGGTTGTTGCCGTTGGTGGTGGAGCCCCGGCCGTCGGTGAGCGAGTCACCGAGAACGGCGACCGAGGTCGTGGCGGGCCGCGACAACACCTCGATGTCGCTGAGCAGATACCAGTGGTTGGTCGGGGTCGCGCCGGGCAGTTCCGTGTCCTCGGTGCGGTCGCCGTGGCGGAGGTACGAGGTGGTGCGGGAGCCGGGGTGCGAGGTGAGGGCGAGAGACGCCTGGCCCTCGGCCAGGTACGCCGTCACGGTCAGGTTGGTGCCCGGCCTCAGCGTGAAGTCCAGGGGGTCCGAGACCACTTGGGCGCCGACCGGCACGGTCGTCGACCCCCGGCCGCTGAAGGTCACCGTCCGGGAGGTACCGGGTTCGATCGCCGCGACCCCGGCCTGCCCGCCCAGCGGGAGGGCCACCGTCACGGCGGTCAGCGGCAGCGCGCTGCCGCCGAAGGCGTTGGAGAAGCGCAGCCGGACGCGGTCGCCGCCGGTGGTGACGCGGACGGTCTGCCGCAGGGTGGTGTCGACCAGCACGGCCCGCTCCCCGGTGAACGGCGCCGGGGGCATGTTGCCCGGCTCGGTGAGCTGCGGCATCGCCGACCAGGTGTTCACCCAGTGCCGGGCGGACGACGCCGTGTCCCCGGCACCGGCCCCGTCCGTCCGCCGCGGGCTCCCGACCAGGGCGACAACGGCGGACGACGCCACCACGAGGGCCAGGGCGAGGACGCAGGTGGCGATCACGGTCGCGAACGGCGCCCCGCTCGACGGCTTGACGGGCTGTGGGCTGCTGGGCGGTCGCAAGTGCGGGCCTTTCTGCGGAGGTCGGGCGGGACGAACGAGGGCCGGGCGCGCGCCTCGTCGGCGCGCGCCCGGACGGGCGGTCGGTTCGGTCGGGCGGGCCGGTTGGTCGGCCGGTGGGTCGGTGGGTCGGTGGGTCGGTCGGTCGGTCGGAGCGAGACGAAGGTCAGGGCCCGTCAACCGGTCGTGCACGCCGTCCCGTTGAGCGAGTACGCCGAGGGTGCGGCGCTGTTGCCGGTGTGGTTGGCCTGGTAGCCGATGCTGACGCTCGCGCCGGGGGCGATCGCGGCGTTGTACGTCGCGTTGGTCGCGGTCACGGCACCGCTCGCCGGGCTGTAGGTGGCGCCCCAGCCGTTGGTGACGGTCTGTCCGGAGGGCAGGGTGAAGCCCAGTTGCCAGCCGTTGACCGCCGTCGTACCGGTGTTGGTGACGGTCACGGACGCGGTCAGGCCCGTGCTCCAGGCGTTGGTGGTGACGGTCACCTTGCAGGGGCCGGCCGGAGGCTGGGGCGCGGGGCCGGATCCGTTGAGGCCGAAGAAGGTGAGGACGCGCTCGGCCATGCCCCAGGCGTAGAGGTTGTGGCCGGTGCCCTGAAGGCTGATGGCCTCGACGGGGGCACGGTCACCGGTGCCGCCGTAGCGGGTGCGGGTCCAGCCGGACTGGGGCGAGTCGGTGGCGGCCGGTGTCTGGCCGACACCGTGCACGTCGGTCCACTGCTTTATCTCCTCGCCGAAGTTCGGGTAGCGCAGTACGTCGTCCGTGGTGCCGTGCCACAACTGCATGCGGGGCCGGGGTCCGTTGTAGCCGGGATAGGCCCCGCGGACGAGGTCGCCCCAGGCCTGCGGGGTGCGGGTGATGGTGCCGTTCGCGCAGTCGCTGTTCCACTCGGAGCCGTTGGTGGTGGCGAAGCAGGCGAAGGGGACGCCCGCGAAGGCGGCGCCGGCGGCGAACACGTCGGGGTAGTCACCGAGGAGGACGTTGGTCATCATCGCGCCGGAGGAGATGCCGGTGGCGAAGACACGGTCGGTGTCGGCGTCGTAGGTGCGGACGGTCCAGTCGACCATGGACTTGATGCCCACGGGGTCGCTGCCGCCGCCGCGGGTCAGCGCCTGCGGGGAGGCGACGTCGAAGCACTTGCTGCTACGGGTGACGGACGGGTACACGACGATGAACCCGTACCGGTCCGCCAGCGAGGCGTACTCGGTGCCGCTGTACATCGCCGGCCCCGAGCCGGTGCAGTAGTGCACGGCCACCACGATCGCCGGGTCGGCGGTGACGCTGTCCGGCACGTACAGGTACATCTGCAGATTGCTGGGGTTCGTGCCGAAGCCCGTGATCTCGGTGAGCGCGGCCCGGGGGGCCGCCTCGGCCTTCGCGTCCGCCGCGGCGGCCGCGGGCGCGGTCAGGAGCGTGGCCGCGAGCAACGGCACCAGCGCTCCCAGCAGCGCGACGAGTAACGAACGCAGCGGTCCGCGCGCCCGGTCGTGGGGGGTGAGGGTCACGTCGTTGTGCCTTCCTGTGACGGGTTCGGCGGAAGGAGAGAAGTCGGTTCGGGTCAGCAGGAGGTGATCGTGACATGCACATGGTCGCCATGGAAGCGCTCCCACACGTCGAAAGAATTCGCTGACGCCGGCCTGCCGCGCCCGGCCCGCGCCCGCCTGCGCACCCACCGATCCCGGCCGGCCCTCCCACCAGGCCTGGCCCAATGTCTTTTGCGCAAAGCGTTGACTAGAAAGCGCTTGCCCTCTACGTTCCGTTCAGCAGTGTGAACCGGCTGCCGCTGTCCCGCCCCAGGGGCCACGCACGCCGACGTCAGGCACCCGTTGGGAAACCGCTCCACCTGCACCATCGAGATCCACGACGCACCCGTACCGCTCGCGTGCGTCGGTCAAATAAGTGAACTGTATTCATGTACATGGCCCGTCAGCTCTCCCTGAAGGGACGCACCCGCATGCGTACCGTCCCCCCACGTACACAGACGCAAAGATCAGCCCTGGTGGCCGCGGCGGCCGCCCTGGCGACAGCCGCCGTCCTCGCCCTACCGCACTCCGCGGGAGCGGCGGAGACCTCCCCGATCGGCTACGGCGCCGGGACCACCGGCGGCGGCAGCACCACCCCGGTCACGGTCTCGACGCTCGCCGCCTTCAAGAGCGCCGTGACCGGCAACGCGGCCAAGGTCGTCCGCGTGAGCGGCCTGATCCCGCTGAGCGGCCAGGTGGACCTCGGCTCCAACACGACGGTGCTGGGCGTGGGTTCGTCGTCCGGGTTCACCGGCGGCGGCCTGCGGATCAAGGAAGAGACCAACGTCGTCGTCCGCAACCTGAACATCAGCAAGCCGGTCGCGCCCGCCGACGGGATCACGGTCCAGGAGTCCACGAAGGTGTGGATCGACCACAACTCCTTCTCCGCGGACCGCACGCACGACAAGGACTATTACGACGGTCTGCTGGACATCAACCACGGCTCGGACAACGTGACGGTGTCCTGGAACACCTTCAAGGAGCACTTCAAGGGCTCACTCGTCGGCCACAGCGACAACAACGCCTCCGAGGACACCGGGCACCTGAAGGTGACCTTCCATCACAACCACTTCAGCAACGTCTACTCGCGCATCCCCAGCCTGCGCTTCGGCACCGGGCACTTCTACAACAACTACGTCGACGGCGCCGAGACCGCCTGCCACTCGCGCATGGGCGCCCAGATGCTCGTGGAGAACAACGTCTTCCGCAACACGGGAGTCGCGGTCACCACGAACCGCAGCAGTGACGTGGACGGCTACGCGAATCTGCGCGGCAACGACCTCGGTGGGGCCGCCACCGAGATCTCCCGGGTGGGGAGCTTCACCGCCCCGCCCTACGGCTACACCGCCGAGCCCGCCTCCTCCGTCGTCGCCTCGGTGACGTCGGGCGCGGGCGCCGGAAAGCTGTGACACCCCCTATCCGCTCGGACCACAGAAGGAATCGGGACATGACTTCTGCAGCACGTCCGCGTGTCCGCACGCGCGCGCTGACCGGCACGCTCGCCGCGTTCAGCCTCTCGTTTGGCATGATCATGATCAGCGGGGCCACTCCGGCGAGTGCCGCCACCTGGCCCACGCCCACGAACAGCCAGCCGGTGTCCTCCACCATCTCGGTGTCCGGCACCAGGGACGGCGGCATGGTCCGCTACTACGGCAGCGGCGCCCTGGCCGGCGACGACCAGGAAGAGGGCCAGGACCCGATCTTCAAGCTCGCGAACGGCGCGACGCTGAAGAACGTCATCATCGGCAAGCCCGGCGCCGACGGCATCCACTGCGAGGGCAACTGCACGCTGCAGAACGTGTGGTGGGAGGACGTCGGCGAGGACGCGGCGACCTTCCGCGGCGGCTCCACCTACACGGTGACCGGCGGCGGCGCCAAGAAGGCGGCGGACAAGGTCTTCCAGCACAACGGGCCCGGCACCCTGAACATCTCCAACTTCGCGGTCAGCGAGTTCAAGACGCTGTACCGCTCGTGCGGCGACTGCTCCACGCAGTACACCCGCAAGGTGAACCTCAACAACATCGAGGTGACCGGGACGGGCTCCACCGCGCGGCTCGTCGGCATCAACGTCAACCGGGGCGACGTGGCGACCCTGCGGAAGATCACGATCCTCAACGACAGCGGCCGCAAGGTCGTCCCGTGCCAGAAGTACAACAACAACGACAGCGCCGGCACCGGCCCCGACAGCACCAACTGCCTGTACTCCTCCTCGGACATCACCTACAGGTGAGACCGCTCATCACCCACCGGTGAGTCCCCCCGGCGGCCGGACGAAGCCTTCCCCCACGGGCCTCGTCCGGCCGTTCGGCCGTGCGCGGGACGGTCGCCGTCACGTCCACGCCCCGCCCGTTCACGCCCCGCCCGTTCTCACCAGATCTTGCGTTCCCAGAGCGGGCCGATCCTCTGCCACTCCTCGTCCCACTGCTCCATCCGCCGCCGCTCCATACGGCCGCGTACGAACCGGCCGCCCACGAAGGGCACGGCTGCCACGAACACACCCGCGAGACCACCGACGAGCGCGGCGCGCAACCGGGCCTGGGACTCGCTGGCCGGCTTGGTGACCAGAAGGCCCTCGGAGTCCGTCCAGACGGTGACCGGGGCTCCCATCAGGCTGGCGGGATCGACCCGGGCCTGCCCCTCGTGGGCGGAGCCGCCCGGTGCCGTCCAGCGCACCTTCGCCCACACCTTCTCCGTGCCCGTCCCGTTCGGGCCGGACGGCTCCGGCGCGTCCTCGGTGAGGACCGCGCCGACGGGCCGCCACTCGGCGCGCTGCCGGGCGAGGCCTGACTCGACGGAGTCGGCGGCCATGAGGCCCATGACCACCCCGCCGAACAGCGTCAGGGCCCAGGTGATCAGCACGACCCAGGACTCGAGCCGGTCGCTGCGTCTTCTGAGCGGATTGCGCCGCCATCGCCACAGCAACACCTTCGGACCACGGAATGCCACCATCGGAGGCACCCTCCCTCGCACACGCAGGACTGCCGGACCGCTCTTCCATACGGCGGCGGCCCTCCCGCTGCTCATGCGATGTGGGTCACCCCGCCCGGCCCGGCCGGTCCCAACCCCGTGCACAACCCGCTTCCACGCCCGCTGACCTGCGGCGAGGGCGTCTCAAGGGGTGACTGTCAGTGGTGGGGTGCAGACTGGCCCGTGACTGAGACGACGATGTCCAGGAGGTGGCCGAGATGGCTGACGTACTGCTCACGGTGGGCACGCGCAAGGGACTGTTCATCGGGCGGCGGCGCGGAGGCGCCTGGGAGTTCGACGAGACTCCGTACTTCAACGCGCAGGCCGTCTACGCGGTCGCCATCGACACCCGTACGGACACCCCCCGGCTGCTCGTCGGCGGCGACAGCGCCCACTGGGGCCCCTCGGTCTTCCACTCCGACGACCTCGGCCGCACCTGGACCGAACCCACCCGTCCGGCCGTCAAGTTCCCCAAGGACACCGGGGCCTCGCTGGAGCGCGTGTGGCAGTTGCACCCGTCCGCCGCCGAGCCGGACGTGGTGTACGCGGGCACGGAACCGGCCGCGCTCTACCGCTCCGAGGACCGGGGGGAGACCTTCGAGCTGGTACGGCCGCTGTGGGAGCACCCGACCCGCGACCGGTGGGTGCCGGGTGGCGGTGGCGAGGGGTTGCACACGATCCTCACCGACCGGCGCGACGCGCGCGCTGTGACCGTGGCCGTCTCCACCGCCGGGGTGTTCCGCACCGAGGACGGCGGCGCGAGCTGGTCGCCCTCCAACTCCGGCGTCTCCGCGGTGTTCCTGCCGGACCCGAACCCGGAGTTCGGCCAGTGTGTGCACAAGGTGACCCGGGACGCGGCGACCCCCGACCGGCTGTACCTGCAGAACCACTGGGGGGTGTACCGCAGCGACGACGCGGGCGCGCACTGGGAGGACATCGGCGAGGGACTGCCCTCCACGTTCGGGTTCGCCGCGGTCTCCCATCCGCACCGCGGGGACACCGCCTACGTCTTCCCGATCAGCGCCGACGCGGACCGTGTCCCGGCCGACCACCGCTGCCGGGTCTTCCGCACCGCGGACGCGGGCAGGAGCTGGGAGCCACTGTCGGCGGGACTGCCGACGGAGAACCACTACGGCACGGTCCTGCGCGACGCGATGTGCACGGACGACGCGGACCCGGCGGGCGTGTACTTCGGCAACCGCAACGGCGAGCTGTACGCGTCGGCCGACGACGGCGACAGCTGGCGGCAGTTGCTGTCACACCTGCCCGACGTGTTGTGCGTACGCGCGGCGGTCGTCGGCTGAGTGGACAGGACGAAGAAGCAGACGAAGAATGCCTGGCTTGAGGACCGCACGAAACCCGGTTGAGCTCATTGCGCGGGACCAGGGCGGGCCGGGGTGACGCAATGATCGTCACGGCCGCAGGCGAAGGGTCCGACGTCGCCTGCGGCCGACGTGGCCCCCACTGCATGGGGCCGCAGATGGGCGCGCGAGCCCGCGCAACGGGCGGGACTTATGAGACGGCCAGGCTTCGGAACCTGCTGTTGTGGAACACCAGGGGTTCACGATCGGGTTCGGCCTTCAGTCCCTGGATTTCCAGGAGGACGATCGTGTGGTCGCCGCCGGGGAGCTCGGCGTGCAGTGAGCAGCTCAGCCAGAGGCCGGCGCCATGGATGTACACGCCGCCGTCGTCATCGGCGTCCCAGTCGACTCCCGTGAACCGGTCGCTTTCCTTGCCGGCCAGCGACCGGCAGATCGCGTCCTGGCCCTGGGCGAGCACACTCACGCCCACATGGCTCCGCCGACGCAGTTTCGGCCATGTCGTGGAGGTGTCCTGCATGCAGACCGATATCAGGGCGGGTGAGAGGGAGACCGGGGTGAACGTGCTCGCGGCCATGCCGACCGGGCTGCCGGAGTCGAGTGCGCACACGGCTGTCACCCCAGAGGGGAAGCAGCCGTAAGCCTGGCGCAACAGAGCAGAGCTGGTCGGTGTCGCGTCGAGAGAGCTCATCGAGGTCCACCCTTCCTGTGTCGGCGTGTGCGGTGCGGCCGCGCCGCGGCGCGGATCACGGGGGCTGGCAGGACGGGTACTGAGTGGCGTATGCATCGATTCCTCGGAGGGAGTTGGAGGTCTGGCGGGAACCGTTTCGGTGTCACAGGTGCGGGGCCTGAGCCGTGCGAGGGCGGGGGCGGGTGGTGCTCGCGTGCCACTGGCTCCGCCTCGGCTCGTCGTGTCTGCTGCCGGGCGTCAGTTCTGGCCCGACAGGACCGCGCCGAGCTGCCGCATCGCGCCCGTGTTGCCGACCACGTGCTGGGAGACGCAGCGGACGTCGCGCCAGCGGCGCTGGAGCGGACTCGTGCTGTAGAGGCCCGCGCTGCCCGAGAGGCTCATGATCTCGTTGAGGATCCGGATGCCCTCGTGGTGGATGTGCTGGGTGGTGCCCTTGTAGCTGAACCACTCGGTCGAGGTGGGCGCCTCGCCCTTGAGGGCACGGTCCATGACGATGCGTCCGGTCTGTTCCGACAGGGCAGCCAGAGCACCGGCCCGCAGATGCAGCTCGGCGAACTCCTCCTGGAAAACCGGGTCCTCACCGAGGAGGGCCCTCGGGTTGAACGCCGGCCGCTTGGTGGCGGCGAGTTCGGCGAGATCGTCGAGCGCCCCGTCGAGGGCGCCGAGGATGACGGCGTCGTGCGAGGCGCCGGTGGGTGAGTAGGGCAGGTCGTAAAGGGGAGCGGGGATGTTGTTGCCCCCGAACATCGGCCCCGTGCGGTGCTCGGGTACGAAGACGTCGTCCATCGTGAAGTCCGTGCTCTGGGTGGCACGCAGGCCGACCGCGTCCCAGGTGTCGAGGAAGGTGACCTGCTCGGGCCGCAGCAGTGCGACCCGCATGTCCGGGCGGCCGTCCGGTAGCGGAGGCGCCCCTTCGACCAGAAAACCTCCGAGCATCCAGTCCGGAGTGAACGGACCGCTCGCCAGCGGCCATCGGCCACTGATCCGGTAACCGCCGTTCACCGGCGTAGCCAGCCCCTTCGGAGCCACCGCTCCTCGGAGCATCGGATCCGCTCCGCCTGCGAACACCTCTTCCTCCAGCGTCTCCCGGGGCAGCGACCGTACGAAGAACCACGCCATCGAAGCGGCCTGGACGGTCCAGCCCGTCGATCCGTCGGCCCGGGCGATCTCCCGTACCACCCGGGCGCCTTCCAGCAGCCCGAGCTGTTCGCCGCCCCACACCCGGGGCAGGGCCATCCGGAACACACCGGCCTCGCGCAGCGCGGCGACGATCTCCACCGGAACGGCCCGGGCGTCCTCTCCCTCGGCGGAGCGTGCGGCGATCTCGGGAAGGAGCGCGCGGACGCGGTCGAGCACGCTGCCGCCAATTCCTCGGTCTGTGGATCGGGTGGGGTCAAGAAGCGTGGTCACGGAGGTCTCCTCGTTGAGCGCTCGTTGGGCTTGCCCGTAAAACAAGCTTTTTCCACGGGTGAACTGCGGCTTAGAATGACATCTGCGTCACATCCAGGAAAAGCAGAACTTTCCGATAAGGCTTATTGAGAGTTCCCATAGCAGTAGGAGAGAAATGGCAGTAAATTTTTCCCTCCGCCAGTTGGAATACTTCGTCGCTGTGGCGGACACCGGCTCCATGAGCGCGGCGGCGGTGCGGTGCCATGCCTCCCAGGCCAGCATCTCCACGGCGATCGCCGACCTCGAACGCCGCCTCGGCGTGCAGTTGTTGATACGACGTCGGGCGAAAGGGGTCTCTCTCACCGAGGCGGGCAGCCGGATCCTCGGACGTGCCCAGGCGATGTTGACTCAGGCCGACGAGATAACGGCCGGCGCCCAGGCCGAGGAAGGTCAACTGGCCGGCCGCTTGACAGTTGGCTGCTATGCGGCCTTGACGCCTTTCCTGATCCCGCTCCTGGTGGACGGTTTCACCCGGCGTCACCCGGCGGTAAACCTGGAACTGATCGAGGGTCAGCAGAACGAAATGAGGCAAGCCCTGGTAAAGGGCTCATGCGATGTCGCTTTGTTGTACGCGTTCGGTGACGAGGCCGGCCTGTCCTGTACGACGCTCCGCGCAAGCCGTCCGTACGTCATCGTGGCCGCCGACCACGCCGTGGCGGGGCGCGAGTCCGTCTCACTCGCAGAACTGGCGGACGAGCCACTGATCATCTACGCGGAGCCGCCCGCCCAGCAGAACGCCGACCACTGGTTCTCCCTCGCCGGAGCACGGCCGAACATCCGCTACCGGACCTCGAGCATCGAAGCCGTCCGCAGCATGGTCGCCCGCGGTCTCGGCTTCGCCACGCTGATTCAGACCTGGCCGACCGACACCAGCGTCGAAGGACTCCCCCTGGCATCCGTACCGCTCAGCGACCCGCTGGACGATGTCGAGCTCGTGATCGCCCATGCCTCGCACGTCATCCCCACGCACCGGGCCCGCGCGTTCCTCCAGTACGCCGAGAAGACGCTCGCCGGACCCGGCGGACCGGACACCATCGACTGACACGCGTCCGGCTCCGGCCGACTCCCGCGAACGGTTGTAGCCCCACGGGTCGTCGACACCGTGGGGCTCACATCCGCACGTGCGGTGAGCGCGGACCCACCCCCGCTCGGCGCTCGCCCGCGAGTTCTGGAGCAGCGTGGGCAGCGGTGGCTCGTCGGCCCGGACCTTCGCCCACCCGCCGTCGTGCGCCCTGCGGTCGCCTCACGCGGAGAGGGCGAAGCCGGCTTCGGGCCGGGAACCACTCCGCCCCCTGTCAGCCGTCGCGCTCCGCGCCGACGAGGACGAAGGCCATGGTGACCGGCTGGTCGCTGCGGTTGCGCCAGCTGTGGCGGGTGCCGTTCTGGATCACGATGTCCCCTGCCGAGAGGGGAGTGCGGTGGCCGTTGTCGAGTTCGAGGACGATGTCGCCCTGCAGCACGATGCCGTAGTCCACGGTCGGCGTCGTGTGCATGCCGTCGGGCTCCATGAGGTCCGCGATACCGGGCGAGTCGGCCCGCTGTTCCCGGTCGAAGGCGATGGGGTCGAACGCCGGGTCGGCCATCGCGGTGTCCGGCGGGAAGGTCAGGACGATGAACCGCGTGCCGCCGGGCGCCGGGAGGAGGCTGGTGATCTTCGGTGTGGGGTCCTCGCCGGTCCGGCTGACCTGTGCGCCGGGTTCGGTGGCCCACGGCAGGCGGGAGACCCAGCCCGGGAGGCTGGTGAAGTCCCGGCTGCGCGGGACGGGGCCGTCGCTGACGACGACCGACCTGCCGTTCTCGTCATGGCCGGTGACGACTCTGCGCATGCGTCTCTCCTCGTTCAAGTCCATGGGACCCGCCCGGTCCACCTGGCCCGACGAAGCCCTCAGTTCGGTCGATGTCAGTGGGGCCGACCGCTGCCGGGCCCGGCCGGGGCGTCGAGCGCGGTCGCCCAGGCGTCCAGGGCCTCCGCCACCGTTGGGGCGGGCGCCCGCAGCAGGGCGGATGCCACGGTGCGTACGAACAGCCGGTGCCGGTCGTCCGTCAGGTATTCCGCCGGGGACTTTCCGTCCACGCGTGCGAGCAGCAGCGCCGGAAGCAGTGCCGCGGCCCGCGCCTCAAGGGCCTGCCGGGGCTCCCAGTCGACGCACCGGACGTACTGCTCCGTCAGCGCCCGGGCGGAGTCGAGGAGACCGGCTCGGTGCCCCGGCATCACCAGGCTCTTGAGGAGCAGATGGTTGACGCAGAAGGCCAGGTCGAAGGCAGGGTCGCCGTACCAGGCGCACTCGGCGTCCAGCAGCACGGGCCCGGCCGGGCCGACAAGGATGTTCTTGGGGCTGACGTCGCCGTGCACCAGGGCCAGGCGGGTCGTGACCGTGCGGTGGGCGAGGCCCTGAAGGACGTCGCTCAGGTCGGGGTGCGCCGCCGCGGTGGCCAGCAGGTACGGCTCGATGCGCAACGCGTGGAAGTTGTCGTCGGTGGCGAACTCCGCGGCGAGGGTGGGATCGCCCGCGCTCGCGGCGTGCAGGGTGCCGAGCAGCTCTCCGACGGCCGCGGCGGTCGCCACCTCCACCCGGCCGCCGAACAACCGCGCCTTCCACACCGGGTACTGCTCGGGAGGCAGGAACGCCATCGCGAACAGGCCGGCCTCGACGTCGTGGGCCAGCAGCTCCGGCACACTGTCCGGCCGGTGCCGGGACGCGAACCGCATCCACGCCCATTCGTAGGCGTTGCGCGACACCGGTGCCTCCCAGTCGGCGGCGACCCGCAGCCGGGCCAGGGCCCGCTTGACGCACAGGGAGCGTCCCGGCAGGTCCACCCGCCACAGGTCGGACGAGACGCCACCGGCCAGCGGCGTCCAGCGCGCGGGCTCACCCGGCTCGGCGAGCCTCTGGGCGAACAGGAAGTCGGCCGGCTCGGTGTGCGGGCTCATCGGCGCGGAGGGCTGGTTCATCACCGACCACCGGACCCGGCGGGCAGACCGCGAGGACTGTTGCGGGCGTGGGCCGGTGCCTGGCCCGCCAGAATCCGTACGACCTCCTCGGCGGCGCGGCGGCGCAGCTCCGTGACCGAGGCGTCGGAGGAGAAAGCGACGTGCGGGGTGAACAGCGCACCCGGCTGCGCCAGCAGGCCGTCGGGGACGTGCGGCTCGCTCTCCAGGACATCGAGGGCGGCTCCGTCCAGGTGACCGCTGTCGAGCGCCTTGATCACCGCGTCGGTGTGCACCAGACCGCCCCGGCTGACGTTGACCAGCAGGCCGCCCCGCCGCATCAGCGCCAGTTGTTCGGCTCCGATGAGGTGGTGGGTGTCGGGTGTGAGCGGCACGTGGAGGATCACCACGTCGCTGCGGCGCAGCAGCTCCTCCAGGCCCACCATCTGCACTCCGGGGGTGTCCTTCGGCGGATACGGGTCGTGGGCCAGGATCCGGCAGCCGAACGCGCCGAGTCGACCGGCGGTTGCGCGTCCGATGCGTCCGTATCCGACGACACCGCAGGTCAGTGTCGAAAGCCGGCGCAGCCGCGCACCTGCGGGGTTCCAGCGGCCCGCACGGACGTCCCGGTCGAACAGGGCCAGACCGCGTGTCCAGGCCAGCACCATGCCGACGGCGTGGTCCGCGACCTCCTCGACGCAGTAGTCGGGCACGTTGGTGACCCAGACGCCCCGGTCGGTGGCGGCCTCCACGGCGATGTTGTCGAGGCCGACGCCGAGCCTGGCCACGATCCGCAGGTCCGGCGAGGTGCCGATCGCGGTGGCGGAGACGGGTGCCCAGCAGGTCAGGATCCCCGCGGGTCGGTGCTCGGCCACCAGTTCCTCGACGGCCTCGGCGGAAGCGGGCTCGGCGGGGCCGGTCACCAGGGTGTGACCCGCCTCCTCGATGACGGATCGCTCCACGGAGTCGTCGGGCCAGGCGTAGTCGGTGAGCAGCACGGTGCCTGGGCGGCTCGATTGGTTCATGACAGGTCGTCCTCGCAGATTCGTGCGGCCGCGGCGGACGGGCGGGCGTCGCGCCCGGTCGCGTCCGGTGAGCGGGTTTGATCGCCACCCGGAACGGCGGTCGACGGCACGTCCGATGGGCCGTCGACCGCCTTGGGCGGGTCGGAGGGGTCACTGGGCTCGTCGGCGCTCGCCGACTTGTGGTCGGGGCAGGCACCGCGGTACGTCCCTGGAACGGATCACGGGATACCAGGACACGTCGCATCACTTTGTCACAGCCACGCAGTGCTAACGATAGCATTCAGAACCTTCGGCACGTCAAGAGTGCGCAAGGGTGCGACGTACACCTGGTCGTCGCCATCCCACCGCTGGGCCCATTTCAGAGCGAGGGCGCCCTGCCCGCCAGGGGAAAACATGAGGCGCCCAAGAAAACCGTGTGCACATCTTGACGCGCCCGCTGGTTCCCTTCATGGTTTCAGCCAGCGCCGACCGTGTGACCGACAAGTGTCCACACGAAGTCCGGCTGTCGAAGACGCCATAGCCACGGACGTCCCGACGGGCGATATACGGCTGAATTCCGCATGCGGTGTCCGACCGCGCGGCAGGCCGTCGCCCTCATTCCCCCAGTCGACGACCACATCGCCGTCGTCGGCTCGAGTCCGTGTTCAGCTCACCGCTTCTCTTCATCGCCCGTACGGCCCCGTACGGCGGTGGAACCGCCGCGGTCCGCCGTGGCCCATTCCTCCTCAGGAGCCGCTATGACTCACGCAGCGCAAGTCGACACCAGTGCGGTGCCCGCCGGTGAAACACAGGAAGGCAACCGGCCCTCCCTTTCCCGCCCCATGATCGGCCTGGGCTTCCTGGTGATCGTCCTCTCCTACATGGTCAACGCCATGGACCGTCAGGTCTTCCCTCCCCTGCTGCCCAACATCCGTGAGGAGTACGGGTTCTCCCTGGAGCAGGGCGGGCTGCTGGCGACGAACTTCACCCTCGGCATGGCCCTGGCCGGCCTTCCCGCGGGCTACCTCCTGGACCGCTTCCGCCGCAAGACCGTGCTGGTGGCCAGCATCGTGATCTACTCCCTGGGCACGATGGCCACGCCACTGGCGACCGGTTTCGCCGACATGACCCTGTACCGGGTCGTCTCGGGCTTCGGTGAGGGCATGCAGTCCGCCGCCATCTTCGCGGCGATCGGCGCCTTCTTCGCCCACCGGCGCGGCCTCGCCTTCGGCATCATCGGCGTGGGCTACTCGGTCGGCGTGTTCATGGCCCCGCTGATCGGCGTCCAGCTCATGAGCACGCACGGCACCTGGCACTCGCCCTTCTACCTGTTCGGCGCGGCGGGGCTGCTGATCGCCGTCGCCTCCCTGTTCCTCGTGAAGGCCGGCCTGACCGAGCACACCGCCGAGAAGGTCGCCTCGACCAGGACCTACGAGTACATGCCGGCCTCCGCCTACAACCGCAACACCGTCGCACTCGCCGTGCACTCGGTCGTCAGCGGCGTGGCCCTCTACGGGTTCCTCGGCCTCTACCCGACGTTCCTCATCACCTCGCTGCACTACACCGCCGGGCAGGCCGCACTGGCCATGAGTTTCCTCGGCTTCGGCGGCATGACGGCCGTGTTCGGCGGCTGGCTCGGCGACCGCTTCAACCAGCGCAACCTGCTGATCCTGAGCCTGCTGGCCGTCTCGGCCATCAGCGTGTGCATCTACACGACGCAGGCCGCCATAGGCGTGCAGTGCCTGTTCGCCTTCCTCATGGGCGCCTTCGGGCTGGGCTTCATCTACCCCAACACCAACAGCGCGATACAGCGTGCCGTCCGCCCCGGGCAGATCGGACGCGCCTCCGGCCTCTTCGTCACCAGCTACTACGGACCGGCGGCGTTCTCAGGACTGCTCTTCGCCGCCCTGGTGGACTCCTTCGGCTGGACCCGGGCCGGGCTGGTGCAGGTCACGGTCCTGCCGCTGGTGGGCGTCGCCGCCCTGGCCTTCGTCCGCACCTCACAGTTCAACAACGCGGCCCGCCAAGCACTCCGCTAGGCCTGCTGGCCGGTGGGGGCCGGCCGCGCCCACGCGGCCCGGCCGCACATGTCACAGCCCCGCGCCCCTCACGGGGGCGCGGGGACACCCCCCGGACATTCCACAGGGGCCTGCCCACCGCCGAGCGGTGGGCAGGCCCCTGTACGCGGTCGCCCGATGGGCGCGCGGGGTCAGGGACTCTCGGCCACCACCGGGTTACGCAGAACGCCGATGCCCTCGATCTCCACCTCGACCACGTCTCCCGGACGGATCGGCCCGACACCTGACGGCGTGCCGGTCATGATCGCGTCTCCGGGCAGCAGCGTCAGATGGCGGCTGAGGTAGCTGACGATGTCGGGAACGCCGAGCAGCAGGTCCGCCGTGCTCGCCGACTGCATGACGGCACCGTTCACACGGGTCGTCAGCGACAGCGCCGAGGGGTCGAGTTCGGTCTCGATCACCGGCCCGAGGGGAGCGAAGGTGTCCTGCCCCTTGCCGATGAGAAGCGTGCCGTACGCGCTTTCCCTGCGTTGGATGACGCGGTCGCTGACGTCATTGCCGCACGTATAACCGAGGATGTACTCGTGGGCATCGGCAGGCTTCACATGGCGGGCTTCCTTTCCGATGACGACGACCAACTCGCCTTCGAAATGGACCAGTTCACCATCCGCCGGATAGACGATGGCATCATCCGGACCTACCACCGCGGTGCTCGGCTTCATAAAACACACAGGAACTTCCGGAAGCTCACGGTCGGTCTCGTCCACGTGCGAGGCGTAGTTGTAGGCGAATCCGAAGATCCGGGGCCGTTCGAGCGGCGGGAGAATGACTACGTCGCCGATTTCGTCGACGTGCCCGGCGGGGAACAGCCCGATGAAGGGATCCCCCTCGAATCTCGCGATCCCGGCGTCACCGGATACGAGTTCTCCGTAGTGACACACACCGCCGACGGCATACCTGATGATCCGCACGGAAACCTCCGCAACTAGGCAGCCGAATACGGCCGCATGACCCATCCACCAATGCTAACGTTAGCACGCAAGGAATGATCGATCTCGCGACCCCTTCCCCCTGACTGCGGAGCGCAACACAAGCGCTATCGTTGGCACACGGAAAGTGACGACACGGGATCAGCCAGACCGAGGGGGCTCTTTACGTGATCACGACCAAAGACATCGCCGAACGCCTCGGCGTCTCCGTCTCGACGGTCGGCCGTGCTCTCGCCGACGATCCCCGCATCAGCGAGGAGACCAAGTTCAGGGTCCGCCGGACCGCTTCCGAGATGGGATACGTCGGCAACCGCGCGGCCCGGATGATGCGCGGAGCCTCCAGCAACGTCGTCGCGCTGGTGATCCCGGACATCCGCAACAGCTTCTACTCGACCATCGCGCACGAGCTGTCCAAGAACATGGAGGCCGAGGGCTTCCAGCTGATGCTCGCGGAGACCGACGACGACCGGATGGTGGAGCTGCGCCATCTGCGGGAGCTGTCCGCGACCCGGGTGGCAGGCGTCATCATCGTGCCCACCGCACGCCCGCACAACGACTCCGTCAAGCTCCTGCGCACGGTGCCGCACCTGCAGCTGCTGCGCCGCCACCCCTCGCTCGGCTCCCAGTGGTTCGGCGTGGACGACCACGAGGCGCTGCGCCAGGCCACGGCTCACCTGGTGGCCCAGGCCCACACGCGTATCGCATACCTGGGCGGCCCCGAGGAACTTCCCACAGGCGCGGAACGTCTGCGCGGCTTCCGCAGCGCCCTGCGCGAAGGCGGCCTGCCGGACGACGCCGGCCGCACGGAGCTGGGACCGCCGTCGTCCGTGGACCACGGCCGCCAGGCGATGCGCCGGCTGCTGAAGGACCCGGACGCGCCCACCGCCCTCGTGCTGGGATCGATCCAGCTCACCCGGGGGGTCCTGGAAGAACTGTCCGAGCAGGGCGTGAAGGTGCCCGGGGAACTCTCCGTGATCGGGTTCGGAGACGAGCCGGGGTTTTCCTGGTGGGGTCCCGGACTCACCACGATCGGCCTGCCCATCCAGGAGATGGCCACGGGCTGCGCGCTGTGGCTGATGCGTCGCCTCAAGACCAAGCCGGGCAACGACGGCCCGTACACATCGATCTCCCCCGGATCACTGATCCTGCGCGGCAGCACGGCATCGCCCGGCGGAAAGACTTCGTCCAGGTCCCGCTGAACCAGGGGCACCCGCACCCGCATACGTATACGCGGCAGGCGCCGGAACACACGCTTTCGGGCGCCTGCCGCGTGAGCCCCGCCGAATCCGGCGGTGGTGGTGTCGGTTCAGTACGTTCCGCCGCGCAGTCGGCGCATGACGCGGGCGGTACGCACGAGTTCGTCGAGCACCTGCTCGGCCGCGGCCTCGTGGATCTTGCCGGGCCGGAAAGCGCCGTCCTCGACGAGTTCGTTGACGAACGGGATGCTCACGGTCGGGCCGATCGGCAGCATCCTGAGGTTCGCCACGACCTGCTTGCCCATCTGCACCGCCCGGGTGCCCGCCGAGACGCCTCCGTAGCTGACGAACGCGGCCGGCTTGTGCTGCCACTCCACGACGAGGTAGTCCCACGCGTTCTTCAAAGGGGCGGGGAAGCCGCCGTTGTACTCGGGGGTGACGAAGACGAACGCGTCCGACACCTCGACGATCCGGCTCCACTGGCGGGTGTGGCTCTTCGTGTACTGCCGCAGGGCGGGCGGATGCGGCTCGTCGAAGAAGGGAAGGGCGAGTTCCCGCAGGTCGACGGTGTGCGACTCGAACTGGTCGCACTCCGCGGCCCGGGTGGTGAACCAGTCCGCGACGGACCTTCCCACCCGCCCGGGACGCGTGCTGGCCACCACAGTGGTGAGTGTCATCGGCGCCACAGAGGGCTCGGTTGCCATATCGGGCTCACTTTCCTTTCGGCCGCGATCCGGCCCGGCGGGCCCGCCCCCTCCTGTGCTGTCCGTCCGTCCAGGAAGCGCGCGGGCCCGCCGGAGTCCTTGCCGGAGCAGGATCGTGCGAACGATAGCATTCACTCCAGTGCGAGCCAAAGGGCAGAGTCACCCGGCAGACCGACAAGGACCGAAGGGCAACCTGCCCCTTGACATCGCCATGGACAGTTCGCACGATTGCGCTATCGTTAGCACAGCGATGAAGCGTCAGCACGGCGACGAAGCGAGTGGTACGCCCCTTCGCTCGCTCGCGGCGCTCTCGTATCGATCCTGGTGACGCCCCCTCGGGCTCCGCCCGCGCTCGTTCGTCCGTGACGACCTCCGTACGCCTTCGGCCGTGCGGACGCCCCGCCCCCGATGCCAGGCACGGGCATCCCGGCCATCACCCCGATCGTCCGAACTCCGAAAGGTTGCACCGCCATGACAGACGCGCGGATCGCCAAGCTCCACGGCCGCAGAGTGTGGGATTCACGCGGTCGGCCGACCGTCGAGGTCGAGGTGCACCTCGCGGACGGCGCGGTCGGGCTGGCCATCGCGCCGGCGGGGGCTTCGACGGGCCAGGGCGAGGCGCTCGACCTGCGCGACGGCGGCAGCCGCTTCGGCGGACTCGACGTCCAGCACGCGGTGGGCTCGGTGAACGACGAGATCGCGCCCACCCTCGCCGGCCGTGACGCGAGTGACCAGGAAGCCGTCGACCGGCTTCTGGTGGACCTCGACGGAACCCCGGACCGCGGCCGTCTCGGCGGCAACGCGCTCGTGGCCACCTCCATGGCCGTCCTGCACGCCGCCGCCGCTTCGGCGGGCGTACCACTGTGGAAGCACCTGGCGGGCGAACGCCCTGTCCGTATCCCGCTGCCGGAGATCCAGATCTTCGGCGGCGGCGCCCACGCGGACCGCCGGGTCGACGTGCAGGACTTCATGGTGATGTGCCCGGCGGCAGCGAGCTTCTCCGAGGCCCTGGACTGGACCGCGGAGATCTACCGGGCGGCCGGAAGCCTGATGCGTGCCGCGAGGAAGGCCCAGGGCGTGGCCGACGAGGGCGGCTTCTGGCCCGCCTTCGACTCCAACGAGGAGGCTCTGGAGATGCTGACCCGCGCCATCGTGACCGCGGGCTTCGCTCCCTCGACCGAGGTGGGGATCTCGCTGGACGTCGCGGCGTCGCAGTTCGGCAGCGGCGGACGGTACACGCTCGCCCTGGACGACCGCACGCTCGACACCGAAGCCCTGATCGACATGCTCGGCGACTGGATCGAGCAGTACCCGATCCTGTCCGTCGAGGACCCGGTGGGCGAGGACGACCATGACGGCATGCTGGAGTTCACCCGGCGCTACGGCCGGCGCTGCCAGGTGATCGGCGACGACTACCTGGTCACGAACGCCAAGCGCGTGGAGGCCGCGGCGAGCGGCGGCGCGGTGAACGCCGTCCTCGTCAAACCGAACCAGGCCGGGACTGTCACGGAGGCGTTCCAGGCACTGCGGGCCGGAAAGGAAGCCGGCTTCGGCACGATCGTCTCGGCGCGTTCCGGCGAGACCGAGGACGTCACCATCGCCCATCTGAGCGTCGGCTGGGACGCCGGGCAGCTGAAGGTGGGCTCGTTCACCCGCTCCGAGCGCATGGCCAAGTGGAATGAGGTTCTGCGCATCGAGGAGTCCCTCGGTGAATCCGCGGAATTCAGCGGGTGGTCCGCCTTCACATTCGCCGGAGCCGGAGCCTTCACGGCCAAGCCATAAATCCGAGGCCCTTACAGTCAAGGCGAAAAAGGGCCTGAGTATTAAAGTCAGCGAAATCCAGAGCCGATCCGAGCACGGAGACCAGCATGCTGCCACCCGTCAATCTGCGCCCGAGTTTCAACATCACCCGCTCCAGCCATGTCCGGCTCACCGTGGCCGATCTGGCCGAGAGCCGGAACTTCTACGTGAACGTGCTGGGGCTCGTCGTCAGTGACGAGGACGAGCGCACCTGCTACCTCCGCGGGCTGTCGGAAGCCTGCCACCACAGCCTCGTTCTGGAGCTGGACGAAGAGGGCGCGGGCTCCTGCGGGAGGATCGGTTTCCGGGTCTTCTTCGACGAGGACCTCGACATCGCGTACGACTGGTTCCGTGGGCGGGGGCTGCCCGCCGAGTGGGTCGACGTCCCGTACCAGGGCCGCACCCTGCACGTCAGCGACCCCATCGGCACGCCGCTCGAACTCTGCGCGCACATGGAGACCCGGCCGAGGCTGCACATCGACTTCCAGCTCCACAAGGGCGCGCACGCGCAGCGGCTCGATCACTTCCAGACCTTCGCGCCCGACACCTATGAGCTGTGCGCGTTCTACGGCGAACTCGGCTTCCGCAACTCCGAGTACCTGGCGCACGGCGACAAGCTGCTGGGCGCGTTCATGTACAGGAAGGGCACCTGCCTGGACCTGGCGATCGTCGAGAACACCGGCCCCGCCCTGCACCACTTCGCGTACACCGTCTCCGAGAGCCACGACATCTTCACCGCCTGCGACTTCGCGGGCATCCACGGCTACGGCGAGGGTGTGGAGCGGGGCCCCGGGCGTCACGGGCCGGGCGGGATGCTGTTCGCCTACCTCCGTGACCCCGACGGGCACCGGGTGGAGGTCTTCAACAGCCATTACCAGACGATCGACACCGAGATCGAGCCGGTGCGCTGGGACGCGGGATCGCTGAGCACCAACGCCCGCTGGGGCCTCCCCGCGCTGGAGAAGTGGTACTTCGAGGCGTCGCCCTTCGTGGGGGTCGAGCAGATTCCGCCGGCCGAGCCGCCGAAGCCCATGTCGCTGGAGCGGTTCCTGCTCGAACAGTCCCAGTCCACCCGCTGATCATTCCGTCCCCCGAGGAGACACCATGGCACGAGTGCCCTATCTGCGCCGCGAGGACGCCGACGAGTCGCGGAAGCCCCTGTACGACCGGCTGGAAACCGAACGCAAGGTACCGACGGCGAACATCTTCCTCGCCCTGACCCACGCGCCCACCCAGCTGGACGCCTTCCTGACCTACGCCAACTCGCTGCGGGCCGCCGACCTCAGCCCCAGGCTGCGGGAGCTGGCCATCCTGACCGTGGGATACGCGACCGGGTCGGCGTACGAGGTCGCGCATCACCAGTCGCACGGACTCAAGGCCGGGCTCACCGAGGAACAGCTCGCGACGGTGGCCGACTTCGAGTCGTCCGGTCTGTTCGACGACACGGAGAAGGCGGTGATGCGCCTCGCCAAGGAGTCCACACTCCAGGTCGACGTCTCGGAGGACACCTGGCGTGCCGCCGCCGACCACCTGACGGACAAACAGATGGTCGAACTGTCGCTGTCCATCGCCTGGTACAACTCCGGCGTCCGCATCATGGGACTGCTCGGCATCGACCTTGAGGACAACTACCCGAACCCTTTTCCCCATTCGTAGGGAATTCTTGATGTCTCCGCCCCCGGCCGCCCCGGGACGGAGCAGTTCCAAGGAGTATTTCCATGGCGAAAATGCTCGCTGCACGACTGCACGCGCTCGGTGAGCCGATGTCGGTGGACACGATCGACGTGCCCACGCCGCGCCCGACCGACGTACTGGTACGGGTGAAGGCGTGCGGGATCGTGCCGAACATGGCCAACGTGATCAACAACTGGCCCACCTGGTTCCCGCACCAGCCGTTGCCGAAGTTCCCCGCCATCTTCGGCCTGGACGCCGCAGGCGTGGTCGAAGCGGTCGGTGAGGCCGTGCTGCACACCAGGCCGGGTGACCGGGTGTACGTCAACCCCCTGCGTTCCTGCGGAAGTTGCCAGGTCTGCCGGGGCGGTGAACTGAGCCGGTGCCGCTACTTCACGCTGAACGGCTACTTCAGCACCTCACGTGACGGCCAGCGGATCTTCGACCTCTACCCCTACGGCGGCTTCGCAGAGTACATGACCGCCCCGCAGCACTCGATCGTCAACCTCCCGGACAACATGACGTTCGAGCAGGCCGGCAAGCTGGGCTACATCGGCACGTCCTACGGCGCCCTCAAGAACGCCGCCGCCGGCCCCGGTCAGGTCGCCCTCGTCGACGGGGTCACGGGCACCCTCGGTGTCGCGTCCACCGTGCTCGCTCTGGCGTCCGGTGCCGCCCGGGTCCTCGGGACCGGTCGCAACGAGGAACTCCTCAAGCGTGTCAAGGAACTGGACCCGGAGCGGGTCGAGGTCTTCCGGCTGGGTGACGGCTCCACCGGTGAGTGGGCGAAGTCCCGCACCGGCGGCGAGGGCGCGGACTACGTGATCAGCGCGCTGGGCGCCAAGGCTCCGGTGGAGACGATGCTCGACTCCATGCAGGGTGTCCGCAGGGGCGGCAAGGTGGTCAACGTCGGCGGTGTGGCCGACCGGCTGCCCGTGGACGTGAAGTGGCTCATGGACGAGCAGGTCCAGCTGATCGGCTCCAACTGGTTCAGCACCGCGCAGGGGCAGGAACTCGCCGCCATGGTGGCCACAGGCGCCCTGGACCTGTCCTACCTGCAGGCCAAGCCCTTCCCCCTGGCCAGGGTCAACGAGGCGATCTCGGGTCTGGAGGACCGCGACGGCGGATTCAGCAACTACGTCGTCATCCCCTGAACCACGGCGCACCGTACTCGCCCCGCGGCGGTCCTGTTCTGCCCTGACGCCGCCGCGGGGTGTCCAGCCCCACCGGCAGTACGCTCGGCCGGTGCTCGCCCCGGAACAAGCCCAGCAGGACGGAGGAGCCGGTGGAACTGCGCTGGCTGGAATCGTTCGTCACCGTCGCGGAGGAACTGCATTTCGCGCGGGCGTCGGACCGCTTGCATCTCGCTCCCTCGGCACTCAGCGCCCAGATCAGGGCGCTGGAGACGCACCTGGGCGTCCGCCTGATCGACCGCGGACGACGCACCCGCCCGGCGCTGACCAGCGCCGGGCAGCTGTTCCTCGAAGAGGCGCGGCTGACCCTCGCCCAGGTCGCGCGGGCCGAGGCCGTGGGCCGACGTGCCGGTCGCGGGGAGCTGGGGCACGCCCAGATCGCGTACGTCGCCTCGGCCGCGTTCTCCGGAGTGCTGACCGACGTCCTCACCCGCTGCGCGGCTCCAGGCACGCAACTCACCCTGCAGGTACGTGAGTTGGAGACACCGGCGCAGCTGGAGGCGTTGGCCTGCGGGGACATCGACGTCGGGTTCCTGCGCTGGAGGCCGGAGTATCCGCCCGAGGTCACGGCCACCTGTCTGCTCACCGAGGATGTCGTCCTGGCGCTGCCGGCCGACGCACCGCTGGCGGCGTACGAGGCGGTACCGGCGGCGAAGCTGCGCGACGAACAGTTCGTCGCCCCGCACTTCGACGAGGAGTACGGCTGCCGGGACCAGATCCTGGAGGTGGCGGAACGGGGCGGATTCAGCCCGCGGTGCGCTCCCCCGGTGCGGGACTTCATCGCGGCTCTGACACTGGTGGGAGGCGGTCTCGCGGTGGCCCTGGTCCCCGATTCGCTGCGCCGCGTGCAGATCCCTGGGGTGGCCTACCGCCCGCTGGCGGACGTACCGCTGACCACTCGACTGGTCGGTGCCTACCGCAAGGGCGAGACCTCGCCCGCCGTGCGCGGCGTGATCCGCCGTCTGCGGGAGGCGGCTGCCGCCACGGTCGCCTCCGGCTGAAGCCGCGGTGTCCCGGCCGGCGGTCGGCAAAGGGCGAGGTTCACGATCCGCGGCCTGTGCTGGATGCCTCGGACCACTCTCGCCCACCCCTGATCTTGTCGGCGTGGCTTCCTCGCCGCACCGTGGGCGGCAACGAACCGACGCATCTTTGTACGCGGGAAACGCACCGTCTGAGCAGGTCAGATGGGGTGCGACCGGCCTAGGCTCAACATTGCACCACAGAGCGTGGCAGCGTTTCCGTCGGCTGTCGCCGGACGGAGAAGGACAGACGGAGGAACGCATGACATCGATCAGGCACGTGGGCGTCGTCGGCGCCGGGCAGATGGGCCGGGGCATCACCGAGGCCTGCGCCCGGGCCGGCCTGCGCGTCACCTTGTGCGACGTGACGGAGGACAGGGCACGCGCCGGTCTGGCCGGCGTGGCGGACTCCCTGCTCAAGGCCGAGAAGCGCGGCGCCATCACCTCGGAGGCCCGCGCCCACGCGCTGGCCGGGGTATCAGTCACCGGCGATCTCTCCCGCCTGTCCGGCTCGGACCTGGTGATCGAGGCGGCCGTGGAGGACGAGGAGGCCAAGACGGCTCTGTTCCGGCAGCTGGACGAGGTGGTCACCGATCCGACCGCCGTGCTGGCCAGCAACACCTCCTCGATCCCCATCGCCCGGCTCGCGGCCGCGACCGGCCGACCCGAGTCGGTGGTCGGCCTGCACTTCTTCAACCCAGTCCCTGTCATGCCGCTGGTCGAGGTGATCCCCTCGCTGCACACCTCGAAGGCCACGGAACTGCGCGTGCGTGCCTTCGCCGACGAGACCCTGGGCAAGAAGACCATCGTCACGCAGGACCGCGCCGGCTTCGTGGTGAACTCCCTCCTGGTTCCCTACCTGTTGGCAGCAGTACGGATGGT
Organism: Streptomyces sp. NBC_01314; assembly: GCF_041435215.1. NCBI lineage: Bacteria > Bacillati > Actinomycetota > Actinomycetes > Kitasatosporales > Streptomycetaceae > Streptomyces > Streptomyces sp. NBC_01314. The sequence continues at coordinate 9,972,016 of NZ_CP108394.1, read as the reverse complement.
CAGCTCCGGCACGGCGACGGCCGAGGACATCGACACAGGGATGACCGCCGGCTGCGCCCACCCCATGGGCCCGCTGCGCCTCGCCGACCTCATCGGTCTCGACACCGTGGCGGCGATAGGCGAGGCGCTGTACGAGGAGTACCGCGAACCGCTGTACGCGCCTCCCCCGCTGCTGCGCCGCATGGTCGAGTCGGGCCGGCTGGGCCGTAAGTCGGGACAGGGGTTCTTCAGCTACCAGGCGGCCTGAGCCGCCGAGAGGGCGTTTCTCGCTGAATGCCCGGCAGGGGCGGCCGTCGGCCGCCCCTGCCGGGCATTCAGCATTTGCTCTACAGCACGTTCCGGCTGCGCGGCACCCTCAACCGAGGGCGCGGCGGACGGCGACTTCCTGCGTGAGCCGGGGTGCCACTGCGAACAGGTCGCCCACCACGGCGTAGTCGGCGAGGTCGAGGATCGGTGCCTCCGGGTCCTTGTTGACCGCGACGATCGTCTTGGACGTCTGCATCCCGGCGAGGTGCTGGATCGCCCCGGAGATGCCCAGGGCGATGTACAGCTGAGGGGAGACGGACTTGCCGGTCTGCCCGACCTGGAACTGGTGCGGGTAGTAGCCGGCGTCCACCGCGGCACGCGAGGCGCCCACAGCGCCTCCGAAGGCGTCCGCCAGCTCCTCCACCACCTCGAAGCCGTCCGCTCCTCCGACACCACGGCCTCCGGAGACGACGACGACGGCTTCGGTGAGCCCGGGCCGGTCGCCCGCGGTTGCGGCGCGCCGGTCCGTGACACGGGCGGAGGTCGTGGGATCGACGGTCGGCAGGGTCAGTGTCCGCTCCACGGCCCCGCCGGGATTCTCCTCCGGCTCGAAGGCCCCTGGGCGCACGGTGACCACCGGCATGCCGCGGGTGACCTGGGAGCGCACGGTGTACGAGCCCCCGAAGACGATCTGAGTGACCACACCAGAGGCGTCCAGGTCGACCGCGTCGATGAGCAACCCGGCCTCCAGCCGCGCGGCCAGGCGCGCCGCCACCTCCCCGCCGTCCGTCGTCGCGGAAGCCAGCACGGCGGCGGGAGAGGTTTCACGCACCGCGAGCTCCAGGGCGTCCACGGCGGGCGTGACGAGGAACTCGGCCGCTTCGGTGGACTCCGCCGCGTGGACGCTCACGGCGCCGTAACGGGCGAGGGACTTGCTGAGGCGCGCCGTCGTGCCGGGAGTGCCCACGACGACGGCGGCCGGGTCTCCCAGCCGCCGCGCGGCAGCCAGGAGTTCATATGTTGATTTGTTGACACGTTCCCCGTCGTGGTCGACGAGTACGAGGACATCGGGCATGGGGCCTGTTTTCCTGTTCGGGCGGTTCAGACGAGCTTCTGGGCGATCAGGTACACGGCGAGCTGTCGGCCGGCCGAGCCGTCGTCCGTGACGCGGGTTCCGGCTGACCGTGGGGGACGCGGGACGGCTTCCAGCACACGGGTGCGCGTCACGAGGAATCCGGCATCGTCGGCGTCGGGAAACAGGTCGTCGAGGTCGACCGTGTCCACCGGCTTCTTCTTGGCGGCCATGATCCCCTTGAACGAGGGGTAGCGCGGCTCGTTGATCTTCTCGGTGACGCTGACCAGCGCGGGCAGCGGTGCTTCCAGCGTCGCCTCGCCGTTCTCGGTCTCGCGCTCGGCGCGCACCCGCCCTGCGTCCACATCGAGCTTCCGGACGTGGGTCACCTGCGGCAGGGCGAGCAGGTCCGCGACGACGGCCGGGACCGCGCTCGCCCGACCGTCGGTGGTCGTGTCGCCGGCGAGGACCAGGTCGACGTCCTCCACCGTCCGCACGGCGGCCGCCAGAACCTTCGCGGTGGTCAGTACGTCCGCGCCGCGCAGGCGGTCGTCGCAGATGTGGATGCCCCGGTCGGCGCCCATCGCCAGGACCTTGCGGATGGCTTCGAGCGCGGAGTCGGGTCCCATGGAGACGACGGTGATGTGGGCGTCCGTCGTCTCCTTCATCGTCTCCTTCAGACTCAGGGCCTCTTCGGCGGCGCGCTCGTTGATCTCGTCCAGGACCAGGTCGGCGTCCTCCCGGTCGAGGCGGTGGTCGGTCTGGGACAGGGTGCGTTCGGCCCCGGTGTCCGGGACCTGCTTGACGAGTACCACGATGTTCACGGGCATCTTCCCTCAGCCTTCGGCGGTCAGCGGAACGCCGCCTGGCCGGTGAGCGCCTGCCCGACGACCAGGGTGTGCATCTCACTGGTGCCTTCGTAGGTCAGGACGGACTCCAGGTTGTTGGCGTGGCGCAGCGGCGAGTACTCCAGGGAGATGCCGTTGGCTCCGAGGATGGTGCGGCACTCCCGTGCGATGGCGATCGCTTCGCGGACGTTGTTGAGCTTGCCGACGCTGATCTGCTCGGGCCTGATGCGGTGCTGGTCCTTGAGCCGGCCGAGGTGGATGGCGAGCAGTGCGGCGTTGCCCACGGAGACACTCATGTCGGTGAGCTTCTTCTGGGTGAGTTGGAAGGCGCTGATCGGCTTGTCGAACTGCACGCGGGAGTCGGCGTACTCGATGGCCGCCTGGATGGAGTCGCGGGCCGCGCCGACCGCGCCGAACAGGATGCCGAAGCGGGCCTCGTTCAGGCAGGACAGCGGTCCGCGCAGGCCCTGGGCGAGCGGCAGTCGCGCCGCGTCGGGCAGCCGTACGTTGTCGAAGTACAGCTCCGAGGTGATCGAGGCGCGCAGGGACATCTTCTGCTTGATGTCCTGCGTGGTGAAGCCGGGCGTCCCGCGCGGGACGAGGAAGCCGCGGATGCCGTCCTCGGTCTGCGCCCAGACGGTGGCCACGTCGGCGATGCCGCCGTTGGTGATCCACATCTTGGAGCCGTTGAGGATCCAGTCTCCCCCACCGTCGCGGACGGCCCTGGTGCGCATCCCGGAGGGGTTGCTGCCGAAGTCGGGCTCGGTCAGGCCGAAGCAGCCGATCGCCTCACCGGCGGCGAGCCGGGGCAGCCACTCCTGCTTCTGCTCCTCCGAACCCCACTTCCAGATGGAGAACATCGACAGCGAGCCCTGCACGGACACGAAGCTGCGGAATCCGGAGTCCGCCGCCTCCAGCTCCAGGCAGGCGAGGCCGTAGCTGACCGCGTTCGTCCCGGCGCAGCCATACCCTTCCAGGTGCATGCCGAGCACACCCAATTTGCCTAGTTCCGGGGCGAGTTCGCGCGCGAAGTGCGCGTTCTCGAACCACTCGCCGATGTGCGGGCGCACCCGGTCGGCGAGGAACTTGGCGACGGTGGCCTGGATCTCGCGTTCCTCACTGGTGAGGGTGGAGGAGAGGTCGAGCAGGTCGAGGGGGTCCTTCATCGGCTTGGCGCCGCTCATCGTGAGCTCCTGGGGTTTCTGTCGATCGGTTCGGATGAGCCGATCGAGTCGGTAGTGGCGATCAGTTCGGTCGTGGTGATCGGTACGGTCGTGGTGCCTGCCGCCGGGAGCGGTCAGCCGACCGCTTCGTTCGGCGCGGAGGCGTGGTCGTGGCCGGAAGGGCGGTGCAGAATCTCCGCGGTGTGCTGGCCCAGGCGCGGTGGCGGCAGTCGGTACCGCGCGGGTGTGCCGCTCAGTGCGATGGGACTGGCGACCTGGCGGAAGGGTCTGCCCTCTGCCCGGTCCACTCCGTCGGCGGACGCGGCGGGGATGTCGACGATGCCGGGGAGGCCGAGCCGCTGGGCGAAGGCGAACGCCTCGTCGAGGGTGTTGACCGCTCCGGCGGGCACCCCCGCGGCCAGCAGGACGGCCGACCAGTGGTCGGCGCCGGCGGCGCCCAGCCGCCGCGTCAGGATGTCCCGCAGTTCGGCGCGGTGGGCGACCCGGTCGGCATTCGTGCGGAAGCGGTCGTCGAGCGCGAGACCGGGATCCCCGACGAGGTCGGCGAGCGCCCCGAACTGCCGGTCGTTGCCCACCGCGATGGCGATCGAACGGTCGGCGGTGGGGAAGGTCTCGTACGGGGCGATGCTCGGATGCGCGTTGCCCATACGCCCCGGAACCACACCGGCGACCGCGTACGCCGACGCCTGGTTGACCATGGCCGACAGCAGTGAGGTGAGGAGGTTCACCTCCACGTGCTGTCCCTCCCCGGTGGCGTCCCGGTGCCGGAGGGCCGCGAGGATGCCCAGCGAGGCGTGCAGGCCGGTGATCACATCGACCAGAGCCACACCCGCCTTCACCGGCTCCCCGGCCGCGTCCCCGGTCACGCTCATCAGCCCGCCGACGGCCTGTACGAGCAGGTCGTATCCGGGGATCGCCGCGCCCGCACCGCTACCGAAACCGCTGATCGAGCAGTAGACCAACTCCGGGTGCCGGGCTCGGAGTTCGCGATGTCCGAGCCCGAGCCGTTCCATCGTGCCGGGACGGAAGTTCTCCACCACCACGTCGGATTCGGCGACCAGGGCGCGGGCCCGTTCGAGGCCGGCGTCGGTCGTGAGGTCCAGGACGACGGACCGCTTGTTCCGGTTGACGCTCAGGAAATAGGTGGAGGTGCCGTCGTGGTCCGCCGGAGGGTGCCAGGCCCGGGTGTCGTCCCCGATGCCCGGCCGTTCGACCTTCACCACGTCCGCCCCGAGGTCGGCGAGGAGCATGGTGGCGTAGGGCCCCGCGAGAACCCGGGAGAAGTCGGCGATCCGCAGACCCTCCAGCGCGCCGCGCCCCGCTCCCCCGACAGTGTCGGCCGATCCGTCCGGCGCATGGTGCTGGGTGCTCACGCACCCTCCTCTCCTGTCGTCCAGCCTTCGCTCGCTCGTGGCTTCGTCCCAGCCGTTTCCCGTCACCACCGACGCTCCGAAGTCGGCGGGCGGGTGGGTTCGACGACGGGAAGTCCCTGACCGAGGGGAGCGACAGTCCGTACGACACTCACCCTCGACCCGACCGCGACCAACGCCGTGCCGGTGGCCTGGCAGAGCAGGTTGAAGCCCTCGTTCATCGCGACGAACCACGTGTTGTGCGGGACCTGGCCGTGGCGGCGGACGACAACCCCGGCGCCCTCGCTGCGTTCCCGTTGGAAGGCCATGGCCCCGCAGGCACGGCAGAACGAGCGGCGGTAGGCCGGAGTGCCGCACCAGAGGCAGCGCTGGAAGAACAACTCGCCGCGGTCCGCCGGTGTGTTCGGCTTGGCGGGCGCGGTCGTGGCGGGCGCGGTCGTGGCGGTGACAGCCGCTTCGTGGTCTTCGCTGAGTTCGGTGTCTTCAAGGGTGCCTGTCTGGAACATCACGGCCTCCTGCACGCAGTTCGGTGACCGGAAACGGGAGATCGGAATCCGATCTGGCTCCACCACCCTGGCCCTGCCGTGGACCGCCGGTCAACGACGAGCTGACGCATCTTTGTGCGCGGAACGCGTCCCGTTCCCCGAGGTCAGAACCGTCTTCCAGGCGCTACTCTCACAGCGGGCCCCGACGACCCGACAGCCCGGGAAGGCACCCCCGCGGGGACGAACCCGCGCTCAGAGCAGAGCCCTCCAGCAGCGAGCTCGACGACGAGCGCTCCCGCACATCGGGGTACTTGTCGCGCCACGCCTGCGCGACGAGCGCGCGGAGCACGGCGCCGATCGGCGCCGGCTGCAGGTCCGCGGCGACGTGCCGAACCGAGCCGAAGGCTCAACTCCCCGCGTCCCCGCACAGCGGCCTTCACAGGAGTCGCCGGCTCTCGATGACCAGGCTCGGCACAGCGGCTGAACGCAATGTACGCAAGTACCTCGAATCGTTGCCGCTCGCGACCTTGTCGGCCCGACAGCCACTGCGGCACGGTGGGGGCCGATGAAGCAAGGACGCCGGTAGGGCCCGGGACGGCTCGGTCGGCGAACCGTGTGCATGGTTCCTGGGCGGGCCCGCTCGGTCCGTTTCGGTCCCGTTCCTTGCCGAGTGTCTTCGTCATTGACGTCGGCCCCTCATATGCGGGCCGAGAGAAGCCGTACGGCCACAAGCCTTCGTACGACGTGCTCTCCACATCCGCGCCACTTCGTATCGAGGACGACTTATGGATTCCCGCGATCTTTTTCCTGATCAGGACCCTCCCGAGGCTGCCGCGCTCTATCTCAGCGCTCTCGACCACGAAGACGATTACTCCGCCGTGGAGTTGCGGCAGGCGATCTCCCGCACCCATACGGTCTTCGGCCGACCGGCCGAACTCGCGGAGCTGTACCGGCAGTCCATGCAGGGGGCCGATACGTCCGAGCACGATGTCCGGACGAGACGAAGATCCTGGGCCGTTCGCACGGCCCGGCACCTGGGCCTGGACGACGGCCGGCCCGTCGCCGTCCCGGCTCCGGCGTGGGCGACCTGGGACGAGTCGGTCACGGCCTCGTCCGAGATATCCCCGCGCATGCTCATGCCGACCCCGTCCCAGCAGACGGACCCGGAGTTCCACCCCGACTCCAGGCAGACCACCGCGCTGCGTGAACTGCGTGCCGCGCGCCGCCGCCCGGCCCGGGTGGCCGCCGCCGTCGTCGCGGCCCAGATGGCCGGCGTGATCCTGGCCAACGAGGCACCCGGTGTGATGGCGATCGCCTGGGCCGGCCCACTCAACGTCGGACTCACGCTGGTCCTGGCGCAAGTGGCGTTCACCGGCTGGGCGGTCCTGTGGTACGCACGGTATGCGAAAAGCCATCTTGAGCCCCTGGTCAAGCGTCATCGCACGCTCTTCCCGCACCTGGAGAGCCACCGGTGAACTCCGTCCTCGCACTCTCCGACTCCGGTGGCGCTTTCCCCCTTCTCACCGTTTTCGGCCTCTGTGTCGTCTGTACCCTGCTCCTTTCGATCGGGTCGATCCTCCCCGAGAAGCACGAACTGAGCGGCTTCTACCTCGGTCAGCGGCGACTGCCGTCCTTCGTCAACGGGCTGGCCATCTTCGGCAGTTACATGTCCGCGGCAGGCATGCTGGGCAATCCCGGTCTGATCGCCCTCACCGGCTACGACGGGATCGCCTACGTGCTGGCGCCGATGGTCGCCTGGTCCGTACTGGTGCTGGTGGTCGCCGAGCCCTATCACAGCACCTCACGGTTCACCATCGGCGACTCCCTCGCCCTGCGGCTGCAGGCCCGACCCGCTCACCTGGCGGCAGGCATCACGAGCGTGGTCGTCTGCCTGCTGTACCTGACCGCCCAGCTCGTCGGTGCCGGAGCGCTCGCGGCGACAGTCCTGGGCATCGACGGAGACGGCGCCCAGCGGGTCGTTGTGGCCGGCCTCGGTCTTCTGATGGTCCTTTACGTCGTCATCGGCGGCATGCGTGCCGCGACCCTGGTCCAGAGCATCAAAGCCGTAGTACTGCTCGCCACAGGTCTGTTCGTCGTACTGGCGGTTCTGTCGGAGTTCGACTGGAGCCCGGCACGCCTGCTGGATGCCGCCGTCCTTCACAGCGGCCTGGGTGGCTCCTTCCTGGAACCCGGCATCCGCTTCCACGACCGCACCAACAAGATCGACTCGGTCAGTCTGCAACTGGCGTTCGTGCTGGGAGCGGCCGCACTACCGCACGTCCTGATGCGTATCGGAACGGTCTCCAGCGGACGCAGAGCCCGCAAGTCGGCAGGGTGGGCGGCCTGCCTGGTCATCGTCTTCACTCTGTTCGAGGTGGTGACGGGCCTGGGCTCCGCGGCGCTGATCGGCTCGCAGACCATCAAGGAGAATGCCGCCTCCGGCAACACGGCCGTACTCCTGACAGCCGAGCGCCTGGGCGGGCCCTTCCTGCTCACCGTGATCGCCTGCGTCGCGTTCGTCACGATCGTGGCTGTCGTCGCCGCTCTCACCCTCACCGCGGCTGCGGCCCTGGCCCACGACGTCTACGGTGCGACGATCATGCGGGGCAGAGCGTCCGAGAAGAGCGAACTCGTCGTGGCGCGGCTGGGCGTCGGGCTGATCGGTGTGGCGGCGATCGCCCTTTCCATGCTCGCCCAGCATCTCAACATCGCCTTCCTGGTCAGCCTCGCGTTCGCCATCGCGGCCTCCGCGATCCTGCCCGCGCTGCTGTTCAACCTGTGGTGGAAGGGTTTCACGACCAAGGGAGCGGTCTGGAGCATGTACGGCGGCCTGCTTGTCGCCCTACTGCTCACGGCACTGTCCCCAGCTGTCTCAGGGAACGCGACGGCACTGCTGCCTGACATGGACTTCGCGGTGTTTCCCTTGAGGAACCCCGGTCTCATCTCCATTCCTGTGGGGTTCCTGCTCGCCTGGACCGGCTCGGTACTCGACCGGCGTGAGCGGGGCGGGGCGGACTACACGGAAACCGAAATCCGCGTTCTCACCGGAACAGGCACCGGCCGTCACGACGGCTGACCCGGTAGACGGGCCGGCCCCCGCGTCGCCTCCGGCCGAGCGGGGCCGGCCAACCACCGCTTCCGCTCGGCGAGTTCACGGTCCTCCACCCGTATCTTCTCCGCCCGCGGGACCGTGGTGGACGACGAGTCGAGGGCGGCGCGGGCTGCGAACCCTGAGCTCACGCGGGCGCTGAGCGCAGCGCCCGGACGCGGGAGCGCGCCGTCCCCATGATCACGAGATACCTTCTGCCCGGCGGGCACCGGCGGGCATGCTGATGGGTCCGGCAGACCGTGGAATCGGCGTTCGCCTCCCGCGCGATCAAGCCCGCAGCATCGGCCCTGGCCCGCAGCGCAGTCCAGAGGTCCCAGCCCACACGCCCTCGCGCTGCCGGCGTCGAACCGCCATCCGAAAGATCCCCACGCCCCGCCCCGAGATCATCACGCCACGGAGCGGAGCCAGGAGGTCACTTCCAAAAACGCGGCTAAGGCAGACGCCACTCGACCGGCTGGGCGCCCTGGCGGACCAACAGGTCGTTGGCGCGGCTGAACGGGCGCGAGCCGAAGAAACCACGGTCCGCCGACATGGGGGACGGATGGGCCGACTCGATGGCAGGAAGATCACCCAGCAGCGGACGCAGATTACGCGCGTCACGTCCCCACAGAATGGACACCAGCGGCTTACCACGCGCCGCCAACGCACGGATCGCCTGCTCGGTGACCTCTTCCCAGCCCTTGCCCCGGTGCGCGGCCGGCTTGCGCGGGGCCGTGGTGAGCGCCCTGTTGAGCAGCAGCACCCCCTGCTCGGTCCACGGTGTCAGATCCCCGTTCGACGGCCTGGTCAGCCCCAAGTCGGAGTGCAACTCCCGGAAGATGTTCTCCAGACTGCCCGGCAGCGAACGCACCTCGGGCGCCACCGCGAAACTCAGTCCTACGGCCATCCCCGGCGTCGGGTAGGGGTCCTGACCGACGATCAGGACGCGGACGTCGTCGAAGGGCTGCTGGAAGGCCCGCAGGACATTCGCTCCGGATGGAAGGTAGGTCCGGCCGGCCGCTATCTCGGCCCGGAGGAAGTCGCCCATCGCAGCGATACGTTCGGCCGCAGGTTCAAGAGCCTTCGCCCAGCCCGCTTCAACAAGTTCATACAAGGGTCGTGGTGCCACGGCGCGTCACTCTACTGGCACGCACCGCCCCCCGGCACAAGCACAGACGCCCTCACACGCGGACGCCGCTCTGCCGCTACTCTTCCTCCTCATCAAGATCTTCGAGCCCGTCGAGCAGATCACCCAGCCGGTCACCGGGAAGGAGGGGAGCTTGTTCCGTCCAGGGGTCAAGCCACTCCGTCAAGGCCGTCATGCTCCGTCAGCCCCTCACCCTCGACACCCGGAGCCCGGAACTCCCGCGCACCGGGGCAAGGGCTGGGAGGAGGTCACCGAGCAGGCGATACGAGCGCAGGCCGCGCGTGGCCGCCGCCCGGTGCCCATCCTGAGGGGCCAGGCCGGCGCTCCCGTGGACTGGCGTCTGCCGTGACCGGCGGCGAGCCCCCCGTCGTGCTCGCCGTGGACTCCGGTGGCTCCGGACTGCGGGCGGTGCTGGCCCGGGGCACCGAGGCGCTGGGCGAGCCGGTCGCGTCCGGGGAGCCGGTGCGGACCGGTGCGCGCGGTATCGACGCCGGGCATCTGCTGGAGCGGTTGCTGCCGATGGCGCGGCGGTTGCTCGACGACGCCGGCTGCGGCCGTCCCGTCGCGGTGGCCGTCGGGGGCGCCGGGTTCGCGACGCTCGGCGAGCAGGTGCGCGCCGAGCTGCCGTCGGCACTGACGCGCGAGTTGGGGGTGCGGCGGGTCGCGCTGGTGGCCGACGCTGTCGCCGCGTACACCGGCGCCCTCGGTGTGCGGGCGGGCGCGGTGATCGCCGCCGGTACGGGGCTGATCGCGATCGGCACGGATCTGGAGAGCTGGCGTCGGGCGGACGGCTGGGGCCATCTGCTCGGGGACTGCGGCGGCGGGGCGTGGATCGGGCGGGCGGGGCTGGAGGCGGCGCTGCGGGCGTACGACGGGCGGACCGGTGGTTCGGCCCGGCTGCTGGCGCGCGCCGAGGAGGTGTTCGGCCCGATGGACGGGCTGCCCGGCAGGCTCTACCCGAGGCCGGACCGCCCGGCGGTCCTCGCGTCCTTCGCTCCCGAGGTGGCGGCCCACGCCGAGGGCGACCCGGTGGCGGCGGACATCCTGCGGGAGGCCGCCCGGCACATGGCCGACGCGGCGGTCGCCGTCTGCCCGGCCTCGGGCGAGCCCCGAGTGGCCCTGACCGGCGGCCTGTTCAAACTGGGCGGCCCGCTGCTCGTCCCCTTGGAGACCGAGTTGGCGAAGCGGCTGCCGCACGCGCCGCGGGTGACTGCGGAAGGGGATCCGCTGGTCGGTGCCGTGCGTATCGCGGCCGCGCTGGCGGGTGACGGACTCGCATTGCCGTACGACGAGCGGATGTTGTACGTGGTGGCCGAAAAATAGTACCTGAAACAGGGAGCATTCCAGCCTGTCGGACAAACAGCACCGTGCACCCCCAAGAGCACCCCTCAGCAGATAAATGCGGTGTTGATCGGCTCTGATCGACCCGTAACTCATCAGACAAATCAGGACGGATACCGCTCACCTGCACCCTCCCCGAACAGGGGAGCCCAAGAAGCCAGTAACATGCGGCGCCATGAGCTCCCCCACTGGGCCCGCGTCCGGCCTGCCAGTACGAATGCCGCGACCCCGCCAGCCCGGGCGGCACCGCCGTCCGGAGCCCCTGGCGGCTCCCGAGGGCGCGCCCGCGCTCGTCCTCGCGGTGCCCGGCAAGCCCAGCGCCGCCACGCGCAGCCTCGCCGAGGAGGTCGTGAGCATCGCGCGCTCCGAGCTGCCCGGCCTCGACGCCCGCATCGGCTACGTCGACGGTGGAGCCGACGAGTTCCCCACACTGCAGTCGGTGCTCACGCGCGCCGCCGAGGAGCGCACCGCCCGTTACGAGCAGGCGCGCGCCGCCGGCCTGGACGTCAAGCGGCCCGAAGGCCTCGTCGCCGTCGTCGTGCCCATGCTGGCCGGTCCGGACAGCGCCACGTTGCGCCAGGTCCGCCAGGCCGTCATGGAGAGCCGGATCGCGGCCGAGCTGACCGATGTCCTCGGCCCGCACCCGCTGCTCGCCGAGGCGCTGCACGTGCGCCTGTCCGAGGCCGGTCTGGCGCGTGCCGACCGGGCCCGGCTGTTCACCGTCGCCACCGCCGCGGACGGCATCGTCCTCGCCACCGTGGGCGGCGAGGAGGCCGTGCAGGCGGCCGGGATCACGGGCATGCTGCTGGCCGCGCGGCTCGCCGTGCCGGTGATGGCCGCCGCGCTCGACCAGGAGGGATCGATCACCTCCGTGGCCGAGCAGCTGCGCTCCTCGGGCTCGCAGCAGCTGGCGCTCGCGCCGTACCTGATAGGGCCGGAGATCGACGCCGGTCTGCTCGACGCCGCCGCGAAGGAGGCGGGCTGCTCCGCCGCCGAGGCGCTCGGCCCCTACCCGGCGATCGGCAAGCTGGCGCTCGGCAAGTACACCACCGCGCTCGGCATCGCGCCGCAGCAGCCGCAGGGCCTGCCGGTGCGCTGAGTCCGGTGCACCGATCCCGGACCGCGACCCGTACGGCCGAGGGCCCGCTCCTCTCGCCGGAACGGGCCCTCGGCCGTACGCGCACCGGTGTCCTCGCGGGCTCTCTCAGACGTCCAGGACGACGCAGGAGGCCGCGGGTGCCTCGATCGAGCCGCCGCGTACCGGCACGCCCGTGTCCGGGTCGACGGTGAACCAGGTGACGTCGCCGGAACGTTCGTTGGCCACGTACAGCGTCCCGGCCGCGTACGTGAGGGCGCGCGGCCAGTGGCCGCCGCAGGGCACGGTCGTCACCAGGCGCAGTCCGGCGTCCTCGACGGCGAGCACGGAGAGGACGTCCGTGCCGCGGGTGGCCGTCCACGCGAATCGGCCGTCGGGGGACACGACGACGCCCGAGGGATACGCGTCGCCCTCTGGGGCTCCCGGAAGCACCGAGGTCTCTCCCAGCGCCTCCAGTGGGCCCTCAGGGGCGTTCCAGCGGCACACGGTGACCGTGGGGGCGAGTTCGTTCAGCACATAGACGTACGATCCGTCCGTTTCGCCCGGTTGGAAGGCGAGGTGGCGCGGCCCCGAGCCCGGCCGCAGCGCCGTCTCGCGGCGCACGACGGGGACGCCGTTCTCCAGTGCGCACACCCGCACCGAGTCCGTGCCCAGGTCGACCCCCAGGAAGCGGTGATCACCGGGGGCGGGCAGTACCTGGTGGGCGTGCGGCTGTCCCGGGCGGCTTGGGCCGGACGCCGATCCGGCATGCCGGAGCGTGCCGGACGCGCGGGCCGCGAGGGTGCCGTCGGGGCGCAGGGGGACGGCGGTGACGCTGCCCGAGCCGTAGTCGGCGGTCAGTACATGGCCGGCGTGCAGACAGAGGTGCGTGGGGCCGTCGCCGACCGCGACCGGGGGCCCGGTCAACTCGGGCTTGTCCCCCGTCACCCGATAGGCGGCCACCGCTCCGTCGGGCCGCTCGCTGACCGCGTAGAGAATGTCCCCGTCCGGGGAGAGAGCGAGGCAGGACGGGTCGGGGACGTCGTCCGCGCCGCCGAGGACGGTCAGGGCGCCGCTCTCCTCGTCCACCGCGGCGACGAGGACGCCGAGGCCGCCCGCCGACGTGAACGACCCGATGTAGGCCCGCCGTTGCCGCCGTCCGTCCGCTGCCCGAGCCGCTGTCGTCACTGCCGTCCCCTCCCGCTCGTCTGTCGTGCGGGCGAACAGTAGCAGCAGGTCTAGACCAAAGTCTGTACGAGGGAGGAGCCGCGCAGGGGCTGGGCGAGGTCCGCGAGGGCGCGTTCCAGACCGTGGAGGTGCGCGAGGGCCTGTTCCGCGCCGGGGTGGTGGCCGGGGCGCGGGGTGCCGGCGTGCGCCGGGGCGGGTCGCTCGGGCACGGCGCCGACCAGCGCTTCGACGGCCGACTCGACGCGGCGGCAGGCGGCGGTGAGACGGGCGTCGTGGGAGGCGTCCGGGTCTGCGGCGACGGCGGCGAGCCCGCGGGCCTCCCGGGCGCAGTCGTCGAGCAGGGCGAGGATCCGGCGGGCCCGTTCCTTGCGCGGGCGCAGCGGGTTCAGCGGGTGGACCAGGGGCGCGACAGACAGCCGCACGCGCCCGAGGAGTGCCTCCAGCTCCGCCACACGCGGTGCCGGGTCCGCGGCCTCGTCTCCCGCCAGGCGCCGGGCCGCTGTCGCGGTGCAGCCGTGCACCGCGCGCAGGGCCCGCCGCACCCACCGGTCGGTGACGGCGTGCGTGGTGACCGGCAGGATCAGCGCCACGGCGAGCGCGGCCCCGAGCGCGCCGACCCCGGTCTGTGCCAGGCGGAGGCCGAGCAGCGCCGGATCCAGGACGCCGAGGAGGCCGTAGAGCAGGCCCGCCATGACGGTGACGCAGAGCATCATCCAGGAGTACGACACGGCGGCCGTGTAGAAGATGCCGAACACGCAGACGGCGACCAGTGCGGCGGTGGGGGCCGGGGCGCCGTGCAGGGGGACGGCGACCAGGAGGCCGACGAGGATGCCGGTGACCGTACCGAGGACGCGCCGGAAGCCGCGGACCAGGGTCTCGCCGCGCGAGGTGGTGTTCACGAAGATCCACCATGCGGTGCCGACGGCCCAGTACCAGCGTTCCTGCGAGAGGACCTGGCCCGCGGCCATCGCGAAGGCACAGGCGGCGCTCGCCTGGAAGGCCTGGCGGGTGGTGGACCGGGCCAGTCCGCGACCGTCGGCCGGGGCGGGGGCCGCCGTCGGCGGGAAGCGTCGCTCGATGCGCCAGCCGCCGAAGCGCACGGCCGAGGCGACGGCCAGCGACAGGGTCATCGCCGTGTACAGCTCGGGCAGTTGGCCGGGGACGGCGTGCAGGAACTGGGTGACGAAGAAGGTCATGAACGCGAAGATGCCGAGCGCGTGGCCGCGTGGGCCCCAGCGGCGGGCGTGGACGCCGCAGAAGATCACGGCGAGCCAGACCGCGTCGCGCAGCATCGGCACGTCGTGCAGCAGCGTCGCGAGGGCCAGGACCGGGAAGCCCGCGGCGGGCAGCAGCGCGGTGGTGACCGCCTGGCCGCGCACTGTCGGATCAGCGACCGTGAACAGTGCGAGGAGCGCCGTGAGCCCGCCCGTGATCGAGGCGGTCAGCGACAGCCCCGCCAGCTCCGACACGGTCACCGCGAGGCCGATGCCGAGCACCGCCCGCAGCGCGATCCGCAGCCTCAGCAGCCCCGGGTCCGGAGCCATGAACATCCTCTTCACCGCCGGCCGCCCGCCCCTCTCCAGTCCGGTTCCCGCCGATGCGGGCACGACCACCCGCACGGCATGGGCCGTCACGGCATGGAAAGGCGCCGCGGGCACGGACCGGCCTCATTGCCGTCCTGCGCTGCGCGGCGCCATCGGTGGTCATCAGGAAAGCATCAGAGCGTCGGTGGCTCAACCCGTGTCCGGTTGACTGGGCCATTGGTACAGTTTTTTGTGATCACCGCAGGACAGAGGGAGGCCAACGGACCATGGCCGTGGACGAGCTCGACACCCGCATTCTGCGGCTGCTCCTGGACCAGCCGCGCACCAGCGTGCGGGAGTACGCCCGCATCCTCGGCGTCGCCCGGGGCACCCTCCAGGCCCGCCTCGACCGGCTGGAACGGGACGGTGTGATCACCGGCACGAGCCCTTCGCTCTCCCCCGCCGCGCTCGGCCACCCGGTGCTCGCCTTCGTGCACATCGAGGTGACCCAGGGGCACCTCGACGACGTGGGGGACGCGCTGGCGGCCGTACCGGAGATCATCGAGGCGTTCTCGATCACGGGCGGCGGCGATCTTCTGACCCGGGTCGTGGCCCGGGACAACGCGCATCTGGAGGACGTGATCCAGGTGCTCATCAGCCTGCCGGGCGTCGTGCGCACGCGCACCGAGGTGGCCCTGCGGGAGCGGGTGCCCTACCGGCTGTCGCCGTTGGTGCAGTCGGTCGGCCGCGCGGCGCAGAAGTGATCACTGACCGAGCTGGTCGACGAGTTGAACCGTCGCCGTCCGAGCGGGCTCGCGTCTGCACCCGGTCTTCCCGGAGATGCGGAGGTTCGTGGAGCTGCTCGCGGCCCGTGGACCGTGGTGTCGGCGGAGCGGTCGACCGCGGCGGGCCGGCGCCCGACGATCCGGCCCAACCCTGCGGGCATCGGCCCTCACGTGTCGTAGTCGACCGTCAAGGCTTCCGAGACCGGGAACGACTGGCAGGTCAGAACATATCCCGCGTCGATCTCGGCCGGTTCGAGGGCGAAGTTGCGGCGCATGTCGGCCTTGCCGTCGGTGACCAGGGCCCGGCAGGTGCCGCAGACACCGCCCTTGCAGGCGAAGGGCAGGTCGGGGCGCGTGCGTTGGGCGCCGTCGAGGATGCTGCGCTCGCGGGAGAGCGCGGCGGTGGTGGAGCGGCCGTCAAGGGTGACGGTGACCTCGCTGACGGGTCCCTCGGCCGCCGCCTCCTCGTGCCGGGTCTCGCGTACGGGCTCGTCGTCGGCGTGGAACAGCTCCTGGTGGACGCGGTCGATCGGCACCCCGAGTCCGGCCAGGACCCGCTGGGCGTCGCGGACCATGCCGTGCGGGCCGCACAGCCACCAGTGGTCCGCCGTGTCGACGTCGACCAGGGAGCCGACGAGCGTGGAGAGGCGATCTGCGTCGAGGCGGCCCGACAGCACCTCGGCCTCGCGGGGTTCGCGGGACAGGACGTGGGCGAGCTGGAAGCGGGCCGGGTACAGGTCCTTCAGGTCGGCCAGTTCGTCGGCGAACATCACCGTGCCGCTGCGGCGGTTGCCGTAGAAGAGGGTCACGGTCGAACGCGCGTCGGCGGCCAGTACCGACTCGGCGATGGAGACCATGGGCGTGATGCCGGAGCCCGCCGCGATGAGCACGTGGTGGCCGGGGGCGGCGAGGTCAGGGGTGAAGAACCCGGTGGGGCCCATGACCTCGACGGTGTCGCCGGGCCGTACATCGTTGACGAGCCACGACGAGAACAGCCCGCCCGGCACGACCCGCACACCGATCCGCGGCGTCGAACCGTCCGGCGAGCAGATGGAGTACGACCGCCGCTCGTCGCGTCCGTCGATGTCCCGCCGCAACGTCAACGACTGGCCGGGCGCGAACGCGAACTCCTCCGCCAGCTCCGCCGGAATCTCGAACCCGACGGCGACGGCGTCCTCGCAGAGCGGCTGCACGGAGGCGACCCGCAGGGCGTGGAAGACCGGACGGCGGCGGGTACGGGGGCGTACCACCGGGGTGACGGAACCGGCCGAGGCAGGCGCGCCGGAAGCAGCCGGGGGCGCGGCACCCGCCGGGCCCCCGGGCTCCACCCGCAGGCCTCCCGTCGGTTCTTCCTTGAGGCCTTCCATCAGATCTCCTTGACGTGCTCGAACGGCTCGCGGCAGGCGCGGCAGCGCCACAGGGACTTGCAGGACGTGGCGGCGAAGCGGGAGGTCTCCTCGGTGTCCGCCGAGCCGCAGAGGGGGCAGGCGACCGACCGTCGGATGGGTGACAGCAGGAGGGGGACCGGGCCCCGGGGTGCCGTGCCGGGTGGGGCGATGCCGTGTTCCGTCAGCTTGCGGCGGCCCGTGTCGGTGATCCAGTCGGTGGTCCACGGCGGGTACAGGACCGTGCGGATCTCCACCCGCGCGTAGCCGACGGCGCGCAGCCGGGCCGCCACGTCGGCGCGCATCTCGGCCATGGCGGGGCAGCCGGAGTAGGTCGGGGTCAGACTCGCGACCACCGTGCCGTCCTCGGTCAGCTCGACGTCCCGCAGGACACCGAGGTCGGCGAGGGTCAGCATGGGCAGCTCGGGGTCCGGCACCTGCTCGGCGATGTGCCGGGCGCGCCGCGCGTCGAGCAGAAGGGTGGTCACCATGTCGCCTCCGGATGGGCGCGGGCCACACTCTGCAACTCGGCGAGCAGCGGCGCCAGATGCTCGGTGTGGTCACCGGTGCGGCCCGCGCCCGACAGCGGCCGGTACACCGGCATCGGCAGCCCGGCCGCCTCGGTGACCTGACGGAGCACGGCGGCGACCTCGTCCCGTACGTCGCAGGCGGTGAACAACTCACCGAAGTACGGGGCCGCTTGCTCCATGGCCTTGCGGATCCGCCGGTGCGACTCCTCCGTGCCGTCGCCCAGCCGCACGGCCCATTCGGCGGCGTACTGCCGGTGGTACGTCAGCTCCTTGACCCCCTTGGCCGCGATCGCCGCGAGGACCGGGTCGGGGTGCGTGACCAGCCGCTCGAAGTGCGCGAGACGCCAGCTGGACAGCACGAGCAGCCGGACGATCGAGAACGCGAAGTCGCCGCCGGGGAGTTCGGCGAGGCGGACGTTGCGGAAGTCTTCGGCGTCGCGGAAGTAGGCGTACGCGTCCTCGCCGCGCCCGGTTCCGTCGGCCTGCCCGGCGCGGGAGTACAGCAGGCGGGCCTGCCCCAGGAGGTCGAGGCCGATGTTGGCGAGGGCGACCTCCTCCTCCAGTTCGGGTGCGCGGGTGGTCCACTCGGCGAGCCGCTGGGCGCTGACCAGGGCGTCGTCGCCGAGGGCCACGCAGACCGAGGCCAGTTCACCGGCGTCCACGCCCTCGGGCACCGTGGTGTCCACGCCGTGCAGCGGGTCCTCGAAGCCGGTGCCGTACGCCCAGCGGGCGTCGTCGTCGTGTCCCTCGGCGAGGGACAGGTAGACGTGGTCGTCACTCATGCCCTGCTCCTCAGATGTGCGGGACGTCGTCGGGGATGTCGTAGAAGGTGGGGTGGCGGTACACCTTGTCGGCGCTGGGCTCGAAGAAGGGGTCCTTCTCGTCGCGTGTGGAGGCGGTGATGTGCTCGGAGCGCACCACCCACAGCGAGACGCCCTCGTTGCGGCGGGTGTAGAGGTCGCGGGCGTGGGTGAGGGCCATCCTGTCGTCGGCGGCGTGCAGCGAGCCCACATGGACGTGGTTCAGCCCGCGCTTGCCGCGCACGAAGACCTCGTACAGCGGCCAGTCGCCCTTGTCCGTGCGGGCCGTACCACCGTCGTTCGTACCGGTCGTGCCGCGGTTCATGCCGCCGTCCCCTTCCGGGCTCGCTCGCTCTGCCTGGCCGCGTGGGCGGTGGCCGCCTCCCGCACCCAGGCGCCCTCCTCGTGGGCGGTCCTTCGCCGTTCCATCCGCCGCTCGTTGCACGGCCCGTCGCCGGTGATCACGCGCTTCAGCTCGGCCCAGTCGGGAGTGCCGAAGTCGTGCCGGCCGCGCTCCTCGTTCCAGCGCAGCTCCGGGTCGGGGAGGGTGACGCCGAGCTTCTCGGCCTGCGGGACGGTCATGTCGACGAAGCGCTGCCGCAGCTCGTCGTTGGAGTGCCGCTTGATCTTCCAGGCCATGGACTGCGCGGAGTTGGGCGAGGCGTCGTCGGGCGGGCCGAACATCATCAGCGACGGCCACCACCAGCGGTTCACCGCGTCCTGGACCATCTCCCGCTGCGCCTGGGTGCCGCGCATCATCGTCAGCAGCAGTTCGTAGCCCTGCCGCTGGTGGAACGACTCCTCCTTGCAGATCCGCACCATCGCGCGCGCGTAGGGCCCGTACGAACTGCGGCACAGCGGCACCTGGTTGCAGATCGCCGCGCCGTCCACGAACCAGCCGATCACGCCTACGTCCGCGAAGCTCGCCGTCGGGTAGTTGAAGATCGACGAGTACTTCTGGCGGCCCTCGATCAGCCGCCGGGTCAGGTCGGCGCGGTCCGCGCCGAGGGTCTCCGCCGCCGAGTACAGGTAGAGGCCGTGGCCCGCCTCGTCCTGGACCTTGGCGAAGAGGATCGCCTTGCGGCGCAGCGAGGGCGCCCGGGTGATCCACTCGCCCTCCGGCTGCATGCCGATGATCTCCGAGTGCGCGTGCTGAGCGATCTGCCGGACGAGCGTCTTCCGGTAGCCCTCGGGCATCCAGTCGCGCGGCTCGATCCGCTGGTCCCGCGCGATCGTCGCGTCGAAGTGCTCCCGCAGCGCGTCCTCGGCGCCCGAGGTCTCCCCGGCGTCCGGGGACAACGCCCCGGCGGAGTCTGTCGTCGTCATCGATACCAGCTTCCCAACCGACCATTCGTTCGGTACCAGTGTGACGCGATTCGAGCGGACGGGCAAGACCCGCACGCCCCCCCTCCCGCGACCGGCGCCTTCTTGACAGGCGGCGACACCGCTGGATTACATGACGTGACAGACGGCAACCGAATGGTCGGTCGGCCCACTGGGTCGTGGGCACGAAGGAGTCGTGATGAGCAGCCTGGGCGAACCACTCCCCCACGACCTGCTGGACGACGGCGAGCGCCTTGCCCCGGAGCGGCTGCGGGAACTCCAACTCGCCCGGCTGCGGGCGACCTTGCGCCGCGCGTACGACCATGTGGAGCTGTACCGGAAGAAGTTCGACGCGGCCGGGGTCGGGCCCGAGGACTGCCGTTCCCTCGACGACCTGGCCCGGTTCCCGTTCACCACGAAGGCCGACCTGCGGGACACCTACCCCTTCGGCATGTTCGCCGTGCCCATGGCCGACGTACGACGTGTGCACGCCTCCAGCGGCACCACCGGGCGCCCCACGGTCGTCGGCTACACGGAGAACGACCTCTCCCTGTGGGCGGACGTGGTCGCCCGCTCGATCCGGGCCGCCGGTGGCCGCCGAGGGCACAAGGTGCACATCTCCTACGGCTACGGACTGTTCACCGGCGGCCTCGGCGCGCACTACGGGGCCGAGCGCGCCGGATGCACGGTGATCCCGGCCTCCGGCGGCATGACCGCCCGCCAGGTGCAGCTCATCCAGGACTTCCGCCCCGAGATCATCATGGTGACGCCGTCGTACATGCTCACGCTGCTCGACGAGTTCGAGAGGCAGGGCGTCGACGCGCGCTCGGCCTCCCTGCGGGTGGGCATCTTCGGGGCCGAACCGTGGACGGAGGAGATGCGCCGGGAGATCGAGGAGCGGGCGGGCCTCCACGCGGTCGACATCTACGGGCTTTCGGAGGTGATCGGCCCGGGTGTCGCGCAGGAGTGCGTGGAGACCAAGGACGGCCTGCACATCTGGGAGGACCACTTCTACCCCGAGGTCGTCGACCCGCTCACGGACGTCGTGCTGCCCGAGGGCGAGGAGGGCGAGATCGTCTTCACCTCCCTCACCAAGGAGGCCCTGCCGATCATCCGCTACCGCACCCGCGACCTGACCCGGCTGCTCCCCGGCACCGCCCGCCCCGCCTTCCGCCGGATGCGCAAGGTCACCGGCCGCTGCGACGACATGATCATCCTGCGCGGTGTGAACGTCTTCCCCAGCCAGATCGAGGAGATCGTGCTGCGCACACCCGCGGTGGCCCCGCACTTCCAGATCCAGCTGACCCGGCGGGGCCGCCTGGACCACATGACGGTCCGGGTCGAGTCCCGCCCCGGCACGGCCCCCGACCAGCTGGAGTCGGCCGCCACGACGATCACCCAGGCGGTCAAGGACAGTGTGGGCGTCACGGTCGAGGTCACGATCGTCGCCCCGGAGACCCTGGAACGCTCGGTCGGCAAACTCAAGCGGGTCAAGGACCTCCGCGACTCCCCGAGCTGACGGCTCCGGGCCAGGGGCCACAGCCGACGAGACGGCGCACGCCCCCCGTCTCCCTCAAAGCCCCCGGTGCACCACGTGTCCCCCCGTCACGGCAAGAAGCACCGGCGCATCGGCGACTTCATCCGCGGGGGCCTCCACCGGGTCGAGGCCCAAGGCCGTCAGATCAGCCCGCAGGCCGGGAGCGATACGACCGGAGACACCCGCCTCACCCGCCGCCAGCGCCGCGTGACTCGTGCAGCCCTCCAGCGCTTGCAACCCCGTGAGTCCTGCCCCGGACGACGCCGCCCCCCTCGGCTCCCTGGCCGTGGCCAGCACGCCCCGCGCGTCGTAGTGCGCGATGGGCCAGTCCGACCCGAGGGCGACGACCGCGCCGGCGTCCCGCAGATCGCGCAGCCGCCACGCCCGCGCCGCACGCTCCTCACCGAGCCGCACCGACCACTCGTCGGACAGGTCGGCCCGCGTGTACCGCGTGTGCGGCGGCTGCATGGAGGCGATGACCCCCACCTGCGCGAACCGCCCCACCAGTTCGTCCGGCACGGACTCGATGTGCTCCACGCGATGCGCGAGCCGCCCGCCGGGCCCCAACGAGGCGACCGTGTCGAGAACATGACGCACGGCCGCGTCCCCGATCGCGTGGGTCGCCGTACGCACCCCGGCCCGGTGCAGCTCTCGTACGGCGGAGCTGTACGCCGCCGGGTCGGGCCAGAAGGCGTCCGTGCCCTGGCCGTGGCAGTCGGGGTGGTCCAGCCACGCGGTGCCGCCCTCCACGGTGCCGTCCATGAAGAACTTCGCCCCGCCGACCTGCCAGTGCCGTCCACCCCTGCCCTGGAGCGCGACGAGTTCCGCGAGGTCGTCCGCGTCGGCGCCGGGCATGCACCAGGGCGCGAAGCGCAGCCGCAGCGGCAGTGCCGACTCCTCGGCGACGGCACCCACCAGGTCGAGGTCGCCGAGGTCCATGACATGGGCGCCGGTGAGGCCGGTGGCGGCCATCGCGCCCAGCAACCCGGCCAGCCGGGCGCGTCGATCGGCGTACGACGGCCGGGGCAGGACGGGCTGGAGCAGTTCCATCGCGGCGTGCTCGACGAGGTGGCCGGTCAGCCGTCCGTCGGCGTCGACAGCGATGTGCGAGCGCTGTGCGAAGGCACGCGGTCCGGTGATGCCGGCGGCCTTGAGCGCGGCCCCGCTGGCGAGGGCGGAGTGGCCGTCGTACAGGCGCAGGAAGGCGGGGGAGCCGTCCAGGACGTCCTCGACGAGGGCGCGGTCGACGGGCCGGCCGCCGAAGACGTTGTGGTCCAGGCCGTAGCCGATGACCCAGCCGTCGACGCGTTCTCCCGAGGTGAGCGCGGCGCGCAGTCCGTCCAGGTCGCGTACGCCGGTGAGGTCGGTCCCGGTGGCCAGGTCCAGGCCCCACACGGGGTGGCTGTGGCTGTCCACCAGGCCCGGCACCAGGCTGCCGCCGCCCAGATCCACGACCTCGGTGGCCGGTCCACGCCAGTCCCGTACGTCCGCGGCCTCACCGACGGCGGCGATCAGGCCGTCGCGTACGGCGACCGCCGTGGCGTACGGCCGCTCCGGGTCGAGGGTGCGGACGTGGGCGCCGGTGATGACGAGGTCGGCGGTGGACATGGAGAGGTCTCCTCCGGTGGTGGGGGGCGGCGGCGGTCGGCTGGGGCGGGTCAGTCGCCCGGTTCGGCCGGGGGTTCGGCGGCGAAGTTCGCGTAGACCCCGGGCCGGGCCCGGCGCAGCCACCAGGCGAGGGTGAGGCCGATGACGAGGACCGCCGGGGCGACGGCCGCGAGAAAGGTGTTGACCGCCGTGGATGCACCGGTGAACTGGTCGAGGTGGCTGACGACCAGGGCGATGGCGCCGGTCAGGAGCGCCGCCGCGACGACGGGGGCGACGACCGTGCGCACGGTGCCCTCGCTGTGGGTGACGCGCCGGAAGTAGAAGGGCACGGCGAGCGCGGCGAGCAGTTGCAGCAGCATCAGGGCGAGCATGCCGGGAGTGTTCACCCAGAGCAGCAGCTGCATGTACGGGTCGGCGCCGGCCGCGGCGAAGGCCAGGACGACGATCGCGCCGAGCACGGTCTGGGCGATGCCCGCGACGTACGGGGAGCGGTGGCGCGGGTGGACACGGGCCAGCACCTTGGGGAGGACCCCCTCCTCCGCGAGGGCGAGGCCGTAGCGGTTGATGGCGTTGTGGAAGGCGAGCAGGGAGGCGAGGACGCTGGTGACGATGAGGACGCGCATCAGGTCGGCCGCCCAGGGGCCGACGTAGGTCGTGATGGCGGAGAAGAACAGGTCGGTGGGGTTGGCGCCGGCCGCCGCGATGACCTGGGCGTCGCCGAAGGCCTGGATCACGGTCCACACGATGAAGGCGTAGAACAGGCCGAGGAAGCCGATGGCGAGGTAGGTGGCGCGGGGCACCGTGCGGGCCGGGTCGCGGGCCTCGCGGCGGTAGATGACGGTGGACTCGAAGCCGGTGAACGCGGCGAACGCGAAGGCCAGGACGGCCACCATGCCGGGGACCATGACGTTGTCCGGGGCGAAGGAGGCGAGGGAGAGGCCGTGGGCACCGCCCTTGATCAGCACTCCCCCGGCGAGCAGCACGAGGACGCCGGTCTCGGCGACGAGCAGGACGCCGAGGAGCTTGGCGCCGAAGTCGATGGACCGGAAGCCCGCGTAGCCGATGAGCAGCAGGCCCACGAGGGAGACGGGAAGCCAGGGGATGTCGGCGCCGAGCAGGGCGTGGGCGGTGTCCCGGGTGGCGCTGCCGAGGAGGCCGTAGACGCCGATCTCCATGGCGTTGTAGCCGATGAGCGCGAGGAGCGCGGCGCCGATGCCGGCCGGGCGGCCGAGGCCTCGGGTGATGTACGCGTAGAAGGCGCCGGCGCTGCGGACGTGGCGGCTCATGGTGGTGAAGCCGATGGCGAAGACGGCGAGCGTGAGGCCGGCGACGAGATAGCCGACGGGGGCGCCGATGCCGCCCATCAGGATGGCGAGCGGGGCGACGCCGGCCATGACGGTGAGCGGGGCGGCGGCGGAGACGACGAAGAACGCGATGTCGGTGGTGCCGAGCGAACCGGAGCGCAGGGAGGGCGCGGCGGCGTTGCCGGCAGGGGAGGCGGCGGTCGCGTCGGGGGTGACAGTCATGAGGGAAAGCCCTTCTGGCTGCGGGCAGGGACGAGGGTAGCGGGCCGTGCGGGATGACCTGAGCCCGTAAACCTAAAGGCTTTCGGTTTTCGCAATGTAGCCTTCACCTCGGACTGCTGGGAAGACCCCGGAGGGGACGGACACCATGGGACGGCCGCGCACACCCCTGCTCGACAGGGAGCGCATCACCACCACCGCGCTGGAACTCCTCGACGCGCAGGGCGAGTTCAGCGTGCCGCAGATCGCGCGGCGGCTCGGGGTGCAGACCGGCTCGGTGTACCACCACGTGGACGGCAGGGACGGCATCGTCGAACTGCTGCGCGAGCGGGTCGCGGAGGGCATCGACGTCTCCGCCCTGGACCTGCGCCCCTGGGACGAGGCCCTCGCCGCCTGGGCCCGCTCCTACCGCGCCGCCTTCGCGGCCCACCCCCGGGCCGTCCCGCTGCTGATGACCTCCCCGGTACGGGCGCCGCGCGTCCTCGAACAGTACGAGCGGGCCGTCACCCTGCTCCTCGACGCCGGTTTCCCCCTCCCGGACGTGATGCCGGTGCTGGTCGCCCTGGAGAACGTCGTCCTGGGCTCGGCCCTGGACCTCGCCGCCCCCGTCGCCATGTGGGAGATCACCGACGAGTCGGCCACGCCGCGCCTGGCCCGGGCGCTGGACGCGGCGGGCGACGGTCGCGCGGACGCCGCCTTCGAGTTCGCCCTCGCCGGCTTCCTCGCGCACGCGCGGCGCGGGCTGGAGGCGGCGGCGCAGGTGTAGCGGGACACGTTCGGGGCCGAGCGGCGTGCGGAACCCGGCGGCGTACGGAAAACTCCCGTGCGCCGATTCGTACACCTCTGCGATCATCCCGGAATGGCGCAGAGTCTCGCATCGCTGGTCGTCCGGCACACCCACCACCTTCCCGCCCCCCAGGGGTCCGCCGGCGAAGGATCCGCCGCCGCGCGGCAGTTCGACGCCGCCCTCATGGGCGTGGGCTTCAAGCTCTCGGCGGAGCTGCTGGAGCGGCTGTCGGGACTGTCCGCGGCCGCGGTGCTGCACACCGCCGGGCGGACACTGCGCACGGTGCGCGAGATGGTGGGCGACCACGTCCACCACAACTCCTACTTCATCGACTTCCCGGCGAACGTGCCGGACACCGAGGAGTTCTGGACGCGGTGCGTGGCGCAGGCCCTCGGCGACGAGAAGTCCCGCGAGAACGTGCTGACACAGCTGGCGAACGGGGTGCTCGACCTGCTCAGCCTCCCCACGTACGGCCGCTACCAGCACACCTACGAGGAGATGCTCGCGGCGCAGGACGAGCTGATCGCGTCGGCGGGCGACCGGGTGACCGTCCTGCACCTGGGCCGGGACCTGGACGACGAACTCACCGATCTGTACCTGGCCCTGGCGGGCAGCACGACCCCGCTGGGCGAGGACCACCTGCGTGACCTCAAGCTGCTCGCCGAGCGGTGCGCGCTCGGCCCCCAGCCGGAGCGGATCCCGGTCCGGGAGAACCGGGCGGTGGTCAACGAGGCCCGGCTCGGCGTCGGCGCGGACCTCCTCCTGGACACCGTCACCGATGTGCTGCGGCTGGCCTGCGCGCTGTCGGGCGGCGACGTGACACTGCGGGAGCCGACGCGGTTCCGGGCGCTGTCGCGGCCGGTGCGCCGGGGGCTGCTCGCGGGCCTCGACGCCGTGGTCGCGGCGAACCCCGCGAAGCTCGCCGATGTGCACGCGCACCGGGAACCGTTCAAGCGGCTCGGTGAGCGCCTCCACCCGCACGAGTACCCGCGCTGGCCGCACGCCGCCGACGTGTTCGCCGTGGCGCGGGGCGAGAAGGAGGCGCGCTCCTTCGACAGCCGGGTGGAGAAGCTGCTCGACGAGTTCGACGTGCTCGGCGCGGTGAAGCTGCTGGAGTCCGCGCCCGGCAAGCTGTTCCGCGCCCTCGACCTCCTGCTGCGCATCGCCGCCGACCAGGAGGAGCGGGACGCGGTGGTGGCCGCCGCCGTGGAGGTCGCCCCCAAGGTCTCCGGCCGGGTCGTGCTCTCGGTCCGCGAGCACTTCCACAACCGGGAGCGGGAGAGCGACGAGCCCCGCGTCTTCGTCAACCGCCGGGGCCGCGCCTGGGTGACCCCGGACCACCGTCCGCCCGTACCGGCCGCCGACCGCGACCGGTTGATCGCCGCTCTCGACGCCGAGCTGCGCCGTCGGCTCCCGGCGCCGGGCCGGCTGCTGATCGACCCCGACGTCATCGACGTGGCGCTGCCGCTCAGCGGCAGGGCGACCGCGGCCGGGCTCGGCGTGCTGCCGCGAGGGTCGGTCTCGGCGGTCGAGGGCGACCGGTTGCGCTTCTTCGTGTACTGGAAGGAGACCGGGGTCCGGACCGACTACGACCTGTCGGCACTGCTTCTGCACGCCGACTACAGCACCGACTCCTGGCTCTCCTACACGTCCCTCACGGCGGTCGGGGGCACGCACTCGGGCGATGTCACCGAGGCGCCCGAGGGGGCCTCGGAGTTCATCGACCTGTCCCTGGACCGGGTCCGCAGCACCTTCATCGTTCCGCAGGTCGACATCTACGCGGGCGAGGGCTTCGAGGAGGTCGAGGAGTCGTTCTTCGGCTTCATGGTGCGTGACGGTGAGCAGAAGGGCCGGCCCTTCGAGCCGCGCACGGTGCGGATGAAGTCGGAGCTGCGCGGGGTGGGCAAGGTCGCGCTGCCGCTGGCGTTCCGGCGCGAGGACGACGGCCGGTGGCGAGCGAAGTGGCTGCACCTGTATCTGAGGGGCATCTCGTCGGCCAACCGGGTCGAGGAGAACCAGGTGTCGGTGTCCAAGGTGGTGCGCGCCCTCGTGGAGCGCGAGCAGCTGACGGTCGGGTACCTGATCGACCTGATGGCGCGCGACACCACGGTCATGGACCTGTGGGACGGCGGGCCGGTCCCGGACGAACCCGTGACGTACATCGGTCTCGAACGGCCCGAAGGGCTGCACCCGGACTCCCGGGTCATCACCCTCGGAAATCTGCGCGACCTGATCCCGGGCTGAGTGCTAGCGTTGCCCGTGGCGAGGCCATGAAGGGGCTTCCTTCTCATTTTACTCCAAATGAAATCAAGTCCTTTCGCTCTCCTCGCCACCGACTTCGAACCGGGAGGCGCCACATCGGCGCCTCCCGATTTCGTACCTGCTGTCCCCGCGGCTTCGTGCCGACCGTCACCCCGGCTTCGTACCGGCTGTCACCGCGGCTCGCAGTGAGGCCATGGGGACGCTTCCTTCTCACCGCCGTGAAAGCGGCCAACCGCAAGCCTCTTCGCTCTCCTCATCTCCGTGCCGCTCCGGGCGGCGCCCGCGCTCACCGCGCGAGCGCCGCCCGAGCCGTTTCCAGGGCCTGTTCCGCGTAGCCACGGCCGAAGAGCACGGCGTGCACCAGCAGCGGGAAGAGCTGGTGGAGGCCTACGCGGTCCTGCCAGCCGTCCGCCAGGGGCGCCGCCCGCTGGTAGCCGTCGAGGATGTGGCCCTGGTGGGGGCAGCCGAAGAGGACCAGCATCGCCAGGTCGCTCTCGCGGTGACCGCCGTGCGCGGCGGGGTCGATGAGCCGGGCGTGGCCGTCGGAGCCCCACAGGACGTTGCCGTTCCAGAGGTCGCCGTGCAGCCGGGCGGGCGGCTCGGCGGGGCCCGCGAGGCCGGGCAGCCGCGCGCAGACCTCCTCGACCGCGGCGGCCTCGGCCGGACGGATCGTGCCGTCGTCGACCGCGCGGCGCAGATACGGCAGCACCCGGTGCTCGGCGTACCACGCCGGCCAGTCGGCGCCGGGGACGTTCCGCATGGGGGCGCGCCCGATGTACGCCTCCCTCGGGCCGCCGGGCGGCGGGGTGCCGAAGGCGGGCGCGCCGGCCGCGTGCAGGGCGGCCAGGTCGGCGCCGAGCCGGGCCGCCGCCGCGGCACTCGGTGCCCCCTGCGCCACCAGGTCGATCACCAGGCGGCCCCCGTCGTGGCCGTACACCGTCGGCACGCGGACCGTGTCCGCCTCGGCGAGCCAGCGCAGTCCGGCCGCCTCGGCCCGGGCCGCGCCGGGGCCCTCGCCCAGCTTGACGAGCACCACCCGACCGTCGTCGAGGGTGACCTCGGCGAGCGTCCCGGACAGCCGGCGTTCACCGACGGCCGGGCGGCCAGTGAGCCGGGCCGCCAGGGCACTCGGTGCCGTGCGACGGATCACGGCGCACCACCTCCAGATCTCATGTCCTCGGATGCCTGACAGGGTCCCGCGAGCGCCAGGTGTGACACCGGTGAAATCTCCCACCCATGTCTTGACATGCGAACGAAACGCTCCGTAGCTTGGCCAATCATTTAGATCCATGAAGCGAGTTCATGGATGTGAACAGCCGGGCGGGCAGCCCGGGAGAACAACGGAGTGTGCCCATGGGCGTTCGCCGACGAAGTCGCCGCCTGGCCGCCATGATCACCGTCGCGGGGCTCGCGTTCGGGACCGCGGCCTGCGGATCGGGGTCCGACAGTGCCGGAGGCGGTGACCCGAACACGCTGGAGGTCTGGACCCGGAGCAACCCGGACCCGGCCGCCACGTACGAGCGGGTGTTCGCCGCCTTCACCGAGAAGACCGGCATCCGGATCGACTACCAGCCGGTCATCAACTTCGACCAGCAGCTCCAGAGCCGGGCGTCCACCAAGGACCTCCCGGACGTGATGATCAACGACACCGCACTGATGGGCAGCTACCAGAGCCAGGGCCTGCTCAAGCCGATCGATCCGGCCGCGATCGAGGGCCACGCCCAGATCACCGACCGGACCTGGGCCTCCACCGTGGGCATCGACGGCGAGCACTACGGCATCCCGTACTCCCGTCAGGCCCAGACCCTGATGATCCGCAAGGACTGGCTGAAGAAGCTCGGGCTCCAGACGCCCACGACCTGGGCGGAGATGCTCAGCGTCGCGAAGGCCTTCGCCGACCGCGACCCGGACGGCGACGGCAAGAAGGACACCTACGGCATGGTCGTCCCGGGCAGCGCCCAGAACGGCTACGCCGCCTGGTGGGGCGCCAGCTTCCTCTGGTCCGGTGGCGCGAAGATCATCGAGCCGGACGGCAAGGGCTACCGCCCGGCCATGGACTCGGCCGCCGCCGTGCGCACCGTCACCTGGATGAAGGACAACCTCTTCTGCGGTGACAACGGTGTCATCCAGCCCGGCGCCATCAGCGCCGTCACCGGCACGGCCACCAACTTCCAGGACGGCAACGCCGGGATGTACCTCACCGGCCCGTACAACATCGCCACCTACGACGCCACGCCCGGCAAGGACAAGTACGAGGTGGTCCCGTTCCCCGCGGGCCCGGCCGGGTCCACCGTGCTCGCCGACGGCGAGAACGTCTACTTCGGGGCCAAAACCGGCAAGACCAGGCAGGAACAGGCCCTCGCCGCCTTCCTGATCTCCCCCGAGGGCCAGAAGCTCGCCATGACGGGCAAGAACCAGCCCGTGGTCCGCATCCCCGTCAACTCCACGCTCGACGCGGCCCAGGTGCGCGACGACCCGCGCTGGAGCGTCGTGCAGAAGGCGTACGAGGACGCCTCCGAGCAGTTCCCCAACGCACCCGACTTCGCGCCGATCAAGCAGGACACCGCCGACGCCCTCAACGCCGTCTTCACCTACTGCGGCAGCGACGTCGGCACCGGCCTCAAGGAACTCAACGACACCCTCGCCGGTGACCTCAAGGACCAGGACCTGTACAAATGACCGCGACCACGACAGCGACCACCGTCGCGCCGGACCGGCGCAGAGCGCTCGCCGGGCGGATCCTCGCCAAGAAGGCCGTCCTCCCCTGGCTGTTCCTGGCCCCCGGCCTGCTGCTCGCCCTCGTCTTCAAGTTCGTGCCGATGGGCAAGGGCATCTGGCTCAGCTTCTTCGACGTACGGCCGTTCCTCGGCGACCAGTGGGTCGGCCTGGACAACTACACACGGGTCCTGACCGACCACCGCTTCCAGGACGCGGTCGGCCACACCCTCCTCCTCGGCATAGGCCAGTCGCTCGGCGCGATCGTCGTCGGCTTCATCCTGGCGCTGCTGCTGGAGGGCCAGGCCCGCTCGCTGAAGATCATCCGCACGGCCGTCTTCCTGCCGGTCGTCACCGCGACCGCCGTCGTCGGTGAGCTGTGGCGGCTGATGTACTACCCGACCTCCGACGGCCTCGTGAACAGCGCCCTCGGCGTCCTCGGCCTCGGCCCGACACCGTTCCTCGACAATCCGGACACCGCGCTCTGGGCGACGACGGTCATGGGCATCTGGATGGCCGCCCCCTACAACATGGTGATCATCCTCGCCGGACTCGCGGGCGTGGACCGCACGTTGTACGAGGCCGCCGCGATGGACGGTGTCTCGCTGTGGCAGCGGCTGCGGTACGTGACCCTGCCGGCGATCCGTCCCGCCCTCGGCATCGTCCTCACCCTGGCCGCCATCCGTGGTCTGCGCGTCTTCACCGAGGTGTACGTCCTCACCGGCGGCGGCCCCGCCGGGTCCACCGAGGTGTGGATGACCCGCGCCTACACCCTCGGCTTCACCCGCAACGACATCGGCGGCGCGTCGGCGGCCTCCGTCGTCCTGCTCGCGGTGACGCTGCTCCTGACCGTCTCCGTCAACCACTTCCGCCAGAGGGGAGACAAGCGATGAGCGCACCCGCCCTCGACCCCGTCCGGGCCCCGTCCGACCAGGTCACCGCCACCCCGTCCAAGCGGTCCGGCAGGCCGGCCCGTACGACGCCCGCCCGTTTCGACACCGCGCTCGGCTGGAACGACCGGCCCGGCGTCTCCTGGGCCCTGCGCATCCTGCTCTGCGCGATCGCGCTCGGCATCTTCGCCGCGCCCTTCCTGACGATCGTCTCCGGCGCCCTCAGCACCCACCCCAGCGGCTCGTCGCTGTCCTTCCTCCCGCACGACAGCACGCTGCTCAACTTCCGGGTGGCCGGGGAGCGCGGCATCTGGGACTACTTCACCAACTCACTCGTCATCGCGGGCGGCGGACTGCTCCTCCAGCTCGCGGTGTGCGTGCTCGCCGCGTACGCCCTGGCCCGGCACAGGTTCCGCGGTCAGGCGCTGATCATGACCCTGTTCATGCTGACGATGATGCTCCCCGAGGAGGTCATCGCCATCCCGCTGTCCCTGGTCCTCGGCCATGTCCCGGTGGTCGGCATCGACCTGAAGGGCACCGTGTGGGGCGTCATCCTGCCGCTCGGTGCCTGGGGCTTCTCGGTGATGCTGCTGACCGAGTTCATGAAGGACATTCCGAAGGAGATCGAGGAGGCCGCCCGCCTCGACGGCGTGGGCGAGCTGCGGATGCTGTGGCAGATCGTCCTGCCGCTGTGCAAGCCCGCCCTCGGCGTGGCCGGGGTGCTCGGCTTCATCATGATCTGGGACCAGTACCTGCTGCCGCTGATCGCCGCCAAGGACCCGACCGACTACACGGTCACCGTGGCCCTCTCCATCCTGCGCACCGACCCCGAGGTCGGCTCGGGCGTCGTCCTCGCCGGCGCGGTCATCGCACTCGTGCCCAGCCTTGTCGTCTACCTGCTCCTCCAGCGCTCGCTGGTCACCGGCATCGCCGCCGGGGCCACCAAGGGCTGACCCCCACACCCGTAGTTTCGAGGGAGACATGAAGTTCCAAGGAGTGCTGTTCTTTCCGGTCACACCGTTCGCTCCGGACGGTTCGCTGGACGAGGAACGGCTCGCACAGCACATCGAGGCCGGGGTCGCGGCCGGTGCCGGGGGCGTCTTCGTCGCCTGCGGCACCGGTGAGTTCCACGCGCTGACGCCCGAGGAGATCGAACGGGCCACCCGGATCGCCGTGGCGACGACGGCCGGACGGGTGCCCGTGCTGGCCGCCGCCGGGGGCCCGCCCCCGGTCGCCCGCGACCAGGCCGCCCGGATCGAACGCGCCGGCGCCGACGGCATCCTGCTGCTGCCGCCCTATCTGGTGAGCGCCCCGCAGCAGGGCCTGGTGCGCTACGTCAGGGAGGTCACGGCCGCCACCGGTCTGCCGGTCGTCTTCTACCAGCGCGGCACCGCCCGCCTCACCCCGGACACCGCCGCCGAGATCGCCGCCCTGCCCGGGGTCGTCGGTCTCAAGGACGGCATCGGGGACATCGAGAGGATGCACCGGATCGTCCGGGCTGTCCGGGCCGTACCGGGCACGGAGGGCTTCCAGTTCTTCAACGGGCTGCCCACCGCCGAGATGACCGCACCCGCCTACCAGGGCATCGGCGTCGGCCTGTACTCCTCCGCCGTGTTCGCCTTCGCCCCGGAGATCGCCCTCTCCTTCCACCGGGCCCTGGCCGAGGGCGACGAGGCACTGGTCGCCACGCTCCTCGACGAGTTCTACGGCCCGCTCGTCGAACTGCGCGACGAGGTGCCCGGATACGCCGTGGCGCTGGTCAAGGCCGGGGTGACCCTTCGCGGCCTGGACGTCGGGGGCGTTCGGGCTCCCCTCGTCGACCCGGCTCCGGAGCACCTCGCCCGGCTGGCGAAGCTCATCGACCACGGACTGGAGGTGGTGGGCGCGTGACCCGCACCCGCACCCGCACCCCGGGGACCCGGATCCGGGAACTGATCGTCACCCCGATCGCCTTCCGCGACCCGCCGCTGCTCAACTCGGGCGGCGTCCACGAACCACTCGCACTGCGGACCGTCCTGCAACTCGTCCTGGAGGACGGGACGGTGGGGCTCGGCGAGTCGACGGGCGGCACCGTCCGGCTGGAGCGGCTCGACGCCGCCGCGAAGGCCGTGGTCGGCCTCGACGTCTTCGACACGACCGCCGTCGCGGCCGCGATCGACGCCGCGTTGCTGCCGACCGTGGCCGGCTCCCACGAACGCGGCTGGACCACCTCGGCGGTCGAGGTGGCCTGCCTCGACGCACAGGGCAAGCTGCTCGGCCGCCCGGTCAGCGACCTGCTCGGCGGCCGGGTCCGCGACTCCGTGCCCTTCGCCGCGTACCTCTTCTACAAGTGGGCCGAGCACCCCGCCCTCGACGGCCGCCCGGCGGTCGGGGACGACTGGGGCGAGGCCCTGGACCCGGCCGGGGTCGTCGAGCAGGCACGGCTGATGCAACAGCGGTACGGATTCCGCTCGTTCAAGCTCAAGGGCGGTGTCTTCCCGCCGGACGAGGAGATCGCCGCGATCGAGGCGCTCGCTGAGGCCTTCCCCGGGCAGCCGCTCCGGCTGGATCCCAACACGGCCTGGACGGTGGAGACCTCGACCCGCGTCGCCCGTCGACTGGACGGCGTACTGGAGTACTTGGAGGACCCGACCGCCACCATCGCCGGTATGGCGGAGGTGGCGAGGGAATCGCCGATGCCGCTCGCGACCAACATGTGCGTGGTCGCCTGGGAACATCTGAGGCCGGCGATCGAACAGAACGCGATCCAGGTGCTGCTCACCGACCACCACTACTGGGGCGGGCTGCGCCGTACTCGTGAACTGGCCGCCGTCTGCGAGGCGTTCGGGCTCGCCCTGTCCATGCACTCCAACTCGCACCTGGGCATCAGCCTCGCCGCGATGACCCATGTCGCGGCGGCCATCCCCAACCTCGACCACTCCTGCGACACGCACTACCCGTGGAACTCCGCCGACGACGTGATCGTCCCCGGCGTGCTGGAGATCCGGGACGGGGAGGTCGCGGTGCCCACCGGGCCAGGGCTGGGGGTGGAGCTGGACCACGACGCCCTCGACCGGCTGCACCGGCTGTATGTCGACTCCGGTATGCGTTCCCGGGACGACACCGGGTACATGCGCCGGATCGAGCCGGGGTACGAGCTGCGGTTGCCACGCTGGTGAGCCGCCTGAGACTGCCACGCCGGTGAACCACCGCTGATCAGGGGCCGCCTCCGGGCGGCCCCTGTCGCGTGGGCGACATCGTGCGCTGTACGCCCTGCCGCTTCGTGCGCCCTGCGCGCCGGTCGTGGGAGGCGAGCGGGGGGCGCGGGAGCACGAGGCGGCCGGTGGTCTGCCTCAGTCGGCGGTTTCCGCATCCCCAGGACGCGAAGCCGCCCCTTTCACGCGGTGCCCGACCGGCCGTCCCACCTGTTTGGCTGTATCCGCGACACGTACCGCCCTTCCGCACATGTCGCCCCGCAGCCGCCTTCCGGCGGCCGTCGCCTCGGAATCCGCCCACGACCAAGTCGTCAGCGCGCCACCCGAGTTCCGCGCCGTTCGAGCCCCGCGCCATTCGAGTCCCGCGCCATTCGAGCCCCGCGCCATTCGAGTTCCTGTCTCGACAGCACCCGGCGTCCGCCCGTGTCCAGGCGAGTCCCCGCACGCACCCGCACGTCCACGCACATCCGCTCACCGATCGGGAGGGTATGTGACCGCCCCCGTAAGCTCCTCCGAAAGCGCACCGGAACCCGCCGACGAACCGCAGTTCACCAGCCTCAGCACCCGGGCCGCGCGGCAGCTCGCGACGACCACCAAGTCCGAACCGCAGATGCAGGCCATCACCTCGCGGTGGCTGCTCAAGGCGCTGCCGTGGGTGGACGTCAAGGGCGGCACCTACCGGGTCAACCGCCGGCTCCAACTGCGCATCGGCCGGGGCCGGGTGCAGTTCGAGCAGAACGGCGCCGACGACGTCAAGGTCATCCCGCAGACCCTCACCGAACTCCCCGCACTGCGCGGCTACTCCGACCTCGCGGCCCTGCGGGAGATCTCCACCCGGTTCCGGGTGCGTGAGGTACGCGCCGGCCAGGTGCTGGTGGACGCCGGGCAGCCGGTGACCGAGGCGTACCTCGTGGTGCACGGCCGGTTCACGCGCTACACCACCGGCAAGTACGGCGAGGAGGAGGTCCTCGGCGTCATCAGCGACGGCGACGGACTGGGCGACGAGGCCATCGGCCACGCCGACCCGCTGTGGCTCAGCTCGGTACGGGCCGACACGGCGGGGGTGGTGCTGGCGCTCAACTGGGACGTGCTGATGGCGTTCGTGGAGCGCACACCGTCCCTGGCGGCCCAGTTCGACGCGTTCACCGAGCAGCAGCGCAAGCCCGTGAACCGCAAGGGCGAGGCCGACGTGCCCCTGGAGGCCGGGCACGTGGGCGAGCTGACGCTGCCGGGCGGCTTCGTCGACTACGACCTCGCGCCGCGCGAGTACGAACTCTCCCTCACCCAGACGGTGTTGCGCATCCATACCCGGGTCGCGGACCTCTACAACAACCCGATGAACCAGACGGAGCAGCAACTCCGGCTGACCATCGAGGAGATCCGCGAACGCCAGGAGTGGGAGCTGGTCAACAACCGCGAGTTCGGGCTGCTGCACAACATCGACTACGGCCAGCGCATCAGCACGTTCTCCGGGCCGCCGACCCCGGACGACATGGACGAGCTGCTGTCCATGCGCCGCAAGACCCGGCTGTATCTGGCCCATCCGAAGGCGATCGCGGCCTTCTTCCGGCAGTGCAACCGGCGCGGTCTGGTGCCCGGCACGGTGAACGTCGACGGTCACGAGGTCCCGGCGTGGCGCGGGGTGCCGCTCTTCCCGTGCAGCAAGATCCCGATCAGCCCGCAGCACACCACCAGCATCATCGCGCTGCGC
Organism: Streptomyces sp. NBC_01314; assembly: GCF_041435215.1. Classification (NCBI taxonomy): domain Bacteria; kingdom Bacillati; phylum Actinomycetota; class Actinomycetes; order Kitasatosporales; family Streptomycetaceae; genus Streptomyces; species Streptomyces sp. NBC_01314. Next base: position 9,936,399 of record NZ_CP108394.1, on the reverse strand, counting down.
ACCGGCGAGAAGGACCAGGGGGTCGTCGGCCTGCACCAGATGGGCATCCCCGAGGAGTACGAGCCCTCGCTGAACGTGCGGTTCATGGGCATCGACACCACCGCGATCATGAGCTATCTGGTCACCGCCTACCACTCGTTGGCCGTGCTGGTGCCCGACGCGGCCGGGATCCTGGAGAACGTGCAGATCGGGTGGATGCCGGAATGAGCGAGCAGACGGTGGCCGACGCGCCCGCCCGTACCCGGCTGCCCGGGCCGCCGAGTCCGGCCCGTTCCCGCCAGGCGCGCGCCGGGGGTGCGATCCCGGGGCTGCGGTACCGGCCCGCCGTGCCCGCCGATCCGGCGAAGGCCGCGGAGGTCGACCGCAGACTGGAAGCCTGGGCGGAGCGGCTGGACCTGTTCCCCCGGGAGTGGAAGGGGCAGTTCGCGCGGTTCGGCCTGGGCCGGGCGATCGTACTGGCGCATCCGGGCGGGGCCGGACCCGAACACCTCGCCGCCGCCGGGAAGTTGCTGCTCGCCGAGCATCTGGTCGACAACGTCTACTGCGAGGTCGACGAGGGCAAGGGCGGCTCGCCGCGCGGCCTCGGCGGCCGGCTGCTGATGGCCCAGTCGGCGCTCGACCCGCTCCACAGCACCCCCGACATGGAGGACCGGTGGCGGCACGGCGTACGGGCGGACGGCCCGCTGCGCTCGTACCACCACGCGCTGCGGGACTACGCCGCCCTCGCCACCCCCAGCCAGACGGACCGGCTCGTCCACGATCTCGCCCGGCTGCATCTGGGCTATCTCGGCGAGGCCGCCTGGGCGGAGACCGACCACATGCCACAGGTCTGGGAGTACCTGGTGATGCGGCAGTTCAACAACTTCCGGCCCTGTCTGTCGGTCGTCGACGCCGTGGACGGCTGGGAGCTGCCGGAGGCCCTCTACGCCCAGCCCGAGGTCCAGCGGATCACCGCGCTGGCCGGGAACGCGGCCACGATCGTCAACGACCTGTACTCCTTCACCAAGGAGATGTCGAACGACCCGGACCATCTGAATCTGCCCATGGTGATCGCCGCCAACCAGCGGTGCGGGCTGAAGGCCGCCTATCTGGAGGCCGTCGAGATCCACAACCGGATCATGGAGGCGTTCGAGGAGGAGTCCGCGGCCCTGTCCGCCACCTCACCGCCGATCGAGCGCTACGCCACCGGTCTCGCCGCCTGGGTGGCCGGCAACCACGAGTGGCACGCCACCAACACCGACCGCTACAGCCTGCCCGACTACTGGTGACGCCCGACATGGCCGCAGCCCGAAACCACCGGAGGAGCCACCGTTGACCATCATCGACGCCGTCACCACGACCGCCGCACCGCCGCCCGCCCAGGCCTCTGCGCCCTCCCCGGCCCAGTCCGTGTACCAGAACCGCGTCGCGGACTACTGGAACGCCGAGGAGAACCCGGTCAACCTCGAACTCGGCAGGATCGACGACCTCTACCACCATCACTACGGCATCGGTGACGCGGACTGGTCCGTCCTCGACGACGACCCCGATCCGGCCCGCCGTCGCGCGCGCGTCACCGCCGAACTGCACCGCCTGGAGCAGGCCCAGGCCGAACTGCTCGCCCGCCATCTCGGCCCTCTCTCCCCCGGCGACCGCGTCTTCGACGCCGGCTGCGGGCGCGGCGGCGGCAGTGTGGTGGCCCATCTGCGGTACGGCTGTCACGCCGACGGCGTCACGATCTCCCGCAAGCAGGCCGAGTTCGCGGGCGAGCAGGCACGCAGGCGGGGCATCGACGACCGGGTCCGCTACCACCATCGCAACATGCTCGACACGGGCCTGCCCTCCGGCGAGTTCGCGGCGTCCTGGAACAACGAGTCCACCATGTACGTCGAGTTGGACCTGCTCTTCGCCGAGCACGCCCGTCTGCTGCGCCGCGGCGGCCGTTACGTCACCGTCACCGGCTGCTACAACGACGCCTACGGGCGGGCCTCCCGCGAGGTGTCCCTCATCAACGCCCACTACATCTGCGACATCCACGCCCGCTCCGAGTACTTCCGCGCGCTGGCCCGACACCGCCTCGTCCCCGTCCACGTCATGGACCTGACTCCGGCCGCCCTCCCCTACTGGGAGCTGCGCAAACAGGCCGACCACCTCGTCACCGGCATCGAGGACACCTTCATCACCGCCTACGAGAACGGCAGTTTCCAGTACCTGCTGATCGTCGCCGACCGGGTCTGACGCAGGGGCCAGGTCTGGGCGAGGGGGCCCGGAATCGCCGCCTCGGTGTTCCGGGCGCAGGGTCTTCAACTGTTGGCGATTTTGCTGCGTTTTCCTGCATGAATCGGGCGTGGTTGCCTGGGTGCGTGTCTTTGTGCGGGAGTCGGTCGTTAGGCCGATCGGGTGCTGGTGTGTGCCCGGTTCGGGGCCGTGGAGGGGGGTGGTGGGTGTGGGCCGGTTGGTGGCGACGGCCACGTGCACCGCCTTTCGTGCTGTGGTCGAGGGCAGTGGCGAGCAGGTGGGTCAGCGGCTGCTGTGGGAGCGGGTGTCCTTCCTGGCCTCCTTGTGCCGGGAACTGACCGGCCGTCTGGTGGCCTCCCGGTGGGACGAGGGTTCGCTGGACGTACTGGCCGCCGGCCTCGACGGGCGGGGCGAGGATCTGCCGTCCAAGGGCTGGATGGCCATGCGCCGCCTGCACTGGGCGGGGGATGCCGCGCCCGCCGAGGGGGTGTATGTCTCGGACCGGGTGCGCCGGGCGGCCCAGGAGTACGCGGCACGCATGCTGCGCCTGGCCCTGCACCGGCGCACCATCGTGGCCGCGATCCTCACGGCCTGGCCCGCCGACCCCGTTCGGCGCACCGGGGCGGAGTGGGCCGCGCTGCGGGCGCTGCTGCCGACCGGGGTCAGCAGTGCGGAGATCCGCAACCGCACCCACCAGGTGCGCGCCCATCTGGCCGGGCACGGGAAGCTGCCCGCCGGACTGTGCGAGCTGGAGGAGCCGCCCCGGATCGCGGCGCAGGTGCTGCTGGCGGCGATGGACCGCCAGCAGGTCACCCTTCAGCGCCTGGACGAGGCCACGGCCCGGCTGCGGGTGAAACTCCCGCTGTGCGCGGCCCCGGCCTCGGGGCGGGAGTGGGCCTGGCATGTGATCGACCTGCGGCTGCCGGGCACCGTCGGTCCGGACGCGGTCCTGCACACCCCCACCCTGCGCCCCACCGGCAGTGGGCGGATCGCGGTGGACCTGCCGCACACGCGCCCCGTCTCGGCCGCCAGGGCGTCCGGGCACACCGTGGCGGCGGGTTTCGACTGGGGGGTGAACACCCTGCTCACCGGCACCCTGGGCCGTCTGACCGGGCGTGGCGGGGCGGCGCGGGTGATCACCGACGGCCGCCCCCTGCTCTTCGCCGCCACCGCGATCAGTGCGAAACTGCACCGGCTGCGCGGCCACCGCGAACACCTCGCCGCCAAACGCGACCACTACCAGGCGCTGGCCGACGGGCTCGGCGCCCCGCACCTGGCCTGGGCCGGCCTCCTGGACAAGGCCGCGGTGCTGCAGAGCGAGCATGAGCGGGTGTGCGCCCGCATCCGGAAGCTGAACGACGCGCTGGCGTGGTCGGCGGCCCGCTGGGCCGTCGACCAGGCCGCCGCGCTCGGCGCCACCGTCATCTACCTCGAAGACCTCGCCACCCTGGAGGCGCGCGGCCGCAGGCGCGGCAACGCCCGCCTGTCCGGGCAGGTCCGCGGCACCGTCGCCGAGGCGATGCGGCACCTGGCCGCGAAGGCGGGCATCGCGGTGGTCACCGTCCCCGCCCGGGGCACCTCCGCCCGCTGTCCCGGCTGCCTCGGCCCGCTGGGTCACCACCCCGCCCCCGACCGGCTCGGTGAGCGCGGCTGGACATGGGCCCACTGCACCCGCTGCCACCTGTCCATGGACCGCGACCACGCCGCCGCCCGCCGCATCGTCTCGCGCGGCCTGCTCGCCCAGAGCCACACCGTCACCGACCGCGCCACCCACGCCCGCACCATCCGCACCACCATCGAGGGCACCGTGGCCCAGGTGCGCCGGCCGAAGAAGACCACCCGCCGCCTGCGCCGCCAACGCCGCGCCGAGACGGCCCCGCCCCGCCCGGCCGGACCGAAGACCACTGCGGGCAAGGGACACCCCACCCCCAGCAGGCCCGCCGGCCCTCGCGGCCGAGACACCCGGCGCGCCGCCGCAGCCCCGGGCCAGAAGACTTCCCGCCGTACGCCCGATGTGCGTACGGTCCCCGCCACCACCCCTACCACGGGGGCGGTCCAGCGTCCGGCGGGGCATGACACCACGACACCAGCCGCCACACCCGGGCCGGTGCCAGGTCATGGAGTACCCGCACCCCACCGGACCGAAGAAGACCCTCTTCGGTCCGGCCGGGTGCGGCTCTCACGCGGAACCTGTCGACGGCGCACCCGCGCCGCCGAGCGGACCGGCTTCCACCACCTGCACGCCACCGAAGTCCATCCCCTCACCCCAAGGTTCGGACCACCGGACGGCAACCGCACACGGCCACGCCGCGCCCGAAAAGCCTGGAAACCACAGGCACACACAGAGTTCTAGAGACGCTGGAACGAGGAGGGGTGACGGACAGTGGGCGCCGGCAGAAGGGCGCGTGGTCATGCCCTCGCTCAAGCATCTCTTCCGGGAGACCGGCCGCGTCGCGTGGTCGTGGCCACCGGCCGGAGCGCGTCGGGGGCGGCGCATTGCCCGGCTGCTCAAGGCCGCGCTCAGTGCCAACGCGGCCTTCCTGCCGATCGCCGCCGCGCTGATCGCGCTCGCCGTGACGGGCGTGGTCCACGACCTGTCCGGGAAGTGGCCCCTGGCGGAGTGGGTCGCGCTCGTCCTGGCGGTGGTTCTGGTGCTGCTGGCGGTCAGCCGACGCGGTTCGCGCCCCGTCCGGATCCTCTCGTTCAAGAACCTGGTCGCCGGGGACGACGTCGGCGAGCTGGACAAGGTCGCGGCGGGCTTCGCCGAGTTGCTGCACAGCGAGATCGCGGGACTGCCGGGGCGCGTCGAAGCTGGCGCCGCTCTACGCGTATCCCCGCTTCACCCTGGCGCGGCTGTACCGCGACCACCGGGCCCAGTACGACCTCGCCGAGCAGACGCTGTTGCGGTTGATCGAGCTCCTGCCGGCCGGGGAGCAACGGGACCTGGCCCGTCTCGAACTGGCCGTCACCCATCGCGGGCAGGCGGAGACCTCGCAGGGCGACGAGCGCACGGGGCTCCTGGAGCGGACTCGGGAGGAGTTGGTCGACGCCACGCGGGAGGCCTCACTGAGCGCGGACCTGGAGGCCCGGATGCACGAGGAACTGGCCAACGTCCTCGATCTGCTGGGCCGTTCCGATGACGCGATCGTGGCCCTGCGCTCGATCGGCGGCACTGCCCGGCAGTCGGGCGCCGGTCGGCACCACGAGTGGATCGCCCATCTGATCGCCGGGCGTGAGCAGCCGTGGGAGGTGGAGCAGGAGCTTCTCGAGGCCCAGGACGCCTGCGCGGCCCGGCTGACCGCGTTCCGCGGCACGGACGAGGAACCTCCGCTGCGGGCCGCGCTGATCACCCTCACCGCACGGCTCGCCATGTTCTACGCGGAGCAGGGCATCCGGCTCGACGAGGCGCGCCTGTTGGCGGAGGGCGCCCTGCAGAGTGCGCGCCGGGTGCTGGAGCCGAGCCGGATGGCCGTGTGTGAGGACGCCTGCGGCTGGGTCGCCTTCCGGCAGGGGCGCCTCGACGAAGCCGTCGACCTTCTCCAGGACGCGGTCGAGCACTCCGGCGGCCACGCCCAGCAGTGGGCTCACCTGGCCCGGGCCCTCGAAACCCGCGACGACCCCGAGGGTGTCGAGCACGCCCGCGACATCTGGCAGCAGATCACCGAGTAGTTCCCCCACAGCGGCACGGCCGAGCAGGCACGACGCCACCTCGACCTGCTGGCGCACGGCTGAGCCACCGTGTCGGAACCTGGCCGACGAGGTCGCTCGCCGCCGTCCCGGCCGTACGGCACGCGCCACCGCCGCCCGTTCGGCGGGCGGGTCCGGCGGGCGCGTCGCGGGAGCGTCCGCGTCGCGACCGGGGTCACGGCTCCGACGTCTCGGCTTCGAGCGAGGCGCGCGTCGCCTCGCCGTAGACGCCCGAGTCGTCCTCGATGAGGACGCGGGTCAGCTGGTAGCCGCGGACCGCGCTCTGGACCTCGCCGTCGTAGGCGCCGTCGGCGTCGCCGTCGTAGAAGCCGATCTGGCGCAGGCGGAGCTGGAGTTCGGTGACCTCGGCCCCCTGGGCGCCGAGGCCGAGGACGGGAGGCCGCCCGGCCGACCGGGTCGGCGCGGGGGCCGCCGTGGCCGTGGCGTGGCTGTCGGACGGCGTCATGGTCGGGGTGCCGGAGCCGGTGGGGGTGGCCCGGCTCTCGGTCGGGGTCGCCTCCGGTGAGGTGGTCGCGCTCTCGGACGGGGAGGCCGTGGCTGCCACCGTAGGGGACGGGGTCTTTGACGGCGCCGATGCCTCCGTCCCGGCCGCCGCTTCCGGGAGGCCGGCCCTGATGTCGTCCGGGCCCGAACCGCCCCGCGAGGGAGCCTGGTACGAGAAGAGCCCTCCGATGATGCCCACCGTCACCAGGGCAGCCGCCGCGACGGCGCCCACCCCTGCGGCCAGCGCCGCCCGGCGCCGCCGTCGGCCGCCCTGGGCACGGTCGGCGGAAAGCTCTTGGTCGAAGGAAAGGTCAACGGTCGGCGTGTGGTGCGGCTCGACAGGGGGCTCTGCCGGTGTGTCGCCGTCTTCCGGGTCACCCTGCTGCGGCGGGCCTTCATCGGCCTCCGAGGCGGCCACCGGCTCGCTGTCGTCACCGACCTTCACGAACGGCCTGATGCGTACGGGGTCGAAGTCCTCCGCGGCCTCTGCCTGCGCCGTACGGATGTCCCGGTGAGCTTCCGAGGCGAGGCGGCCGCAGGAACAGGCCGGAGTGCCATCCGTCGCCCGGGGCATGCCGCACTGCGGACAGACAGAGACGGTCGGTTCACTCACGCGTGGTCTCTCTTCGAGCGGATTCCAGAGTTTAAACAGATCTTCTCCACAGAATCCCCAAAACTTGCTTGAATCTCAAACTTGTCTCGGCCAAGTCTCCTTCGGCTACGACGAGTTCGCGCTCACGATGTCTTCATGTGACGGGGCTGGCGCGCGACCCGGTGCCAGGTGTGTCATGCCTCTGACATCAACCCGGCGTGCCGGAGTGGAAGGAACCCCGTGAGTCTGTCCCGTCCAAGTCCCCGTCCCCGTCCCCGTTCGCGCCCTCGCGCCCGTGCCTTGTGCACGGTCGCCGCGCTCGCCCTGGGCGTGCCCATCGCGTTCTCGGGCCCCGCCGCCGCGGCGGTCCCCACGTACGCGGTCTATCTGCAGAACTCCGTCACCGGTCTCAACGCGGCGGACAGCGGCGGAACGGTCGCCGCACACAACCCCAGGGGCAACGAGGACCACCAGCAGTGGACGCCGGTCGCCGTCAGCGGCGGCCACCAGTTGCGGAACGCCGACGAGTCGGGCATCTGCCTCGGGCGCGGCGGCACCTCGGCGGTGACCGCGGCCTGCGGCGCGGACGGCACCACGTGGACGATCACCGAAGCCGCGAACAGCACGTACACGATCGGCGTGCCCGGCACCTCGCAGTACCTGACGGGCGCCTCCTCCGACTCCTCCCTCGTGCAGATCGGGTCGAGCGGCGACCACGCCCGCTGGCACCTGACGCCGGTCACCTATGCCACGACGGCCATGCCGTCCACCGACACCCGCACCCTCGACCAGGTCTCGTTCCTCACCTCGCACAACGCCTTCGCCAACGGTGTGGACGGCAACTTCGCCTCGTTCCCCGTCAGTCTCTTCCCCAACCAGTCGCGCGGTGTGAGCCAGCAACTCACGGACGGTGTAAGGGGGTTCATGCTGGACGCGTACACCGTGTCGGGGCAGGCGGTGCTCTGTCACAACAGCTGTGACGGAGTCGGCAGTCCGGTTCCACTGGCCACCGACCTGCGGCGCATGGTCGACTTCCTCAAGGCGAACCCGGGTCAGTTCGCCACCGTCTTCCTGGAGGACTACACCGCCTCCGACGTACTGAAGTCGTCGCTGGCCTCCGTCAGCGGTCTGTCCGACGTGCTGTACCGGCCCGACCAGGAGGGCGTGGCGACGAGCGGCTGGCCGACGATGGCGGACCTCGCCGCCTGGGGCAAGCAGTTGCTGATCTTCAGTGACCGCACGCGCGCGAGCGACGTCTCCGCCGGCTACGCCGCCCGGAACACCTTCGGGGTGATGTACCAGCGCGAGTGGACCGTGGAGAACTACTGGTCCATGGGCGGCGGGCTCGGTGACTCCGACTGGTCCTGCTACAGCCGCTGGGGCACGAGCAGACCGCTCACCACGGACTCGGCCGCGTTCCACCCGCTGTTCGTCATGAACCACTTCCGTGACTACACGATCAGCGGCACGGCCGAGACGGACAACGCCAAGCTGGGCAACCGCGCGCAGAACTTCTGCACCCCGGCCGCGCGCAAGAAGCCCAACTACCTCGCCGTGGACCGCTACGAGCTGGGCTCGCCGTCACCGCTCACGACCGTGGGGAACCTCAACGCGTACGTCCTCGCCGCGGGTCAGTAGCCGTCGTACCGGCAGACGGCCGTCAAGCAGCGAACGGCCGTTCAGCGGCGAACGGCCCTCCGTCGGCCGTCGCCGTGCCAAATGCGCACCCATCCTGCGGGGCGCCGTGTGTATGCCCCGCAGGACGGGCAGCTGGCTCCGGGACAGCCGCGCCCGCTCCCCGCCGCCCGTCATCAGGGCGTTGACCGACGCCATCGGGTCACCGCCGGCCGACCGCGCCACCAACGCCCCGACCACCAGCGGCAGCAGCACCACCGCGAGGGCCGAACCGGTGGCGGTGGCCGTGGCGGTGACATTGCGGAGGGAGCGCGGGCGCGAGGGGTGCGTGTCCATGAGGACAGTGCACCAGCGGGCCTGGGTGCGGGGCATCGGACCACATACTCAGTTGCCCCGGCTGACGTACTCAGGCCGCCGCCACGGCCCCCGCTCCCCCGCCTCGCGGTGGATCGGCGTCCCCGAACCGGTCAGCGGTACGCCCGTGCCGCCACGCCGGGCCGCGACGATCTCCGCCGCGATGGACAGGGCGGTCTCCTCGGGCGTACGGGCGCCGAGGTCGAGCCCGATCGGGGACCTGAGCCGCGCCAACTCCCTTTCGGTGAGCCCGACTTCACGCAGCCGCCGGTCACGGTCGGCGTGGGTGCGGCGGGAGCCCATCGCCCCCACGAACGCGACCGGCATCCGCAGGGCCGTCGTCAGCAGCGGGATGTCGAACTTGGCGTCGTGGGTGAGCACGCACAGGACCGTACGGCTGTCCGTCCCGGTGCTGCGGAGATAGCGGTGCGGCCAGTCCACCACGAGATCGTCGGCCTCGGGGAAGCGGGCCCGGGTGGCGAAGACCGGCCGGGCGTCGCACACGGTGACGTGGTAGCCGAGGAACTTGCCCGCGCGGACCAGCGCCGCCGCGAAGTCGATCGCCCCGAACACGATCATGCGGGGCGGCGGCACCCGCGTCTCCACGAGGAGGGTGAGGCCGCCGGGGCAGTGCGATCCTCCCCCAGACTCCGTCCGGGGGGACCCCCATCTCGCTCCGCTCGCCGAGAGCTCGATCGTGCCCGTGCGTCCGCCGTCCAGCATGGCCCGGGTCTCGGCGACGGCCGCCCGGTCCAGACCGGGGTGCCCGCCGAGACCGCCTTCGTACGCACCGTCACGCACCCTCCCGTCGTAGGCCCCGCCGTGGTGCGAATCGTCGTGCGACCCGGCGGCGCGTACGAGCAGGGCGTGCCCGAGGAGGTCGGCCGGGCCCCGCACGACGCGGGCGACGGCGGTCGGTTCGCCCTTGGCGGCGGCCGAGAGCGCGGCGTGCAGCAGCGCCCGGTCCGGCGACCCGGCGGTGACGGGGGTGACCAGGATGTCGATGACGCCGCCGCAGGTCAGGCCGACGGCGAAGGCGTCCTCGTCGCTGTAGCCGAAGCGCTGGAGGACGGTCTCGCCGTCCGTCAACGCCTGTTGGCACAGCTCGTACACCGCGCCCTCGACACACCCGCCGGAGACCGAGCCGATGGCTGTGCCCCGGCTGTCGACGGCGAGGGCCGCGCCGGGCCCGCGCGGGGCGCTGCCGCTCACCGCGACGACGGTGGCGACGGCGAAGTCGCGGCCGTCCTGCGCCCACTCGGTCAGCTCGGTGGCCAGGTCAAGCATCCCGGCCCGCCATGAGAACGCGGTCGGGCCGGATCGGCAGATGGCGGTGACGTACGCCGGTGGCGTGCCAGACGGCGTTGGCGACGGCCGCCGCCGCGCCCACGATGCCGATCTCGCCGATGCCCTTGATGCCGACGGGGTCGTCGGGGTCGGGGTCGTCCACCCAGTCCGCCTCGACGGCGGGCACGTCGGCGTGCGCGGCCACGTGGTAGCCGGCGAGGTCGGCGCCGTAGTGGCCGCCGGACGCCCGGTCGCGTACCGCCTCCTCGTGGAGGGCCATGGAGATGCCCCAGATCATGCCGCCTACGAGCTGGTTGCGGGCGGTGAGCGGGTTGACGATCTTTCCCGCCGCGAAGACGCCGAGCATGCGGCGCACGCGTACCTCGCCGGTGGCGGGGTCCACGGCGACCTCGGCGAACTGGGCGCCGTAGGAGTGGCGTTCCTTCTGGGCGAGGGCGCCGATGGCGGCGGTGGTGTCGGAGCGGACGGTGATGCCCTCCGGTGGGACGCCGGCGCCGAGCGCGAGCCGCTCCCGCAGTTCGCCTGCCGCGAGGGTGACGGCCCAGGCCCAGGAGCGAGTGCCCATCGAGCCACCGGCGATCATGGCGGGTCCGAAGTCGCTGTCCCCGATCCGCACCCGGACCTGGTTCGGTGCGACTTCCAGCGCGTCGGCGGCGACCAGGGTGAGCGCGGTGCGGGCACCGGTGCCGATGTCCGCCGCGTTGATCCGCACGGTGAAGGTGCCGTCGGCCTCGGCCGTCACGGCGGCCGTGGACGGCGCGGCTCCCGCGCCGAAGGAGGCCGCCGCCGTGCCGGTGCCGAGCAGCCAGCGGCCGTCGCGGCGCACCCCGGGGCGCGGGTCACGGTCCGCCCAGCCGAACCTGCGGGCGCCTTCGCGGAAGCAGGCGTGCAGGTTGCGGCTGCCGAACGGCAACCCGGACACGGGGCCCCGCTCGGGCTCGTTGCGGGCCCGCAGCTCGATCGGGTCGATGCCCAGCTTCTCGGCGAGTTCGTCGAACGCCGACTCCAGCGCGAACGACCCCGGTGCCTCGCCGGGCGCGCGCATCCACGTCGGGGTCGGCACGTCGAGCCGTACGACCTTGTTTGCCGTGTGGTGGGCGTCGGCGGCGTACATCACACGGGCCGGGCCGGCGGCCGACTCGATGAACTCGTGGACGGTCGAGGTGAGGCTCTGGGAGCGGTGCTCCAGGGCGCGCAGCCGTCCGTCGGGGTCGGCGCCGAGCCGGACCCGCTGGCTGGTGGGGCTGCGGTAGCCGGCCAGGGAGAACATCTGGCGCCGGGTCATGACCACCCGCACGGGGCGCTGGAGGACGGTCGCGGCCATGACGGCGGCGACCTGGTGCGCGCGGACGCCCTTGCTGCCGAAGCCGCCGCCGACGTGCTCGGAGCGGACCCACACCGAGGCCGGGTCGAGGGAGAACAGGCTGGCGAGTTCACCGGCGACCCACATGGTGCCCTGGTTGGAGTCGAGGACTTCGAGCCGACCCCCCTCCCAGCGGACCGTCACGGCGTGCGGCTCCATCGGGTTGTGGTGTTCCTCGGGGGTGGAGTACTCGGCGTCCACGACGGCGGCGGAGGCGGCGAGTTCGGCGTCCAGGTCGCCCTTCTCGATCACCGCGGGGCCGAAGGCGTCCAGCGCGTACGCGTCCGGGTGACCGGCGGCGAACGCGATGTCGTGCGTCTCCTGTTCGTAGTGCACGACCAGCGCCTCGGCGGCCTCCCTGGCCTGCTCGGAGGTCTCGGCGACCACCAGCGCCACCGGCCAGCCCCTGTGGGGTACCCGGTCGTGCTGGAAGACGGCGGTGGTCGGGTCGGGTTTCATCCCCATGAGACCCGCGTAGTCGGTCGTGACGCGCGGGGCGTTCTCGTGGGTCAGGACCACGAGCACGCCCGGCATCCCGAGCGCGTCGGCGGTGTCGATCGCCCGGATCCGGCCGCGGGCCACGGTGGACAGCGCCAGCCAGCCGTGGACGAGTCCGGTGAAGGGGATCTCTCCGGCGTAGCGGGCGGCTCCGGTGACCTTGTCGCGGCCTTCGACCCGGGTGTGCGCGGTGCCGACGGCGTCCTGGTGTGCCGTGGGGGCGGTGGTCATCGGGTGGCCTCCTCGGTGAGTTCGGACAGGACGGCCACGACGAGGTTGCGCATCAGTGTCACCTTGTATCCGTTGTGCGGCAGCGGCTCGGCGGCGGCCAGTTCTGCGTCGGCGGCGGCCGCGAAGGTCTCGGCGTCGGCCGGTGCCCCGGTCAGCACGCGCTCCGCCGCGTAGGCCCGCCACGGCCGGGAGGCGACCGCCCCGAAGGCCAGCCGCACCTCGTGCACGACGCCGTCCCGGACGTCGAGCGCGGCGGCGATCGAGCCGATGGCGAAGGCGTACGAGGCGCGCTCGCGGACCTTGCGGTAGCGGGAGCGCGCGGCGACGGGGGCGGGCGGCAGGATGACGCCGGTGATGAGGGCGCCCGGCGGCAGGGCCGTCTCGATGTGCGGGGTGTCGCCCACCGGGAGGTAGAAGTCGGCGAGCGGCGATTCACCCGGCCCGTCGGCCGTTTCGTAGGTGACGACGGCGTCGAAGGCGGCCAGGGCCACACCCATGTCGGAGGGGTGGGTGGCCACGCAGTGCGCGGAGGCGCCCAGGACGGCGTGGTTGTGGTGCTCGCCCTCGATCGCGGGGCAGCCGCTGCCGGGGGTCCGCTTGTTGCAGGGCTGGGTGACGTCGGCGAAGTAGCCGCAGCGGGTGCGCTGCAGGAGGTTGCCGCCGACGGTGGCCATGTTGCGCAGCTGCCCGGAGGCGCCGGCCAGGACCGCCTGGGTCAGCGCCGGGTAGCGGCGGCGGACTTCGGGGTGGGCGGCGAGGTCGCTGTTGGTGACGGTCGCGCCGATCCGCAGTCCGCCGTCCCCGGTCGACTCGATACCGTCGAGGGGGAGTTCGCGGACGTCGACGAGGCGGGCGGGCCGCTCGACGCCGGTCTTCATCAGGTCGACGAGGTTGGTGCCGCCGCCGAGGAAGCGGGCCTCGGGGTCGGCGCCGAGCAGGGCGACCGCGCCGGAGACGTCGTACGCCCGCTGGTAGTCGAACTCCTTCACGCCACGGCCTCCTTGGTCTTCGCGGTGCTGTCGGCGGCGGCGCGGGCGACGGCCTCGACGATCGACACGTAGGCGCCGCAGCGGCACAGGTTGCCGCTCATCCGCTCCCGGATCTCCCCGGGCGTGAGCGGTGGCGGTCCCGCCTCGGGACGGACGTCGTCGGTGACGGCGCTGGGCCAGCCCGCCGCGTGCTCCTCGATGACCGCGATGGCCGAACAGATCTGGCCCGGGGTGCAGTAGCCGCACTGGAAGCCGTCGAGATCGAGGAACGCCTGCTGCACGGGGTTCAGTTCGTCCCCGTCGGCGACGCCCTCGATGGTGGTGATCTCGCGTCCCTCGGCGGCCACCGCCAGCTGCAGACAGGAGACGTTGCGGCGCCCGTCGACGAGGACGGTGCAGGCACCGCACTGCCCCTGGTCGCAGCCCTTCTTGGTGCCGGTCATGTCGAGTCGCTCACGCAGCGCGTCGAGCAGGGTGGTGCGGTGGTCGACGGAGAGCGTGTGCTTCTCGCCGTTGATGTTCAAGGTGATGGCGCTGTACGTCGAGGAGGTGGCTGGGGACATGATCAGCCTTCTTTCGCGTATCCGGGGCATGTCGAGATGACTCGCTCCGGCAGGCGGTCGAGTCGGTGATTGCGGGACAGCCGGGGTGTCCGCGCCGGTCGGGCCGGCGCTACGCTGAAGCAACCGGACAGCTGTCCTCTCCGGGAAAACCTAACGGACAGTTGTCCGCTTAACAAGGACGGGTTTCGGCCAGGGACCCGCGAGGAGGTCCGCGTGTGGCAGAAGAAGGGTGCCGCTCTGCGCTCGGACGCACAGCGGAACCGCGAGCGCATCCTGGCGGTCGCGCTGACCGAGTTGACGCGCTCCGCGGACGCGCCCCTGAGCAGGATCGCCAGGAAGGCGTGCGTCGGACAGGGCACGTTCTACCGCCACTTCCCCACCCGGGAGGCCCTCGTCCTGGAGGTCTACCGGCACGAGATGCGACAGGTCGCCGACTCCGCCGCCGAGTTGCTCGCCACCCGTGAACCGGACCGGGCGCTCCGCGAGTGGATGGACCGCCTCGCCCGGTTCGCCCTGACCAAGGCGGGCCTCGCGGACGCGATCCGCCAGGCCACCTGCGACCCCGACAGCCCCGACAAGCCGGGAAACGCACCGGTGTACGAAGCCGCCGAACTCCTGCTCCGCGCGGGCGAGAAGGCCGGGACCGTCCGCGCCGGAGTCACCGCCGACGACTTCTTCCTCGCGATCGCCGGCCTCTGGCAGATAGGCCCCCGGGACGACTGGCAGCCGCGCGCCACCCGCCTCCTCGACCTCGTCATGGACGGACTGCGCGCCGGGACACCGGAAGCGCGGTGAGCGCCGCCCGGCGGGGCCGGGCGGCGCATGAGCGGTACCGGCGGACGGCCCCCGTCAGAGCCGCGCCCCGACATCCGCGCGGTTCACGGGCCACAGGAAGGCCGAAGACAGAACGGACAGCCCACGCACCGGGACACCGGAACACCGAAAACGAACAGCGGGCGCCACCAGAACCATCAGGGCGGCCCACACACAACAGCCCGACGTCACCCCTCAGAGCCGCGCCCCGACATCCGCGCCGTTCGCGGGCCGCAGGAAGGTCGAGGTCGGGATGGAGCCGTCGGCCGCCCTGGCTCCGGTGATCGTGGTCGCGTCGGTGCTCGTGAAGGACCAGGTGCCGCCGAGGTTCCAGGAGTTGCCGCTCCCGCCGGAGTTCGAGCCCAGCGAGACATTCGTGCCGTTGGCCACCGCGAGGTTCTTCGTCAGCGTGCCGTCGGCGTCGGCGAAGTCGAACCCCGTGCCCTTGTTGCGCCATGCTGTGCAGCGCTCGGCCACCAGCGCGCCGGGGTTGGCGTTGTCGATGAACCCGCCCGCCGAGTTGTCCCACGCCACGCTGTTGCGCACGACATGCGCCGCGGGCAGGTCCGCGTCACCGCCGCCGCCGAGCTTGAAGCCGTTGCCGTCACCGGTGTAGTTCGGCAGGCTCCAGCGGTTGTAGCCGTTCCCGTACGCGCCGCTTCCCTCGATGGTCACCGGAGAGAGGAACTCCCAGAAGTCCAGCCCGTCGTCGGAGTTGTTCCACAGCCGGGCCCCACGCACCACGTTGCCCGTCCCGGAGCCTTCCTTGATCGCCAGGCCGTCGGCGCTCTCGCCGTTCTTGCGCGGGTCCCGGTTGCCGTAGCTGTCCAGATTGATGAACTGGTTGGCGCTCGACGCGCCCTGGATGTGCACGCCGGACTCGTAGTTGTTCCGCGTGACCAGCCGCTCGAAGACATTGCCACTGGTGTCCACGCCGAAGATCCCGTACGGCCCGTTGGCGATCTCCAGCCCGCTCAGCCGCCAGTACTCCCCCTCGATGTGGATCGCGCCCCGCTGGGCCCGGGGGATGCTGGAGCCGACCGCGCCGGGCGTGTAGGGCATCCCCTCGCCGTCGATGACGACGCGCTCGCCGTTGTAGTTGCCCAGCCTGATGGGCTGACTCGCCGTACCGCTCTTGAGCAACTGGATGTTCGTGGTCGGCGCATATGTCCCGCCCCGGATCAGGATCGAGTCGCCCGCCTGCGCCAGGTCCACGGCCCGCTGGATGGTGCGCAGCGGAGCCGCCAGTGTGCCGGCGTTGCTGTCGCTGCCGCCGGTCGCCACGTAGAGGCTGCCGGCGGCGTGCGCGGCGGGGGCGGACAGGGCGAGGAGGCCGCCGGCCAGGACGCTCAACAGGCTTACGCACGCGGTGAATCGCTGTGGACGCATGGTTCGTCTCCCGGACATCCGAAGGGGAAAGCGCTTTCCAACACCGGAAGCTAGGGCCGTTGTCCCGAGCACGTCAATATCCATGCAAGTGATCGCTGTTCTCATTCTTGAACATGAGGGTCGCAGTCGTAGACCCCGGGCGGTCAGCCGGCGTCGACGACCCGGCACTGACGACCCTGTGTCGACGATCCGGAGTCGACGACCCGTGTTGACGACCCGTGTTGGCGACCCGATGTCGATTGATGTTGGGCTCTACCTTGTGGTGGCGGCCGCGTCACCGCCGCCGGCCGCGCCGACCACAGATCGTCACCGGCCGATACCACCGGGAGCACACCGCGTTCCGGCAGGGCGGCTGTGGTCAATCGCCAGGGTCCGTGCCGTCGCTCGACGCACCGGGTTCGAGGGGCAGGGCATCGATGTCGACGCCCGCGTCGGCCGCCAGGTCGAGGGGTGCGGGGGCGAAAGAAGGGGCGCGCAAAGATGCGCGCAGCCATCTTGACGTGTGAATGACAACGATGGCAAGTTGCATCTGGGAGCGCTCCCATCTCTCACCCAGGGAAGGGACCACCATGCGCAACACCCGACATTCCCCCGTACGGCACCTACCGCTTCTCGGCCTCCTGGCCGCCCTGCTCCTGTCCATCGGACTGACCCTCGCGCCGCCCGCGGCGGCGGCCGACACGGCGGCGACCCCCGCGCGCGTCATGCCGCTCGGCGACTCGATCACCGGCTCGCCCGGCTGCTGGCGGGCGGTGCTGTGGAACCGGCTGCGCACCGCCGGCTACACGGACATCGACTTCGTCGGCACGCTCGGCACGCAGGGCTGCGGGCAGGAGCACGACGGCGACAACGAGGGCCACGGCGGCGAGTTGGTGACCAACGTCGCCGACCAGAACCTGCTGCCCGCCCGGCTGGCCGCGACACTTCCAGACATCGTTGTCATGCACTTCGGCACCAACGACGTGTGGAGCAGCATCGCCCCCGACCGCATTCTCGCCGCGTACACCAAGCTGGTCGGGCAGATGCGGGCCTCCAACCCGGACATGCGGATCCTCGTCGCGCAGCTCATCCCCATGAACCCCGGCAGCTGCTCGGGCTGCGCGCAGCGGGTCGTCGACTTCAACGCGCGGATCCCGGACTGGGCCCGGGCGACGAGCACCGGCGACTCGCCCGTGACCGTGGTCGACCAGTGGACGGGGTTCAGCACGGCGACCGACACGAACGACGGAGTGCATCCGAACGCCGCGGGCGACGACAAGATCGCCGCTCGTTGGTACCCGGCGCTGAGTTCGGTTCTGGACGCGTGGGTGCCTGGTGATCCGGGCGACCCCGGCGATCCGGGTGGCGGTCAGCCCGCGTGTGGTGCGGTCTTCCGGGCCACCAACGTCTGGCAGGGCGGCTACCAGGGCGAGGTGACGGTGACGAACACCTCCGCGTCCACCGTCTCGGGCTGGACCGTGACCGTCGTACCGGCCGGCGGGGCCCGTCTCACCCAGGTCTGGAACGGGACCTCGACCACAGCGACCGACGGCACGGCCACGGTCACCAACGCCTCGTGGAACGGCACGCTCGCACCGGGCGCGAGCGCCACGTTCGGGTTCGTCGCCACGACCTCCGCCACGGCCGGGACGCCGTCGGCGACGGTCGGTTGCACGGCGAGGGCTGCCGCCTCCTCGTAACGACCGAGGCGCTGTCCCCTGCTCCTCCCCTCCCCCTCTCCCCTCTCCCCTCTCCCCTCTCCCTGGAGCCGCCATGAGATCCCGTACGCGCACGCCGGCCCTCCTCCGCCCACCGCGCACGGCCGCACTCGCCGCGGCCCTCCTCGGTCTGCTCCTGCCCCTGTTCGTCTTCGGCGCGCCGGCGCACGCGGCGCCCACCGGTTTCCGTGTCGAGAACGGCCGGCTCCTGGAGCGCTCCGGCAACGACTTCGTGATGCGCGGCGTGAACCACGCCCACACCTGGTATCCGAACCAGATCGGCTCGCTCGCCCACATCAAGGCCAAGGGCGCCAACACCGTGCGCGTCGTCCTGGCCAGCGGCGACCGGTGGACCCGCAACGACACCACCGATGTGGCGAACGTCGTGGCGCAGTGCAAGCGGAACCGGCTCATCTGTGTCCTGGAGGTGCACGACACCACGGGTTACGGCGAGCAGAGCGGGGCGGTCACGCTCTCGCGGGCCGCCGACTACTGGATCAGTGTGCAGAGTGCGCTGACGGGTCAGGAGGACCACGTCATCGTCAACATCGGCAACGAGCCGTACGGCAACAACAACTACGCGGGCTGGACGGCCGACACCAAGGCGGCGATCCAGAAGCTGCGCACCGCCGGATTCGACCACACGATCATGGTCGACGCTCCCAACTGGGGCCAGGACTGGGCGTTCACCATGCGCGACAACGCGGCCTCCGTCTTCGCCGCCGACCCGGACGCCAACACGGTCTTCTCCATCCACATGTACGGCGTCTTCGACACGGCGGCGGAGGTCAGCGACTACCTCAACCGGTTCGTGGCGGCGAAACTCCCCATCGTGGTGGGTGAGTTCGGCCACGACCATTCGGACGGCAACCCCGACGAGGACGCCATCCTCGCCACCGCGCAGCGACTCGGCCTCGGTTATCTCGGCTGGTCCTGGAGCGGCAACGGCGGCGGTGTGGAGTACCTGGACATGGTCACGAACTTCGACCCGAACCAGCTGACCAGTTGGGGACAGCGCCTCTTCAACGGCGCGAACGGCATCGCCGCCACGTCCAAGGAGGCCGCGATCTACTCCTCCTCCGGCGGCGACACCACTCCCCCGACGGCTCCCGGAACCCCGACCGCCTCCGCGGCGACCTCCTCGTCCGCCACCCTGACCTGGACCGCCGCCACCGACGCGACCGGCGTCACGGGCTACGACGTGGTCCGCGTCAACGGCACCACCGAGACCGCCGCGACCACCACGACAAGCACCTCCGCCACCCTCACGGGCCTGACTCCCGCCACCTCGTACACCTTCGCCGTCTACGCGCGCGACGCGGCCGGCAACCGCTCGGCGCGCTCGGGAACGGTGACCGTCACGACCGCCTCCGGCGGTTCCACGGCGTCCTGTGCTCTCGGCTACCGGGTGACGGGCGAGTGGTCCGGCGGTTTCCAGGGCGAGATCGTCATCCGCAACACCGGCACCTCGGCGGTCAACGGGTGGACCCTCCGCTGGACCTTCCCCGACAGTCAGCGCGTCTCCAGCCTGTGGGGCGGCACGGCGGCCCAGTCCGGCGCTGCCGTCACCGTCACCGCCGCCTCCTACACCGCGAACATCCCCGCGGCGGGCTCGGTCACCCTCGGCTTCACGGCGACACGCGGCACCACGAACCCCGCTCCGACCACGTTCACGCTCAACGGGGCGGCCTGCACGTCGACTTGACCCCTCGGCCCTTGAATCCCCTTGGATCCTCAGCCCGGCCCCGGCCCCACCCCGCCCTTCAGCCGCTCCAGATCGGAGGGCCTGACCTGGATGGCCAGTACGGCGATCAGGGCGGCGACGACGGTGAAGATCGCGGCCATGACGAAGGCGGCCGAGACGCCCGCGGTGAGCACCTCGTACGACCAGGGTGGCGGAAGCTGCCCGGTCTGTTCGAACCGCAGGCGCTCGGCCGGGGTCGCCTGGGACAGGAAGTCCGGGATCTGCTTCTCCGCCTCGTTGGTGCTGGCCGTGCCGTACATCGTGACGAGGATGGAGAGGCCGAGCGAACCGCCGACCTGCTGGGTGGCGTTGAGGAGTCCGGAGGCCGCGCCGGTCTCGGGGGTCGGGACGTCGGAGAGCGCCATCAGGGTCAGTGAGACGAACTCCATGCCCATGCCGAGGCTGAAGACGAGCATGGGGCCGAGGACGCTGCCGGCGTAGGTGGAGTGGACGTCGGTCAGGGTCAGCCAGGCGAGGCCGGCCGCGGCCAGGATCGCACCCACCACCATGAACGGTTTGGGCCCGTACGTGGGCAGGAACTTCGAGGCCAGTCCGGCGCCTACCGCGATGACCGCACTGACCGGCAGGAAGGCGAGCCCGGCCTGCAGCGGGCTGAAGCCGAGCACGTTCTGCACGAAGAGCGTCAGGAAGAAGAACATGCCGAAGATGGCGGCGGCGAGGCACAGCATGATTCCGTAGGTGCCCGCCCGGTTCCGGTCGCGGAACATGTGCAGCGGGGTGATCGGCTGCTTCGAACGCCGCTCGACCAGGATGAACAGGGCGAGAAAGGCGATGGCCCCGGCGAACGAGGCCAGCGTGAGAGCGTCCCGCCAGCCTTCCTGCGCGGCCCGGATGAAGCCGTACACCAAGAGCACCATGCCCACGGTGGAGGTCAGCGCGCCGGTGATGTCGAAGTGCCCCGGGTGGCGTTCGGACTCCTTGATCCAGCGCGGCGTCGCCAGCACGATCAGCAGGCCGATCGGCACGTTGACGAACAGCACCCACCGCCAGTTCAGCCACTCCACGAGAATGCCGCCCGCGAGCAGCCCGATCGCGCCGCCGCCCGCCGAGACCGCCGCGAACACCCCGAACGCCCGGTTGCGCTCCGGTCCTTCACGGAACGTCGTACTGATCAGCGCGAGGGACGTCGGGGACGCGATGGCGCCGCCGACACCCTGGAGGGCGCGGGCGCCGAGGAGTTGGCCCGCGTTCTGGGCGAAGCCGCCGAGGAGCGAGGCCAGCACGAAGAGCAGCACACCGAAGACGAAGACCCGCCGCCGGCCGAGGATGTCCCCGGCCCGCCCGCCCAGCAGCAACAGCCCGCCGAAGGTCAGCGTGTACGCGTTGACCACCCAGGCCAGGCTCGTCGTGGAGAAGTCCAGCGACCGCTGGATGTCCGGCAGCGCGATGTTCACGATGGTGATGTCCAGCACCACCATCAACTGACACGACGCGATCACGAACAACGCCATCGCACTCCCGCCACCACCTGTTTCCCGGGTGGTGGTGCGCGCTGGGGAACTCGGCTGAGGATTGCTCATGGCGTATCGCGAAGGCAGGGTTCGGTGAACGGTTCCGTCCACCGCCGCGTTCACTGTTCGACCGTACGCCGGTGCCCTGGGGGCCACCACTTGGGCGCCGGTGTCGCCGGTGTGCACGCGCACCCGATCGAAAAACAGGTGTGGGATCGGCGCGGGTGGCGTTATGGTCACCGCGATGACTACACACTCCCTCGGCAGAATGGGGGTCCCGTCCGCGCAAGGTGAGTGCTGATGCTCACTCGTGTCGCGAACGGGGATTCCCGCCTTTCCTTCTGGTTGCGCGTGCGCGAGTTCGCCGTGCCACCCCCCATGATCGAGACTGCGACCGCCCGCCGTGCCGTCGGCGACTGGGCCGGGGCATGTGCCGCCGCAGGCATCGACATCGACCTCGACATACGTTCCCTGGCGAGCGTTCACGGCCAGGAGCTGGCGGCCCGGGTCCGGGCCGACCTCCGGCACCTGGCTCCGGACCTGCTGCGCTGGCACATGCCGAGAATCGCTCCCGACGGGCTCCTGCGTCCGGGCCTGACCATCACGCTGGCCCGGTATCACGCGGCGGGGCGTCACGGCCCGAACCCCGTGCACCTGGTGGCCCGGACTCCGCCCGCCTGGGCGGACGCCGGGCAGCGGATCGGCCTCGCGCTGTGGGACGGGTCCCGCTCCGGGGTCGGAGCCCGCGGTCATCCGCATCCGCGCCCCAGCCGTCGGTACCGGCTCGATCTGCACCGCCATCTCTGGGACGCACGGAGGGTGGGTGAGCTGCGGGTTCGTTCCGGAGCCGAGCGGCCCCCGGGCCCCCGGCCGCCGGGACGGGACACGTGGGTGGGGCCGGCGCCGGAGCGCGATTGTGCCATCGAACGGTGGGCGGACGAGGCGGCGATCGTGCTGCGCGCCGAGGGGCGGTCCGCCGGGACGGTTCTCATACGGTGCGGCGCCCGAGGCCGATTCCTCATGGACCTGGACATGGACATGGACCCGAACCTGGACCTGGACTCGGACCTGGCGGACCTGGGACCGAGCCGGGGCTCAAACGCGGAGACCCTCACGGCTCTCGGCTACGGCAACGGCAACGGCAACGGCAACGGCAACAGGGCATCCGCCCAGCGGATCACGGCCGTATCCGGCGACGACGGTGCTCTCGGTTCGCTGCCGGTCCTGCCCGACGCCGCGACCTGGGTGCTGCCCGATCTGGAGCTGGTCCGAGCCGGTGCGATCGACGTCGAGCGGCTGCATCCGCTGGTCGCGTCGGCGCTGGTACCGGGTCAGGTGCGGTCGGCCCCGCCCGAGGCTCCGGACCTCGCGGGGCGACCACGGATCGTGGAGTGCCGGGGAGAGCGGCACCGGATCGGCCTGGTGGACGGGGCACTGGTCGCACTGGACCATGACCCGGCCGAGCTCCGGCGGGAGGAGCTGCTGGTCGAACTGACCGGTACTCCCCTCCCCTGCCTACGGGCCATCGACGAGGCGCATCGTCGCCCGGACTGTCTTTCCGGCGTGCGTGAACGTCTGGACCACGGGGACATCGCCGGTGCGCTGGCCGTCGTCGAAGGGCTCCTCGGCCCCGAGGCGGTGCTGCGCGACGGCGCTCTGCGCGACGAGCTGGAGTCGGCCGCGCAAGGGCGGATCGCCTACGGCCTGTACCGGGCCGGCCTCGCCGATCCCGGCCGGGGCCGGGTCAGCGCCAACGTCGGCCGCCGCCCTCCCCGCCACCGACGCCCCCGCGTCGCGACCTTCTTCTGACCAAGGATCTCGGCCTGGGACCAAGGATTTTGACCTGGGACCTGGGACCTGGCACCTGGCACCCACTGGCCTTCAGCCCACTACACACCAAGGTGATCAAACATGCCCACATGCACCCCGTTCGCCATGCCCATCTCCCTCTCCAACGCCGATGCCGGCGCCGTTGCTAACGCTGACGCCGGCGCCGACCTCGACCCCACCTCCCAACTCGACATCGCGGGCGACCTGTTGACCCTGCTGCGCACCACGACCACCGAACCGCGCCCGGACACCCAGCTGGAGGCACTGACCCTGGCCGTCGCCGCGGACCTGCCCGTACTGCTGTGGGGTGAGCCGGGGATCGGGAAGACCGCGGCGCTGACACAGCTCGCGGCCGCCCTGGATCTGCCGCTGACGACCGTGATCGCCAGCGTGCACGAGCCGTCCGACTTCTCGGGGCTGCCGATCGTGGGAGACGACCCGGCCGAGCAGGGTGTGCCGATGGCCCCGCCGGACTGGGCGGTGCGGCTGGTGCGGGCGGGCCGGGGCCTGTTGTTCCTGGACGAGCTGTCGACGGCGCCGCCCGCCGTCCAGGCCGCGCTGCTGCGGCTGGTGCTGGAGCGCAGGATCGGCTCGCTCCAACTGCCGCCCGGCGTACGGATCGTGGCCGCCGCCAACCCCCGGTCCTCGGCCGCCGACGGCTGGGAGCTGAGCCCGCCGCTGGCCAACCGGTTCGTGCACCTGCAGTGGACGCACGACCACGAGGTCGTCGTACGGGGTCTTGGTGGGACCTGGCCGCGGGCCACCCTGCCGCGGCTCGCGCCGGAACGGCTGTCGGAGGCGGTGGACTTCGCCCGGCGCGCGGTGTGCGCGCTGTTGGCCGCGCGGCCCAAGCTCGTGCACCAGCTGCCCAACAGCGAGAGCCGCCGGGGCGGGGCATGGCCGTCGCCCCGCAGCTGGGAGATGACGTTGCGTCTGATCGCCTTCGCTACGGCCTCCGGAGTCTCGCGCGATGTGCTCTCCCTGCTGGTCAGGGGCACCGTGGGCGACGGTCCGGGGCTGGAACTGCTGGCCGGTCTGGACCGGCTGGACCTCCCGGATCCGGAAACGCTGCTCGCCGACCCGGCGGGGGCGGACCTGCCCCAGCGGGGGGACCTGCGGCAGGCGGTGCTCGACGGCGTGGTCGCGGCGGTCCGGGCGCGGCCGGAGAGGGACCGCTGGAACGCGGCGTGGGCGCTGCTGGTCCGGGCGCTGGAGACCGGGGCCCCGGATCTGGTGGTCGTCCCCGCGACCACGCTCGCCTCACTGCGCCGCGACGACTGGGACGTTCCGGCGGCGATCGAGAACCTCGCCGGAGTGGTGACACTGTCGAGGCGGGCGGACGAGGCGGCGGCCCGCGCCAAGAGGGCGACGGGGGCCCGCCGATGAGCGGCGACATGGGTACGCGGGTGCGCACCGACACGGGTGCGGAGGGGAGTTCCGATGCTAGCCCCGGCGCGGCGGGCACGCGGGCCCTCGACCTCGACAAGCTCTTCGCCGCCCGGCTGCAGGCGGCGCGGGCCCGGCCCTATCTGGCGACGGCGTTGTTCGCGCTGCACACCGTCGAGTCCCGGCAGGTGCCCACCATGGGTGTGGACCGGTACTGGCGGTGCTACGTCTCCCCGGACTTCGTGGACCGTACGCCGGTGGAGGAGCTGGCCGGGGTATGGGTGCACGAGGTGTCGCATCTGCTGCGGGACCATCACGGGCGCAGCGACCGGTTCGCCAAGGAGCGTGGGCTGACCGGTCCTGGGGAGCGGCTGCGGATGAACATCGCCGCCGACTGCGAGATCAACGACGACGCGTTCGGCGACGGACTGGTCAAGCCCGAGGGGGTCGTCGATCCGGCGTTCCTGCGGCTGCCCGAGGGACAGCTGATGGAGAGCTATCTGCTCCAGTTCCAACTGGGCGCGTGGACAACGGAGTTCGCCTGGCTGGACTGCGGCAGTGGTGCCGACGGCCTGGAACGGGAGTGGGAGCTGGGGCCGGACGGGGCGCACGGCCTGAGCGAGCAGGAACGGGACGCGGTCCGGTTCCGGGTGGCGCAGGGCATCACCGGCCGCCCGGGGTCCGCGCCCGAGGGCTGGAAGCGCTGGGCGGAGGAGGCGTTCCATCCGCCGCAGCCGTGGCGGGCGTTGCTGGGCGCGGCGGTCCGGTCGGCGGCCTCCGCGCCCGGCGCGGGTGAGGACTACAGCTACGGCCGGCCGTCGCGGCGCTCGGCCGGCGTGCCGGGCACCGTGCTGCCGAGTCTGCGGCGCCGGCCGCCCCATGTCTCCGTGATCATCGACACCTCCGGGTCGGTGAGTGACACGGAGCTGGGCAGCGCGCTTCTGGAGGTCGCGGCGATCTCCCGCGCCGTGGGCGGCCGACGGGACCTCGTCACCGTCGTCCCGTGCGACGCGGCGGCCCGGATCGCCCACCCGCTGTGCAAGGCCGAGGGCATCCCCCTGCTGGGCGGCGGTGGTACGAACCTGCGTGCCGGCTTCGCCAAGGCGCTCCGCAGCCACCCCAGGCCCGACGTCATCGTGGTGCTCACCGACGGACAGACCCCCTGGCCCGGCTCCCGGCCGCCGTGCCGGACGGTGGTCGGCCTGTTCCCCCGCCATCACCGACGTACCTCGTGGGACGAGGACGACCCCGACTACGTACCGGACTCGCCGCCCGACTGGGCCCGTGTGGTCCAGATCGGATGAGCTCCGGCCCGCCTCGACCCTGACCGGCGTCACCCCTGTCGTCCCGCACCACAACGACCCCACCCCATGACAATGAAAACGGTTATCGATAAGGTGAGCATGTCAAGCAGGGCGCCCCCTTTGTCGGGGCGTCGTCGGGCTGCCCTGACGCCTGTACGCACCGCATGAAAAGGGGAGCTGTGGCTCATCTGTTGGTGGTCGAGAGCTGGGTCGGATCGATGAGCAGACTGCTGCCACGGGCCATCCGGGAGGGCGGCCACGAGTTCACGTTCCTCACCCGCGACCTGCACCACTATCTGCGCTCGGCCCCCGAGGGCACGGCCCATCCGCTGCTCGGCGCGCGGAACGTGGTCACGGCCGACACCAACGACCTCGCCACCCTCCTGCCGGAGGCGGAACGCCTGCACTCGGTGTTCGGCTTCGACGGCGTGATCTCGTCCTGCGACTACTACCTGCCGACGGTGGCCCGGCTCGCCGGCCACCTCGGACTCCCCGGGCCTGGCCCGGAGGCCGTGGCGAACGCCTGCCGCAAGGACGCCACCCGCCGCGTCCTCGCCGACGCCGACGTGCCCGGACCCCGTTTCGCCCTCCACGAGGAGTGGGCCGACCTCGCACGCGCGGCGCGGGAGATCGGCTATCCGCTGGTCGTCAAGCCCGTCGACCTGTGCGCGGGCATGTACGTACGGCGCGTGGACAACGAGGTCGAACTCGCCTCCGCCGTACGGTCGTTGGCCGACTTCCCGCTGAACGCGCGCGGGCAGCGACGGGTGCCCGCCGTCCTCCTCGAAGAGCTGCTGACCGGGCCCGAGGTGAGCGTCGAGACCGTGTCGTACGCGGGAGCCGTGCACGTCGTGGGCGTGACGGACAAGAGCATCGGCGGGGCGCCCGCGTTCATCGAGACCGGGCACATGTTCCCCGCCGCCCTGACCGGCGCCGACACCGACGCCGCCGAGCAGACCGCGCTGGGCGCCCTCAAGGCGCTCGGGCTGACCGACGGCGTCGTCGCCCACACCGAGATCAAGCTGACCCCCGCCGGTCCACGCGTGGTCGAGGTCAACCCCCGGCCCGCCGGGAACCGCATCACCGAACTGGTCCGGCATGTCACCGGCATCGACCTCGCCGCGGCCGCCGTGGAGGTCGCCCTCGGCCGCGAGCCCGATCTGCGGCGCCGGGAGACGGGGCTGCGCAGCGCAGCCGTCGGCTTCCTCGTACCGGAGACGTCGGGCACGCTCGAAGCACTGGACGGCGGTCGGATCGCCGACCTGGCGGGCGTGTTGGAGGTGCAGCTCGCCGAGCCGGGCCGGCAGGTCAGGTCGGCCGGCAGCAACAACGAGTATCTCGGCCATGTCATGGTGGGCGACCCGGCCGGGCCGGGCGCGCGCGGGCAGGTCGAGGCGCTGCTGGGCGAGTTGCGCGCCGGGCTGGTGATCCGGTGACCGCCGTCGCGCCGGTGGCCGACACGGCCGCCACGTTCGAGGAACTGCTGGAGCGTGCCCTCACAGGCGAACTCGGCCCGGATCCACAGACATTGCGTGTCGCTGTGGCGTTCGTGACGCGACAGGCGGTGCGGCACGACGGGCGGGGCACCGGCTATCGGAACGAGGTGCTCAGTCTGCGTCTCGCCGGTGCCGTGGGATCCTGCGCGGTCGAACCCGGTGCGCTGCCGGACGCGGCGATCGACGACTGTGCCGGCGCCGACGCCGCCCGGCTCCTGGCGCATCCGCTCCTCCCGGTGCGGGTGGCCGCGCTGGACGCCTATCTGATGCATGTCGGCCCGCACACCACGGAGAACGGGGCACGGCCCTTCCCCCTGCCGGCCGGTACGTCGCTGGAGAAGTCGCGGGCGCGGGCGCGGGCCGTCGTCGAACTGCTCGATCTGCCCGCAGGTGCCACGGTGCTTGTGGTCGGAGTCGTCAACTCCCTGCTGGAGGCGCTGCGTTCACGAGGCCTCCGCTCTGTGCCGTGCGATCTCAAGGGCGGGGTCACCGAGTGGGGTGAGGAGGTCGTCACCGATGCGCTCGGGGCGGCCGACCGCTGTGACGCGCTGCTGGTCTCCGGAATGACGTTGGGCAACGGCAGCTTCGAACCGTTGCGGCGGCACGCGCTGTCGTACGGCAAGCAGCTGGTGATGTTCGCGCAGACGGGCAGTGCGGTACTGCCCAGGTTCCTCGGTCACGGGGTGAGCGCGGTCTGCGCGGAGCCGTACCCCTTCTTCTGGCTGGACGCGGGGCCGGGCACGCTGCACCGCTACCGCCTGGACGGAACGGACGCCGGCCCGGGCTCCCGTCCGGAAGCGGGAGACGGCCGGTGACATCGTCGACCGTCCTCCGTGCGGTCGCCCGCCCGGAGTTGCTGTCCCTCGTCGGGCGGACGCCGCTGGCGCGCATCACCGCCGATCTCCCCGGTCCCCAGCCGGGGTTCTGGGCCAAACTGGAAGGGCTCGCCGCGGGCGGTATGAAGGCACGGGCCGCCGTGTCCATGTTGCTGGGCGCCCGGGAACGCGGTGAGCTGCTGCCCGGCGCACCCGTGGTGGAGTCGACGTCCGGCACCCTGGGCATCGGGCTGGCCTTCGCGGGGCAGGCACTGGGCCATCCCGTCGTGCTGGTCGGCGACAGTGAACTGGAGCCGTCCATGCGGCAGTTGCTGCGCTCCCACGGTGTGCGGCTGGAACTGGTGGACCGCCCGGCAGCCATGGGCGGCTGGCAGGCGGCCCGCCTGGCGCGGCTGCGGGAGCTGCTCGCCGTACTGCCGGGGGCGTACTGGCCCGACCAGTACAACAACCCCGACAACACGGCCGGTTACGCCTCGCTCGCCGCCGAACTCGCCGTTCAGCTGGACCATTTGGACATCCTGGTGTGCAGCGTCGGGACCGGCGGCCACAGTGCGGGCATCATCGGCCCGCTGCGGCGGCACTGGCCCGCACTGCGCCTCAT
This sequence comes from Streptomyces sp. NBC_01314, assembly GCF_041435215.1. Lineage (NCBI taxonomy): Bacteria > Bacillati > Actinomycetota > Actinomycetes > Kitasatosporales > Streptomycetaceae > Streptomyces > Streptomyces sp. NBC_01314. The sequence goes on along the minus strand of NZ_CP108394.1, from coordinate 9,907,890 downwards.
CGGCGTCGACTCCACCGGCTCGACGATCTTCGGCCAGCCCGCCCGGCCGAGGCTGATGCGCGGCCTGGGCAGCAGCATCCACCCGCGCAACGTGGCCTACGACGCCTTCGACGAGGTGCACTGGGTGGGCCCGGCGGAGGCCGTCGACAGCTGTCGCCGCCTGGCGCGGGGCAGCTTCGTCAGCGGCGGCTGGAGCACCGGCGCGGTCGCGGTCGTCGCCGCCTGGGCGGCCCGCGTCCACCCGGGCGCCGTCGTCGCCACCGTCTTCCCGGACGGCCCGCACCGCTACCTCGGCAGCGTCTACGACGACGACTTCGCCACCGCCCACGGCATCGACCCCGCCTCCGCCGCCGTCCGGCCCGTCGAGATCCCCCATCCCGGCGCGGCCGAGGCCGTCGGCTGGGTCCGGTGCGGCAGGGTCCGCGACCCGCTCAAGGCTCCCCATCCGGAAGAGACACTTTGAATCCTCCCCCAGCTGAAGCAGGGGGATTCCTGGCTCACGCTGCCTGCGGGTCAGCGACCCAACAGGTCTTCCACGATCAACACCAGCCGGGTTGAAACCAGCCCGGTTTGATACGGCAAAGCTTGGAGGTGCATGTGCTGTCTTGGCTCTCGATCAGCACGGTGTACGCGCTTGGCTCTCGCAACGCACGGCGTGCAGCTTACCCGATCAGGTGGACGGTGTTTCGCCCTGGAGGCGAAATCCCGCTTCCGGCCCTGCTCCGGAGGAGTCCGATTCCTCCCAGGCCTGAAGGCCGATGCATCCTCGGAGGAACCCGGTGAAGGTCACCCAGCGCACCGTACGCCTCGAACTCGCCGAGCCGTTGCGCATCTCCCGCTCCACCATGGCCGCGCGTGACGCGGTGTGGCTGACCGTCGAGGACGACGACGGGGTGCGCGGCCACGGCGAGGCCGTCACCAGCGTCTACTACGGCCTCGACGCCGGCACCCTGGAACGCCTGTTCGCCGATGTCGCCGCGGCCCTCGTACGCTTCCGCGATCCGGAGAGCGCCTTGGAGGCGCTGCGAGGCGAGTCGGCCGCCTCTGGCTCCCCCGCGGCCATCGGCCGGAGGTCCGCCCTCCCCCCGGCCGTCACCGCCGCCGCCGAGGCCGCGCTCCTCGACCTCGTCGGGAAGCGGGCGGGCAGGCCCGTGCACCGGCTTCTCGGCGCGTCGGCCGCGCCGGTGGCCGCGACCGCCCGGACCATCGGCATCGTCTCGCCGATGCGTGCCGGGGCCGAGGCGCGCCGGCTCGCCGCGAGCGGCTTCGAGGTCGTCAAGGTGAAGGCCGGGGCCCCGGACCCGGAGGAGGACGTCGAGCGCGTACGGGTCATCCGGGACGCCGCGCCCCGGGTCCGGCTCCTCCTGGATCCCAACGGCGCCTGGACGCCGGCGCAGGCCGAGGCCCTGCTGCCGCGATTCGCGGAACTCGGGGTGGAGGCCGTCGAGCAACCACTCGCACCCGGCGATCCGGACGCCCTGGCGGCCCTCGCCGCGCGCTCGCCGTTGCCCCTCATCGCCGACGAGGACGCCGTGGGACTGGAGGACGTGCGGCGGTTGGCGGGACGGGTGCACGGAGTCAACGTCAAGCTCGCCAAGTGCGGCGGCGTCCATGCGGCACTGCGGATCGCCGAAGCGATCGAGGGCAGCGGCACCGAGCTGATGCTGGGCTGCCTCACCGCCAGCAGCCTCGGTCTCGCCCCCGCCGTCCACCTCGCGGACCGGGCCCGCTGGGTGGACCTCGACGGGCATCTCCTGCTCGCCGACGACCCGTGGACCGGGATCGGCGGCGCCGACGGGTTCGTACGCACAACCGAACTGCCGGGGCTGGGAGTTCGGCGCCGCACGACCGAAGGAGCCGAAGGAGCCGAAGGAGCCGAAGGAGCCGAAGGAACGGGAGAGATACGCCGTGCAGACGTGGCATGAGATCCGCCGCTTCCCCTTCGCCGTCCGTCTCCTCCTGGTCAACCAGCTCGGCGTCAACATCGGCTTCTATCTCCTGATCCCCTACCTCGCCACCCACCTCACCGAGAACCTGGGCATGTCGGCGGCCGTCGTCGGCATCGTCCTGGGCGTGCGGAACCTCAGCCAGCAGGGCCTGTTCATCATCGGCGGCTCCGCCTCGGACCGGCTCGGCGCGCGGGGCGTGATCATCGCCGGTTGTGCGCTGCGGACCGTCGGTTTCGGGCTGTTCGCGCTCGGCGACGGGCTGCCGGTGCTGCTGGCCGCGTCGGTGCTCAGCGGGCTCGCCGGGGCGCTGTTCAATCCGGCGGTGCGGGCGTATCTGTCGCAGGAGGCCGGGGAGCGCAAGGCGGAGGCGTTCGCGCTGTTCAACGTCTTCGCGACCACGGGAGCCCTGGTCGGGCCGCTGCTGGGCAGCGTGCTGCTGCTCGTGGACTTCCGTACGTCCGCGCTGACCGCCGCCGCGATCTTCGCGGTCCTCACCGTCGCGCAGGCGCTCGTCCTGCCCGCGCGGAAGGTCGCGCCGAGCGGCGGCGGTGTCCTCGGGGACTGGCAGGAGGTTCTCGGCAACCGGGCCTTCCTGGCGTTCGCGCTCGCCATGGTCGGCATGTTCACCCTGGAGAACCAGCTGTACCTGCTGCTGCCCGCCGGGGCACGGGAGGCCACCGGCTGGGACGGCGCGGCCGGTCTCGTCTTCCTCGTCGGAACGCTCGCCAACCTCGCGCTCCAGCTGCGCATCACCAAGGCGCTCAAGCCGCGTGGCGGCAGGGGCCGTTGGATCGGTGTGGGACTCGCCGTGACAGGTTTGGCGTTCCTGCCGCCGGCCGTGGGGGCGGGCCTCGGTGCCTCCGGGTGGTTCGCCGCCGTACCCGTCCTGCTCGGCGCGCTGCTCCTGTACCTCGGCCTCATGGTCGCCTCGCCGTTCGTGATGGAGCTGATCCCACGCTTCGGGCGCCCGGAGCTGACCGGCACGTACTTCGGGATCTTCTACGTCGTCTCGGGCATCGCCGCGGCCGTCGGCAACACCTTCGTGGGGTGGGCCATGGACGCCGGGGAGCGGAACGGCCATGCCTGGCTGCCCTGGGTGTGCTGCGCCCTGTTCGGGCTGCTCTCGGCGGCCGGTGTCGGTCGGCTGCACCGGCTGGGGGCGCTGCCCGCGGACCCCGCGGCCGTCGTCCCCACCGCAGCCGCCGAGAAGAGCAGCGCATGACGAACGGCAACCTCCTCACCGACAACCCCGAGCTGTACGAGGCCCGTTTCCCCGATCCGGGGCGGCTGGCCGGGCGTTGGGCCGAGGACTGCCTGCGGCGCCACAGGGCCGGGCCTCGGGTCCTTGACATGGGCTGCGGCACCGGGCGCGACGCCGCCCACCTGCACGGCGGCGGCCGTACGGTGACCGGCGCCGACCTCTCCGAGGCGATGCTCGCCCATGCCCGCGAGCGGCATCCCGGCCCGGTGTACGTGCGGGCCGATCTGCACGGCTTCGACCTGGGCCGGGCGGCCTTCGACGCGGTCGTCTGCCTGGACAGCTCGCTCCTCTACTGCCACACCGACACCCAGCTCGACGGCTTCCTCTCCTCCTGCCGCCAGGCGCTCGGACCCGGGGGGCTGCTGGTCGCGGAGATGCGCAACGGCGCCCACTTCCTCGGCCGTCCCGACCTCCTCGGCACCCCGGCCGTCAACACCTTCACCTGGCGGGGCACCGCCTACCGGTCCACGACCACCCTCACCGTGGACCGCGCCGCCCGACTGCTGCGCCGTATCCGTGTCTGGACCTCGGACGACGGCACGCCACCTGTCGAACAGCGGTCCGCCTGGCGGCTGTTGTTCCCGCAGGAGCTGCGTCACGTACTGGCCGCGCACGGCTTCGAGGTGCTCGAACTGCACGACGGGCCGGGCCCTCGCACCGAACCGCCCTGGCAGGACGGGCAGTTGCCGGGCCGTACGGCGGACGCGGACCGGCTGCACGTCGTCGCCCGCCTCGGCATGAGCGCCCACTGACCTCCCGCCCACGCCACCCAGCCCTCACCTCACCTCACCTCACCCAAGGAACCCTCATGCACGAAGAACTCTTCCCCGGTCTGCGCCGACGCGGCTTCCTCGCCGCCACGGGTGCCGTCACACTCGGCGGGCTCGCCCTGACGGGGTGCGGCGAGAGCGGCGGCACGGACGGCGAGGCGAGCACCGGTGACGGCGAGCCGAAGCGCGGCGGGCGGCTGCGAGCCGCGTTCGCGGGCGGCGGCGCCAGTGAGACCCTCGACCCGCACCTGGCGAGCCTGTTCGCCGACGTCGCCAGAGCCAAGGCGCTGTTCGACAAGCTCGCCGACTACGGGGCCGATCTGTCCGCGCAGCCGCGCCTCGCCACGAACTGGGAGGCGAACAAGGCCCTGGACCGCTGGCAGGTCAGCCTGCGCGAGGCCACCTTCCACGACGGCAGCCCGGTCACCGCGAAGGACGTGCTGTACAGCTACCGCCGTATCGCCGACCCGGAGAAGGCGTTCCGCGCGAAGGCGTCCCTGGAGCCCATCGACCTCGACGCGAGCCGCGCCACCGGTGCGCGGAGCATCGAGTTCGTGCTGAAGCGGCCGACCGCCGAATTCCCCAATGTGCTGGCCGCGTTCGGCGCGTACATCGTTCCCGAGGACACCGCAGACACGGACTTCGACAAGAAGCCGATCGGCTCCGGCCCCTTCCGGTTCGTGTCCTTCGCCCCCGGCCGCTCGGCCGTCTTCCGCCGCTACGACACCTACTGGGAGGGTGCCCCGCACCTCGACGAACTCGAGTTCGTCGTCGCCAACGAGGAGTCGGCCCGCGTCAACGCGCTCCTCGGCGGCCAGGTCGAGTACGCCCATGAGCTGAATCCCACCACCGCCCGCGCCCATGAGGGCAAGGGGCAGATCGAGATCGTCCGGCTGCGCAACAGCGCCATGCAGGCGTTCTGCATGAAGACCGACCGGGCGCCCTTCGACGACAAGCGGGTACGGGAGGCGTTCTTCCTGATCGCCGACCGGCAGGAACTCGTCGACGGCGCTCTGTCGGGGGCGGGCGTGGTCGGCAACGACCTCTTCGGCAAGGGCTACGAGTACTACGCCGCCGACCTCCCGCAGCGCGAACAGGACCTCGACCGCGCCCGCGCGCTGCTGAAGCAGGCCGGTGCCGAGAAGCTGAAGGTCGGCCTGGACACCTCGGCCGTGGCCGCCGGGTTCACCGAGGCGGCCGGCATCTTCCGCGACCAGGCCGCGAAGGCGGGCGTCACGATCGACGTGAAGATGGGCAGCAAGGACTCGTACTGGAGCGACATCCTCGACTCCGGCACCCTCGCCTGCTACCGCTCCGGCGCCATGCCCATCGAGGCACACATCTCGCAGCGGCTGCTCACCGACTCCACGACCAACGCCACCAAGTGGCGGCACAAGGACTTCGACGCGCTGTACCAGCAGGCGCAGTCCACGCGGGACAAGACGGAGCGGACCGCCGTCTACGAGCGGATGCAGCGCCGACTGTACGCCGAGGGCGGCTTCCTGATCTGGGGGTTCGCGGACTGGATCATCGGAACGGGCAAGACAGTGAAGGGAGTTGAGACCAAGGCCCCCGCCAACACGCTGGACTGGGCGCGGTTCGACAAGGTGTGGCTCGCGTGAATCCCAGGCAGGCCGGGCGAAGTCGTCCACGGTTCGGCCGCGCCCCGGGGAGGCGCGGGGCCGTAGCGGCATGCGACTCCGCCGGGCGCGGCCGGCCGGGTTGGCGCCGGGGACGCACGACAGCCCGTCTCGGCACCTCCCGCGGAGCGCTCGGCGGTCTGCGCTCCTTCGTCGCCCGGCGGCTGCTCCTCGGTGTCGCGCAGACCGTGGCCGTCGTGCTGCTGGTCTTCGTGCTCACCGAGGCGCTGCCGGGCGACGCCGCGGTGGCCCTGGCCGGCGACCAGCCCGACCCGGCGCGCATCGCCGCCATCCGCGAGGCGATGCACCTGGACCGGCCGGTGCACGAGCGGCTGGCCGGCTGGGCGCTCGGCCTGCTGCACGGCGACTTCGGCACCTCCCTCACCTCCGGCCGTCCGGTAGGCCGGTACATCGCCGACGGCTTCGGACCGACCCTGCTGCTCGCCTCACTCACCGTGGCCCTGCTCGTGCCGATCGGCTTCGGGCTGGGCGTGCTGGCCGCGCGTCACGAGGGCGGGCTCGTGGACCGGCTGGTCACTTCTCTGACGCTCGCCGTGTACGCGGTTCCCGAGTTCGCCCTCGGCGTGCTGCTGGTGACCGTGTTCGCGCTGCGGTGGGGCTGGCTGCCGCCGACCGCCGTCGGCTACGGCACCGACCTGCTCGCCCACCCGGCCGCGCTCGTGCTGCCCGTCCTCGTCCTGCTCGCCCGGCCGGTCTGCTCCCTCGTCCGCCTGGTCCGCGCCGGCATGGTCGACGCCCTCGCCTCCCCGTACGTCGCCCACGCCCGCCGGTACGGCGTCCCGGGCCCCCGCGTCCGCTACGCCCACGCCCTCCCGGCCGCCCTCGCCCCCGCCGCCCAGCAACTCGCCCGCACCGTCGACTGGTTGCTGTGCGGCGTCATCGTCGTGGAGGCCCTCTACGTGATCCCCGGACTCGGCACCGTCCTCCTCAACGCCGTCGCCGAACGCGATGTACCCGTCGTCCAGGGCCTGGCCGTGGTCTTCGGCGTCCTGACCGTCGTCCTCAACCTGGGCGCGGACGTGGTCGCCCGACTGCTCGCACCCCGGGCGGGGGCGGCGGCGTGACGACGGACACGGACATCGGGGCGGCCGGCACGGCTGTCATCCCTCGCACCCGGCGGCACACGGGCCGATTCGCGCTCGGCGTCGCGGTCATCGCCGTACCTCTCCTCCTCGCCCTCCTGGGACCGGTGTTCGCGGGAGAACCGGGGGCGCGAGCCACCTCCTTCACGCTCGGCGACGGGCACTGGCTCGGTACGGACTTCGTGGGCCGGGACGTGTGGCAGCAGGTGCTGCACGGCGGACGCCCGGTCGTACTGACCGCGCTCGGCGCCGGAGCGCTGGCCTATCTCGTCGCCCTGCCGGTCGGCCTCATCGCCGCGCTGACGCACCGGCGCTGGCTGGAGGAACTGCTGATGCGGCCCCTGGACGTCCTGATCGCCATCCCCTCGCTGCTGCTGATCCTGCTGGTCGCGTCCGTGTTCACCCCCGGAGCCGTCGGCCTCGCTCTCCTCGTGGCACTGGCCAACGTGCCGGACGCGGCCCGCCTCGTGCGCGCCGCCGCCACGGAGGCCGCCAGCCGGCCGGTCGTCGAGGCGCTCCGCCTCCAGGGCGAGACCTGGTGGCGTACCGCCGTCGGCTATGTCGGCCGCACCATCCTGCGCACCCTCGGCGCCGACGCGGGCACCCGGCTGACCGGTGTGCTGTACCTGGTCGCCACGGCCGCGTTCCTCGGGGTCGGGGTGGCCCCGGACGCCGCCGACTGGGCCGTGATGGTCGACCGCAACCGCACAGGCCTGTTCGTGCAGCCGTGGGCCGTGGTCGTCCCCGCCCTGCTGATCATCGCGCTGACCACGGGCACGAATCTCCTCTTCGACGCCGCGCTGGAGAAGCCCGGCCGCCGCCGGGGACGGAAGGAGCGACGCCCGTGAAGCGGCACGACCACGAGGCCGCCCGGGCCGTCTCGGTGCCCCTGGCCGAGATCACCGACCTGCGGGTCGAGGCGGGCGGCCGGGCGATCGTCGACGGCCTGTCCCTGCGGGTGCTGCCCGGCAGGGTGACCGCGCTGGTGGGCGCCTCGGGCAGCGGGAAGACGACCACCGGGCTGGCGCTGCTCGGCGAGTTCCCGGCGGGCGCACGCGTCAGCGGCGAGATCCACGTGGCGTCGGACGGCCTCGTCGGGTACGTGCCTCAGCATCCGGCGGCCGTGCTCAACCCGGCCCGCAGGATCAGCGCCCTCCTCACCGACATCGCCCGGACGCAGGTACGTCATCTGCCGCGCGGCAAACGCCGGGCAGCCGTGCGCGAACGCGTACTCCACGCTCTGGCCGACGCCCAACTCCCGGATGGCGCACCCTTGTTGCGCCGCTATCCGCACCAGCTCTCCGGCGGCCAGCAGCAACGCGTCGTCCTCGCCCAGGCCCTCCTGCTCGGCGCCCGGGTCATCGTCGCCGACGAACCCACCACCGGCCAGGACGCGTTGACCAAGAGCCGAGTCGTCGCGCAGTTGGCGGCTGTCGCGGCGCGCGGCATCGCGGTCGTCCTGCTCAGCCACGACCTCGACGTCGTCCGCGCGCTCGCCGACGAGGTCCATGTCATGCGGGCGGGGCTTGTCGTGGAGTCGGGTCCCACCGAGCGGGTGTGGGAGGCGCCCCGGCACGAGTGGACCCGTCAACTCCTCGCCGCACAAACGTCGTTCACGGAGTCGGCGATGCCGACGATGCCGACGGAGAGAGAAGTGGAGGCGGAGGTGGACGCGAACACGGCCACGGACACGGGATCCCACGACCGGGGCACCCTGGCGACCACCGCGCCCGTGCTGCGCGTACGCGATCTCACCGCCCGCCACCGCGACGGCTCACGCGGCACACCGGTGATCGTGCGTGCACCCCAACTCGACTTGCGAGCAGGGGAGTTGCTGGCCGTGGTCGGGCGCTCGGGCAGTGGCAAGACCACGCTCGCCCGCTGCCTCGCCGGGCTCCACCGTGACCACGAGGGTGAGATCCTCCTCGACGGCACTCCCCTGCCGCGCAGCCTGCGCCACCGCAGTCGGGGGCAGTTGGCGGCGGTGCAGTACGTCTTCCAGGACGCCCGCGCCGCCTTCGACGAGCACCGCCCCGTCCTGGGCCAGGTCGCCCGTACGGCGGTCCGGCTGCGCGGCGTCGACAACCGCGGCGCCGAGGCCGAGGCGCTGACCACCCTGACACGCCTCGGCCTCCCCCCGGAACTGGTGCGCCGACTCCCCGCCCAGCTCTCCGGCGGCGAACTCCAGCGCGCCGCCCTGGCCCGCGCTCTCCTCGCCCGCCCCCGCGTCCTGATCTGCGACGAGATCACCTCGGGCCTGGACACGGTCACCCGGCGCGGCATCCTCGACGTCCTCACGGGGCTGCTCGGCGACGGGGAGGGTGCCGGACCGGCTCTCGTCCTGATCACCCACGACCTGGACACCGCCGCCGTCGCCCACCGCATCGCGGTCATGGACGCCGGGGAACTGGTCGAACAGGGTCCCGCCCGGCAGCTCCTCACCGCACCGCAGCACGCCTTCACGGCCTCGCTCATATCCACGACACGGTGGTCGGGCAGAGCCTCGCGCTGAAACCGGGGGATCGAGAGCGACCAAGGGGGCGGCGGCGGGAGCGCGAGAAGACCGCCGCCTGTACGTCAACTCACCGATGCCCATCGAGGTCGACCGCCGGCTCGGCGTCGGCAATCTCCGCGTCACGAAGGTCACCGACAGGACGTGGTGCTGCCAGGCGGCCAGGTCCACGTACAGACCCGGCTCGATCAGTTCGTCGCCGTCGCGGTCGTACGTCCGGCCCCGTGAGCAGGTCGAGTGTCCGCGTGGGTCCAGGTCCAGGCGAGCAGGGCTCGGTGGGTGTCATCGTCCGGCCGGCCGGGGTCAGGGCCCGCCATTCGCCCGCGCGTACGTCGGCCGCGGCCGACAGCAGACGGGCGTAGAAGTCGCGCAGCGCCTCGTCGGCGGGTTCGTGCGGGCGACGGGGCGTCAGTGCGGGTCGGCCAGGGAGGTACCGGCGCCGTCAGGGCCGCCTCGGAGGGGTCGGGACAGGCCGCGATGACAGAGGACGGTGCGGATACGGGCGGCGCTGTTCCGGTCGGCCGGACCGGGGTCGGTCCGGCCGACCGGAGCAGCGCCACCCACGGAGGATCAGACGATCTCGGCCAGCAGATCGCCGCCCTCCACCTGCTGGATCTTGTTGATGGCCAGGCGGGACACCCGTCCGGCCTTCGAGACGGTGATGGTGGCCTCCATCTTCATCGCCTCGATGGTGGCGACCGTCGCGCCGGCCGCGACCTCGTCGCCCTCGGCGACCGCGAGGGTGACCACACCGGCGAACGGGGCGGCGACATGGCCGGAGTTGGAACGGTCGGCCTTCTCCGTGACGGGAATGTCGGAGGAGGCGGCCTTGTCGCGGATCTGGATCGGCCGCAGTTGGCCGTTCAGGGTGGACATCACCGTGCGCATACCGCGTTCGTCTGCCTCGCCGACGGCCTCCAGACCGATGAGGAGCCGCACGCCGGGCTCCAGGTCGACGGCGTACTCCTTGCCGGGGCCGAGGCCGTAGAAGAAGTCCTTGCTGTCGAGGACGCTGGTGTCGCCGTAGGTCTGACGGTGGGTCTCGAACTCGCGGGTCGGGCCGGGGAACAGCAGCCGGTTGAGGGTGGCGCGCCGGTCCTTCTCCAGTCCGGCACGGTCCTCGGCGTTCAGCTCCTGGACGGGCTTGGCGTCGGCGCGGCCCTGGAGGGCCTTGCTGCGGAACGGCTCGGGCCAGCCGCCGGGCGGGGTGCCCAGCTCGCCGCGCAGGAAGCCGATGACGGAGTCGGGGATGTCGAACCGGTCCGGCGTGGCCTCGAAGTCGGCGGGTGTCACTCCGGCGCCGACGAGGTGCAGGGCGAGGTCGCCGACCACCTTGGAGGAGGGAGTGACCTTCACCAGGTGGCCGAGGATGCGGTCGGCGGCGGTGTACATCGCCTCGATGTCCTCGAAGCGGTCGCCGAGGCCGAGCGCGACGGCCTGGGTGCGGAGGTTGGAGAGCTGGCCGCCGGGGATCTCGTGGTCGTAGACCCGCCCGGTGGGCGAGGCGAGGCCCGCCTCGAAGGGGGCGTAGATCCTGCGGACGCTCTCCCAGTAGGGCTCCAGGTCGCCGACGGCCCGCAGGTCGAGGCCGGTGGGGCGGTCGGAGTAGTCCGTCGCGGCCACGATCGCCGACAGTGACGGCTGCGAGGTGGTGCCCGCCATGGACGCCACGGCCCCGTCGACGGCGTCGGCACCGGCCTGGATCGCGGCGAGGTAGGTGGCGAGCTGGCCGCCGGCCGTGTCGTGGGTGTGGATGTGCACCGGCAGGTCGAACTCGCGGCGAAGGGCGGTGACGAGCTTGGTGGCGGCGGGGGCGCGCAGCAGTCCCGCCATGTCCTTGACGGCCAGGACGTGGGCGCCCGCCTCGACGATCTGCTCGGCCAGCCGGAGGTAGTAGTCGAGCGTGTAGAGCTGCTCGGCGGGGTTGGAGAGATCGGAGGTGTAGCAGAGGGCGACCTCGGCGACGGCCGTTCCGGTGGCTCGTACGGCGTCGATGGCGGGCCGCATCTGGCCCACGTCGTTGAGCGCGTCGAAGATCCGGAAGATGTCGATGCCGGTCTCGGTGGCCTCCTGGACGAAGGCGTCGGTGACCTCCGTCGGGTACGGCGTGTAGCCGACGGTGTTGCGGCCGCGCAGCAGCATCTGGAGGCAGATGTTGGGCGCGGCGGCGCGGAAGGCGGCCAGGCGCTCCCAGGGGTCCTCGGCGAGGAAGCGGAGCGCGACGTCGTAGGTGGCGCCGCCCCAGCACTCCAGGGAGAGCAGCTGCGGCAGGGTCCGGGCGACCACGGGGGCGACGGCGAGCATGTCCTTCGTCCGGACCCGGGTGGCGAGCAGCGACTGGTGGGCGTCGCGGAACGTGGTGTCGGTGACGCCGATGGTCGGCGACTCGCGCAGCCAGCGGGCGAAGCCCTCCGGACCGAGTTCGACGAGCTTCTGCTTCGAGCCGGCCGGGGGTTCGGTGACGGTGGGCCGCGGCAGCTTGGTGGACGGGTCGATCAGGTCGGGTCGCGCGCCGTTCGGCTTGTTCACGGTCACGTCGGCCAGATAGGTGAGCAGCTTGGTGCCACGGTCGGCCGAGTGGCGGGAGGTGAGCAGGTGCGGGCGCTGCTCGATGAACGAGGTGGTGACGTTGCCGGACTGGAAGTCGGGGTCGTCGAGGACGGCCTGCAGGAACGGGATGTTCGTGGCGACGCCCCGGATACGGAACTCGGCGACCGCGCGGCGGGCCCGGTTGACGGCGGTGGTGAAGTCCCGGCCCCGGCAGGTCAGTTTGACCAGCATGGAGTCGAAGTGGGCGCTGATCTCCGTACCGGCGTGCGTGGTGCCGCCGTCGAGCCGGATGCCGGAGCCGCCGGGCGAGCGGTAGGCGCTGATGCGGCCGGTGTCCGGGCGGAAACCGTTCGCCGGGTCCTCGGTGGTGATACGGCACTGGAGCGCGGCGCCGCGCAGGGTGACGGTCTCCTGGGACAGCCCGAGGTCGGCGAGGGTGGCTCCGGCGGCGATCCGCAGCTGGGACTGCACGAGGTCGACGTCGGTGACCTCCTCGGTGACCGTGTGCTCGACCTGGATCCGGGGGTTCATCTCGATGAAGACGTGGTTGCCCTCGCGGTCGAGAAGGAACTCGACGGTGCCCGCGTTGCGGTAGCCGATCTCGCGGGCGAACCGTACGGCGTCGGCGCAGATCCGGTCACGCAGGGCCGGGTCGAGGTTCGGGGCCGGGGCCAGCTCGATGACCTTCTGGTGGCGGCGCTGCACCGAACAGTCGCGTTCGAAGAGGTGGATGACGTTGCCGTGCCCGTCGGCGAGGATCTGTACCTCGATGTGGCGGGGCTCGACGACGGCCTTCTCCAGGAAGACGGTGGGGTCGCCGAACGCGGAGGCGGCCTCGCGGGACGCCGCCTCGATGGACTCACGCAGCGTGGCGGGGTCCTGGACGCGGCGCATACCGCGTCCACCGCCGCCGGCGACGGCCTTGACGAAGACGGGGAAGCCGATGTCGTCGGCGGCGCGGACCAGTGCGTCGACGTCGTTGGAGGGCTCGGAGGAGCCGAGGACCGGTACGCCCGCGGCGCGGGCGGCGGCCACCGCGCGCGCCTTGTTGCCCGTCAGCTCCAGGATGTGCGCGCTGGGGCCGACGAACGTGATGCCGGCCTCCTCGCACGCCCGGGCCAGCTCGGGGTTCTCGGACAGGAACCCGTAACCCGGATAGACGGCGTCGGCGCCCGCCAGCCGCGCGGCGCGCATGATCTCCTCGACAGAGAGATACGCCCGCACGGGGTGTCCCGGTTCGCCGATCTCGTAGGCCTCGTCGGCCTTGAGCCGGTGCAGCGAGTTGCGGTCCTCGTGGGGGAAGACGGCGACCGTCCGCGCGCCCACTTCGTAGCCTGCGCGGAACGCGCGGATCGCGATCTCGCCGCGGTTGGCGACCAGTACCTTGCGGAGCATTCCGGATCCCTTCGGCCTGCCTGGTGAGGAACACCATGGTCGCGGCAATGCGGCCGGCGTGCCATGAGAGTCCCATCACTGACAGGTGATCGGAGGTCTGGCCTACGTGACGGGTCGTGCGGCCCGCGTGCCCGCACTCCGGTCACCCCCGCACCGCGAACTGGCTCCCCGTCTTCTCGCCGTCGTCCGTGACCGCCGCGGCCACGCAGCGGAAGACACGCAGCCCCTTGTCCCACTCCGCCGCCGACGGCGGAATGATGTCGACGTTCCACTCGTCCGCGACGGCACGGCCGTCGGCGGTCATCGTCGCGGCCATGACCTTCTGCGAGCAGAGCGCCTTGACGTCCGGATGCTTGATCAGGTCCCGCGCGTTGTTCGTCATGCCGTCCTCCGGCAGCGGCGCGATCGCGAAGGTCTCCCACACGTGCTTGGTCTGGCAGTCCGCACGGCTGACGGTGACGATGCCGGAGACGTCGAGGATGCCGCTCCAGCACTCCGGGGTCGCGACGCACCGGCCGCCCACGCCGTCGACGTCCGTCGCGGGGCAGTTCTCCGTCGTGGTCGCCACCCCGAGCCCCGAGGTGCCCTTGCCCTCGGCGGTGGCGCCGGTGGACGGCGAGGCGGCAGAGGAGGAGCCGCCCCCACCACCGTCGTCCGTGTCGCCGCCCCAGTTCGTCACCACGGTGACCGACACGCTCACGGAGACGGCCACGGCCGCGAGTACGGCGATCACCGCCGGCCGACGCCGCGCCGCCCCCTTCCGCCCACCGTCGCCATCGCCACCGGGCCCGGGCCCCGGAACCACGGTGGTACCACCCGTCCCGCCCGCCCCGGGAACCACGGTCGTACCGCCCCCGCCCGGCGGCACGGCCCCGTACGGCGGCATCGTCGTGGGCGGCACGGCCCCGTACGGCGGCATCGTCGTGGGCGGCGCGGCCCCGTACGGCGGCATCGTCGTCATGCCGGGCGCCGGGCCGAAGCCGCCATCGCCTCCCGCTCCACCGCCACCTCCCGCTCCGTCACCGAGGCCTCGCAGGTCCACGGTGTCGAGGTCGACGGCGGCGAGGGCGTCGCGGAACGCGCCCGCGTCGGACAGGCGGTGGGCGGGGTCGCCCGCGAGGGCGTACCGGAGCGCCGAGTTGAAGGCGGGCGGCAGTCCGGGGAGGTCGGCGTACGGCCAGGTGTGGCGCACGATCAGTTCGGCGAGGCTGAGCTGGGTGCCGTCCTCCGGGTAGTGCGGCGGGCGGCCGCACAGCAGGGCGTAGACGGTCGCGGCCAGGGAGTACACATCGCCGGCCGGGCTGGGGTCCGCCATGCGGAAGGCCTCGGGCGGCGCGTACGCGGGGGTCAGCGCCTCCCGGGTCACGGACAGTTCGCGTCCCGGCTGCGGCATGGCGGCGAGGCCGAAGTCGGTCAGGGCGACGCCCCCGTACCGGTTGACCATGACGTTGCCGGGCTTGATGTCGCGGTGCAGCACCCCGGCGGCGTGGGCGGCGGCCACCGCGTCGGCGAGGCCCACACCGATGTCGCGTGCATCCTTGGCCGGGAGCGCGCCCTGCCGGTGCAGCCGGTCGCCCAGGGAGCCGCCGGGGCACAGTTCCAGCACCATGTAGGGGCGGTTGTCGGCGAGGACCCCGGCGTCGTACACCGGAACCACATGGGGGTGCCCGGACAGTTGCCCGGCGGCCGTGACCTCGCGCATGAAGCGCTGCCGGTCGCGCGGTGTGGACAGCACCCTGCTGTCCACCTTCAGCGCGACCTCCCGGCCCACGGCCAGCTGCCGGGCCCGGTACACCGTGGCGAATCCGCCTTGGCCCAGGACTTCGTCGATCTCGTAACCGGGCAGGTCCGTTCTTCCGGGCCCCATGGCGTCGTACCCCCAGCGCACAGCCCCGACCAGGACGTCCGACCGAGGTGAGCCGAGACTCTAGCCGAGCCCGGTGACACCGGAACGCCGGGTTCGTCCACCTGCGCCGGACAGGCCCTGCGCCAGGGGCCCCGGGTCGCCTTCGAGGACGGTCCGGGCATCGGAGGGCGGTCCCAGAGGGCTCGTTGGCGAGGTCGACGATCGGGAGGGGGTGCCGGCGGAGCGGGTGGGTCGGGCGGCTGGTCCGGTGTCCGGCCTGGCCGCTTCGCTGCCGGCCGCGCACGGGAGTGCCGCCGATGTGGACGCGCCCGCCCCGCGGTGAGGACCCCACGGGGCGGGTGTTGAGGATCGCTCAGCTGATCAGAGACGCTCAGGAGGTCTTGCGTCGCACCTCCGTCGTGCCGGAGCCGATCGGGCCGATCCGCAGCACCGTGCCCGTGAGGTCGGTGAACGACTCGACCTTCGCGCTTCCCTCCCCGCGCGGCGTGACCGCCTTCACCCGGTACGCCTTCGGGGCGGCGTCCCCGATCTCCACCTCCAGCACGGCACGGGAGTTCGGCGGCAGGGTCACCACTGTGGTGTGCGTGTCCCCGGAGCGGCGCACCTGGACCGAGACGGGCCCGCGCAGGGAGGGCACCGTACCGTCGACCTCGGTCAGCGACCCGGTCCTGGGCCGGATCCGGAACCCGGCCGCGCCGGGTTCGCTGACCTGCACGCCGAGGATGTGCCGGGCCACGGCGTTGGCCGGCGCGGACGCCCAGGCGTGCGAGAGCGTCATGTTGGACTTCAGCGCGGGGTCCCACGCCTCCGTGACGATGGTCGCCTTGAGCGCGTCCAGCATGTGCAGCCACGAGTTGGTGGCCGTGGAGGTGAGCAGGGCGAGGGCGGCGTCGGAGCGGCCCAGCCGGAACAGCGCGTCGAGCAGGAACTGCGACCCGTACACGCTCACCTTCATGCCACCCGCCGCCAGGGTGTCGCCCAGCCTGGCCAGCACCTCCTTGTCCAGTGCGTCGGCGACACCCAGCGCCACCGGGAAGGCGGTCGCGTGCTGGGCGCTGTGGGTGGTGCCGACGCCGTCGAGGAAGCGCCCGCCCGCACTGTCGAGGAGGGTGGCGCGCATGGCGGTGGCGAGGGTTTCGGCCCTGCCGTGCAGGGTGGTCGCGTCGGCGTCCTTGCCGAGGGCCGCGGCGCACTCGGCGAGCGCCGCGAAGGCCGCGTACTGGAAGGCGTTGACGACCGTGTTGACGTTGGTGAAGACATACCCGTCACGGCTGGCGGTGGGCCAGTCGACGAGATCGCCGAGGTCCTGGCTGGTGCTGCCGGGTGCCTTGCGGACCAGGCCCGCGGAGTCCAGGTACGAGGTGAGGTTCTTCGCGGTCAGCAGGTCGTAGTCCTTGGCGAGCTGCCGGTCGTCGCCCGTGGCGAGATAGTCCTCCCACGCGGAGATCGCGCACATCAGCCGGTACTCGGTGGGCCAGGTGCCCTTGCGGACCAGATAGTCGTTCGACCAGCGGGCGAGAGCGTACGAGCGCTGCACGCCGTACTCGGAGAGCTGGTTGATCAGCGCGTCACCCTCGTACGGGCCGCGTTCGCGGGTGGGCGTGTCCGTGTAGAGGTCGCCGCGCGTGGCCTCGATGGAGTAGCGGCACAGCTCCCAGACCCGGTCCAGGTCGGCGTCCGAGCTGCGGAACGAGGCGTGCGAGTCGTCCCAGTCGAGCTTCCAGGCGCGACCGGTGACGACCGCGTCCGACAGGTCCAGCGTGGTGCGCAGTTCGGCCCAGCGGAAGCCGCGGTAGCCCCAGTGCTCGAAGCGCTGCTCGCCGTCCCGCAGGGTCCAGACCTCGCGGTAGGTGTTGGTGGCGCGCAGCTGGTACTTGACCGTGCCGTCCGGGTTCAGCTCCTCGCCGAGCCGCACGTCGACGGTGTCGCCCGCGGCGCCGGTGACCTCCAGGGCCAGCCCGCCGACGATCTCCCGGCCGAGGTCGACCAGCCAGCGTCCTTCGGCGACCCGCGTGACCGAGGCGGGGGTGGCGTCGTGCGGCCGTATCGCCTCGATCAGCGCGGGGACGAGACCGTCGATCGCCGTACGGACGACCGGCTCGAACCAGTCGCCGTCGTCGAAGCCGGGCTTCGTCCAGCCCACCGGCTCGCGGCGCAGGTCCCAGTACTCCTGCGGAACGGTGAAGTAGCTGCTGCCCGCACTGCCCTTCGACGGCAGCAGCCCGGCCTGGCGGCGCGCCTTCCAGTGGTCGCCGGAGGCGACGGTCGACCGGCTGCCGTCGGTGTACGTGACCTCCAGTTGGGCCAGGAACTTCTGCTGCGAGGTGGTCCAGCACAGCGCGGACAGCGCGTTGGCCTTCCCGTCCGCCCGCAGCGTGGAGGTCACGTCGAAGGCCTGGTAGGCGGTGCCGGTGCCGGAGCGGACGGAGGCGTAGCCGACCGTCGTGCCGTTGCTGCACACCTTCGCGACGTACTGCCGGGCCGGATCGGGCGAGGTGGCCGCCACGTAGAGGACCGCCGCCGCTATCTCCTTGCCGGCCTTCGTGTCGTACTCGTGGCGCAGCAGCGCCCAGGTGTCGTCGGCCCCGTAGGAGGAGAGCGAGGAGGCGCCGGTCGGGAAGGTGAGGACGTCGCCGGAGACCGTGCCGGTGGCGAAGGTGCCCTTGTCGGAGGCGAAGTCGTCGTCGAGGAGGACCGTGCCGTCGGCGGCAGTGAAGGTGACCCGGTCGTAGGTCTGGGACTCGGTGCCGCCGTTGCGCAGGCCGACGTTGCCGGAGGCGTAGCGGCTGTCGGTGGTGGTGTCCACGACGGTGCCGTTGACCGTGGTGGTGAAGGTGGCGCCCGCCGTGGTGACGCTCAGGTCCACCCACTCCCCGGCGGTGACCGCGAACGGCAGCCTCACCTCGCCGAGCACGGTGTACGTGCCGTTCACGCAGACGTGCTTGCGCAGCACACCGGTGGTGCCCGCGCGCAGCTGCCACATGTAGTTGTTGGCGGTGTTCGTGGCCCGGAACCACAGTCCGGCCGCCACGGCGGTGATCTTCACGCGGACGGTGAAGGTGCCGTCGGTCATCACCGGCCCGGCCGGCACCCAGATCGGCTTCGCCTCCCACTCGTCCTCGACCGACGTGGCCAGCAGGACAGGCTCCGACCATGCCGAACGCTTGTTGACCCAGCTTCTGACCCGCCACCAGTAGGCCGTACGGGGCTTCAGCGCCGGTCCGCCGTACGGTACGGCCGTGGAGTCGGCGGAGTCCCGCTTCCCGGAGTCCCACACCAACTGGTCGTCGTCCTCGAACCCGCCCGGGGTGGCCGCCAGTTGGAGCTGGTAGGCGCGCTGCACGGTGCCCTCACGGAGGTCCGGCACCTGCCAGCTGAAGCGAGGGTTCTGCCCGGCGTTCGTACCGAGCGCCCGCGGCAGCAGATCCGTGAGCATCCCGGTCGGCGCGGGCGTCGTCGTCGCGGCCGCGGCCATGTCCACCGGGCCGTCGGCGGCGGCTGCCTGGGGCCCGGACAGGACGACGGCGGTGGCCGCGATGCCACCGAACTGGAGAAGTCGTCGCCGTGAGAAGTCCTGCGCCATGGTGCGTACCTTCGGTCGATGGGTTCGGTCCGTGAGAATCGCATCATGAAAGGTTTCAACGCGATTGCCCGGAGGTTAGAGTTCCGCGTCGAATCCGGTCAATAGGTGGGGCGTAAGTGATTCCTGAGAAATGAAACGTTTTAATCAGCTTCTTGTGGCGCTCGGCCGGGCAGGGGCGGGTCGGCCTCCCCGGGTGGAGCCTCTCGCGGAGCGGAAGTGACCGAAACCCGGAATGCGCGCCCCCGCTGAGTTAGCCTCAACTCCTTGGGCGCGAACTGACGTACGCCAAAAGTCTTTTCGGGGGTGTTGTGTCAGACCAGCGGCCGGTGCCGCCATCATCGACGGCGGACAGAGCTCCGGCGCTGCGACAGGCCGGTGCTCTTCCTCTGCGCCCCGGCGACCCGGACCGTATCGGTCCCTATGTGCCACTGGGGCTGCTCGGCAGCGGTGGAATGGGGCGTGTCTATCTGGCGCGCCCCGCGGACGGCGGGCCCGACCTCGTCGCGGTGAAGGTGATCAGGCCCGAGTACGCGGAGGACATCCAATTCCGTCGGCGGTTCGAGCAGGAGGCGTCGGTGCACAGCCGGGTGCGCACGCCGCGCATGCCGCGCCTGGCCGGCACGGGCTTCCGGGACGAACTGCTGTGGATGGCCACCGAGTATCTGCCGGGGCTCGATCTTTCGGTCGCCGTGCAGGAGGACGGCCCCCTGCCGGCCGTCGCCGTCCGGCGGCTGCTGGCGGAGCTGGGGCAGGCCCTCGCCGACCTCTCCGCCGCGGGGATCGTGCACCGGGACCTGAAGCCGTCCAACGTCCTGCTGTCCGCCCGGGGCGCGCACGTCATCGACTTCGGTATCGCGAAGGCCGCCGACGCGAGCGCGATCACCAGCACGGGCAACCGGGTCGGCACCCCGGCCTACATGTCTCCGGAGTATCTGCGGACAGGCACGTGCGACACGGCCTCGGACATCTTCTCCCTGGCCTGCACCCTGGTCTTCGCGGCCACCGGCAGCGCCCCGTTCGGCGACGGCACCGGCGTCGACGTCATGCACCGGGTGGCGTTCGAGGAACCCAACCCGGAGGTGCTCGCCGAGATCGCGACGGCCGACGCCGGACTCGCCGCGCTGCTCTCCGCCTGTCTGGCCAAGGAGCCCGGACAGCGGCCGACGCCGGGACTGCTGATCGAGGCGGCCGGGCCCGACACCGCGGGCTTCGAGGTGGCCGGACCCGAATTCTTGGACGCCGAGGCTGCCGTACCGGCCGGGGTTTTCGCCTGGCCCGAACCGCTGGCCGGCAGAGTGCTCGCCCGGCAGCGGGCGAGCGAGACGCTGCGCCGCGTCCCCCTCGAACAGCCCGGCCCCGCACCGTTGCGGAAGGCGGCATCGCCCGCCGCCGACGTACCGCCGAGTCCGTCCGCCGACGCTTCGGCACAGCCGTTGCATCCGACGCCGCCCCGCACCCGGACCCGGACCCGCCGCAAGCGGGTGCTGATCGGCGCCGCGGGTCTGGCTCTGTGCATGACGGCCGCCGGTGTCGCCGCCCTCACCCTCCGCGGCCCCTCCACCGCCACGGCCTCGCCGCAGAGGGGTACGACGGCCTCCGCCGACGCCCTGCCCGGCGGCGCGGCCTCGGTGTCGGCGACCGCGGGCTCGAACGGTGCGGGCGCCGCCCCGGACGGCGGCTCGGAGGCGGCGGAGGTGTCCGGCAAGGACGAGCGGGCCTCGGCCGACGGCGGCACCCCGCGCCCCGACACATCGGCTTCCGGGTCCGGTTCCGGTTCCGGCACGGCCGACGACGACCCGGACACGGATTCCTCCGCTCCCGCCCCCGGGACCAGCGCGCCCACCGAGACCACGCCCACTCCGACCGAAGCGCCCACCGAGCCCGGGACCCCGGCCTGGCTCACGGACTGCACGTACTACTACGGCAACGGACTCACCCGCCCGGGGAGCAGCGGCCCACGCGTCATGCAGGTGCAGTGCATGCTGTCCAAGCGCGGCTACAGCCTCGGGGGCGGCGGCGTGGACGGCGAGTTCGACTCCGGGACGCAGGCCGCGGTGCAGAGCTTCCAGCAGGACAAGGGGCTGCTCATCACCGACGGTGTCGTACGTCCGCGGGTCTGGAAGGCGTTGCGCTCCACGGAGTGAGGTGGGCGGCCCGCACAGCCGTGCCGGTCAGTCGACGAACAGTCCACGCGCCGCGGCCCGCGCGTCGAACTCCTCCAGGTGGGCCTGGGCGTCCGGGAGGGCGTCGCACATCGCCTCCAGGAGGACCTGGCCCAGCAGCATGGGGGCGCCGACGGTGTCGAAGACCAGGCCGGTGCCCACCGCGGCGGGCAGCAGCAGGTCGCTGTGGGCGGCGACCGGGGCGAAGGTCCCGTCGGCGACCGTCACCACCGTCAGGCCCGCGGCACGGGCGTGGGCGAGGGCGTCGAGGAGTTCGCGCGGGTGGCGGGGCAGCGCGAAGCACAGCAGCGCGCTCGCCCCGGCCTGCCGGGCCGCGTCGATGCGGTCGGCGAGCAGTGAGCCGCCCTCGTCGAGCAGCCGTACGTCGGTGTGGACCTTCGCCGCGAAGTAGGCGAAGCCGCGGGCCTGGGCGGCGGAGGCGCGCAGCCCGAGCACCGGCAGCGGCCGGGAGGCTGCGAGCAGACGGCCCGCGCGTTCCACGGGTTCGGGGTTCGTGAGCAGGGACGCCAGGTGCCGCAGATTGTCGATCTCGGCCTGCACGGCGCGCTGGTACGGGTTGGCCGACCGTCCGTCGAAGCCGTGACCGGTGGGGGCGACCGCCCGCAGGTGGGCGCGTAGGGCCGGATAGCCGTCGAAGCCGAGAGCGACCGCGAAGCGGGTCACCGACGGCTGGCTGACACCGGCCAGGTGGGCCAGTCCCACGCTCGACAGATAGGGCACGTCGGCCGCCTGCCGGACCAGGCAGTGCGCGATGCGGCGCTGGGTCGGGGTGAGCCGACGGCCTTCGAAGAGCTGCTGCAGCCGCGCGGCCGCGCCGACTCCGCCCGGCCCGTCGCCACCGGCCCCATCGGATCTCACGGTGCCGACACCGCGCGGCCCGTCGCTACCGACCCCATCAGGTCTCACCGTGCCCACACCGCCCGGCCCGTCGGTGCCGACAGCGTCCGTCATCTGGTCTCCCGGCCGGTCATCGTGTTCGGTCCCCGTCCCCCTGCCCGGCGGGGTGGTCGGTGTGCGGTGCCGGGCAGGAGCGGGGGCGGACGGTGTGGGCATGGCCGAGAAAGGTCAGCCCGCGATGCCGGCGGACGTCAGCCAGTCCTTGGCGACGGTGTCGGCGTCCTCTTTGTCGTTGACGAGCTTCTTCATCATCTCCAGCAGGTCCTCGGTGGTGAGCTTGGCGGAGACGGCGTTGAGCGCCTCCTTCGCCTTGTCGTTCACCGCGTCCTTGTAGACGAGAGGCGTGACGTTCTGCGAGGCGAAGAGGTTCTTCGGGTCCTCCAGGACCACCAGCTTGTCCGCGACGATGGCAGGGTCGGTGGTGTAAAGGTTGGCGGCCTGCACCTTGTCGTCCTTCAGCAGCTTCACCAGCGTGCTCTGGGCACCCGCGTCGAGCGGCTGGAACTTCCCGAAGTCCACGCCGTAGACCTTCTTCAGGCCCACGCCGCCCTGCGTGCGGGTCTTGAACTCCGACCCGGCCCCGATCGTCATGTCCCCGGCGACCGGCTTGAGGTCGGCGAGCGTCTTGAGGTTGTACTTGGCGGCCGTCTCGGCGGTGACCGTCACCGAGTCCTTGTCCTCGGCCGCGGCGGAGTCGAGGATCTCCACCGACGACGGCAGCTTCTCCTTCAGTTCGGCGTTGATGTCCTCGGTGCTGGTCGCGGTGCTGTTCTTGTCGACCGCCACTGTCAGCAGGGCGCCGTTGTACTCGGGGAAGACACTGATGCCGCCCTTGACCACCTGGTCGTAGTAGACCTCGCGAGCGCCGATGTCGAACTTCCGGGTCACCTTCAGGCCCTTGCCCTCCAGTGCCTGCGCGTAGATCTCGGCGAGCAGTTGGTTCTCGGGGAAGTTGGCCGAGCCGACGACGACGGCGTTGCCCGCGCCGCCGCCGCTGTCACCGCCCAGCGGATTGTCGTCGCTGTCACCGCCGCCGCCGCAGGCGGTCAGCGTGAGTGCGGTGATGAGGCCGAACGCGGCGCCTCGGTACATGCCTCGCATGGGTTTTCCTCTCTCGGAGCCCGGAAGCTCGAAAAATTCAGGGATCAGTATCGGAATCGGAATCGAAATGAGGGACGCCGGATGCGGGTCGGGGTGCGCGCCTGGGACGTATGACTTCAGGACTTGGACGCCGTGCCCCTCAGGCCCGGCGAGACGACGACGCGTCGCAGCGCGGTGAACACGGTCTGGACGACGAGCGCGAGGGCGACGACGACCGTGGAGCCGCCGATGACCAGCTCGTAGTCGTTGCGGGAGAGTCCGTCGACGATGTAGCGGCCCAGGCCGCCGAGACCGGGGTAGGCGGCGACGGTCGCGGTGGCCACGACCTGGATCGCGGCGACCCGCAGCCCGAGGAGGATCAGCGGCAGCGCCATCGGCACCTCGACCCGGGCCAGGACCTCCCACTCGGTCATACCGACCCCGCGCGCGGCGTCCCGGGTCGCGGGGTCCACGCCCCGTACCCCCTCGAAGGTGTTGATGAGGATCGGCGGTACCGCGAGCGCGACCAGGGCGACCAGGACCGGCGTGGTACTGAGCCCGGCGAGCGTGACCACGAGGACGACCAGACCGAAGGTGGGGATCGCGCGGGCGAGGTTCGCCACGCTGGCCACGGCGAAGGCGCCACGGCCGGTGTGCCCGACGAGCAGTCCGAACGTCAGCCCGATGACGGCGGCGAACAGCAACGACAGCCCGCTGTAGGTGAGATGCTCCAGCAGCCGCCGCGGGATGCCGTCGTCGCCGTGCCACTGCGCCGAGGACGTCAGCCAGTCCCCCACGAGCTCCATCTGGTTCAGGAAATCGTTCATGCCGACGTCACCTTGTTCCGGGACCACGGGGTGAGCAGCCGCTGCGCCAGGACCAGCAACGCGTCGGTGGCGAGCGCGAGCAGCATGATCAGGACGATCGCGGTGACGATCGGGGTGGGGAAGTCGAGTTGGAGGCCGCGGGTGATGTAGTAGCCGAGGCCGCCCTGCCCGATCAGCTGTCCCACGGCGACGAGGCTGATGGACGAGACGGCGGCGACGCGTACGCCGGCGATGACGACGGGTACGGCGATCGGCAGCTCGACCTGGACGACCCGGCGTACGGCGCCGAATCCCATCGCGGTGGCCGCGAGCCGAACGGGCTCGGGGACCGAGGCGAGGCCGTCGACCACGTTGGGGACCAGCACCGACAGGGTGTAGAGCGTCAGCGGGATCATCACCGTCTGTTCGGTCAGCCCGGTGTAGCGGACGAAGATCATGAACAGGGCGAGGGACGGGATCGAGTACATGATGTTCGACACGGTCAGCACCGGCGGGTAGAGCCAGCGCCAGCGGTGGCACAGGATACCGAGCGGCACGGAGATGATCAGCCCGAACAGCACCGGCAGCAGGCCGAGTCTGAGGTGGATGCCGGTGTACTCGGCGAGTTCGGCCGTGTGGTCGGCTATCCACCCCCACCGGACCAGTGGTTCGTCGTCACTCATCGGCCACCGCCGCCCGGGGTGTCGGGGGCGGCCGCCTTGTCCACGGCCGACGCGGACTCCGACGACACGGACTGCTCCGACGCGACGCTCGCCGTCGACTCCCCCTTCGCCGGAGCGACTTCGGCCGACACGCTCCCGGTCACCACTGCGGCGGTCCCCTCGGCGGACCGCTCGGCGGCGACCCCGGCGGAGAGTTCGTACGCGTCCGCGACTCCGGCGACCGCGCCCTCCGCGTCTACGGCCACCGCGAGGCGGGCGGGTGACAGGAGGGCCGAGTCGAGGGCGGCGCGTGCCGAGTCGCCGACGAGGCTGAAGGTGTGGCCGAGGGGGGTCAGGGGCGCGTCCGCGAGGGTGCCGGTGGCCGGCAGTGTGTCGGTCGCGGCCCAGCCGAGCGGCCTTCGGGCGTCGTCGACGACGAGCACCCAGGGCGCGTCCACCGACCGGGCCTCGGCGACGGGAGAGGTGGCCGACAGCACCGGGCCGTCGCGCAGCGGCAGTTCGGACGCGTCGACGAAGGAGAGCCGGCGGATGCCCCGGTCCTGCCCCACGAAGTCGGCCACGAAGTCGTCGGCGGGGCCGGCGAGCAGCCGCTCGGGGGTGTCGAACTGGGCGAGCTTGCCGCCGGTGCGGAACACGGCGATGTTGTCGCCGAGTTTGATGGCCTCGTCGATGTCGTGGGTGACGAACACGATCGTCTTGTGCAGTTCCTTCTGCAGCCGGATGAACTCGGCCTGCAGCTCCGCCCGCACGATCGGGTCGACCGCGCTGAACGGCTCGTCCATCAGCAGCAACGGCGGGTCGGCGCCCAGCGCCCTGGCCACCCCGACGCGCTGCTGCTGCCCGCCGGAGAGCTGGTTCGGGTAGCGCTTGGCCATCTCGGCGGGCAGGCCGACCAGTTCGAGCAGTTCCGCCGCCCGGGCCCGCGCCTTCTTCTTGCCCCACCCCAGCAGCAGCGGAACGGTCGCTATGTTGTCGAGGATGGTGCGGTGCGGGAACAGCCCCGCGTGCTGGATCACATACCCGATGCCCCGGCGCAGTTCGGGCGCGTTGACCTCCCTGATGTCCCGGCCGCGCAGGCTCACCGTGCCGGCGGTCGGCTCCACCATGCGGTTGATCATGCGCAGGGTGGTGGTCTTGCCGCAGCCGGAAGGACCGACCAGGACCGTGATGCCACCCTCGGCCAGTTCCAGGGTCAGGTCGTCCACCGCTGTCGTGCCGTTGGGATATTTCTTGCTCACCGCGTCGAATCTGATCAACACTGCCCCTTACCCGACTGCATATGGTCATGCAGAGTCGTCGGTGACTGAATGACAGTCAATGGAATTCCGTGAACAGCACGTTACGTTCACGCCGAGCCGCACCGGCGATGCCCCCATTTCAGTTCTGTGCGAGATTTGCCCCCATTGATGCTGGGCCGGCACGGAGGGAGGGGAGACACCTCATACGGTTCGTGACGCCTACGATCTGACCGGCCTGCGGGGCCGCCGAGAAGGCGGGCGGAGCGCGGGGATCATCGGGCCAGACGGGGCGGGCTGGATCGGAGGCTGGTGACGGCCGCCACGGTGGAGAGCGCGGCGAGGAGGGCGAAGAGCGCGGGGTATCCGCCGAGCGGTGCGGCCAGAGCGGCGCCGGCGAAGGGCGCGAGGGCGGCCGCGGCGTGGGCCGGTGCGGTGAGGAGCCCGGAGAGTCGGCCGTAGTGGGTGGTGCCCCAGCGGTCGGTGACGGCGGTCGCCTGGAGGAGGGTGAGGTTGCCGCGTACCGTTCCGGCGATCACGGCGAGGCCGACGAGGAGCACGTAGGGGCCGGCGGTGACCGCGAGGGCGGCGGTGGTGAGGCCGCCGAGGCCGACCAGCGTGGTGGTGCGGGCGGTGGTGCCGGTGCGGCGGGCGAGGGCGGCGTAGAGCATACGGCCGAGGGTCTGTCCGGCGCCGCCGAGACCGAGGGCCCAGGCGGCCTGGGTGGTGGTGTAGCCGCGTTCGAGCATGAGCGGCACGAGTCCCATGACGACGGCGTACATCGCGAACCCGGAGAGGGTGAAGGTGGCGGCCAGCATCCAGAACGCTCTCCCCCGGGCCGCGGACTCGCTGGCGGCAGCATGAGCAGGATCTTTGGGGGCGGGCGGCCATGGCGCTTTGAGTGCCAGAGCGTGGGCGGGCACGGTCACGATCGCGAGAACACCGGCCAGTACCGCATAGGTGGCGCGCCAGGACATGTGGTCGGCGAGGAGGGCGGTCAGGGGTGCGAAGACGGTGGAGGCGAGTCCGCCGGCGAGGGTGACGGTGGTCAGGGCGCGGATGTGGTCGGGGGCCCACCAGCGGGTGAGGGCGGCGAATGCGGGTTGATAGAAGGTGGCGGCCATCGCCGCGCCCGCCAACAGCCATCCCACCGCGAAGACGGCGAGATGGGGAGCGGCGGCCACGGTCAGCAGGCTGAGCACGCCGAGGACGGAGCCGCCCGTCATCACGAGGCGGGGGCCGCGGTGGTCCAGGATCCGGCCGACGTGGATTCCCGCGAGGGCGGAGACGAGAAGTGCGCCGGAGAACGCGGCGGTGGTGGCGCCCGCGCTCCAGTGCGTGTCTGCGGTGATGGCGGGGTTCAGGACGGGGAACGCGTAGTAGACGGTTCCCCAGCCGGTGATCTGGGTGACGCACAGAGCGGGCAGCGCGGCGCGGGGCCGCGACCGGACCGCCGTCCCGGTCGCGGCCCCGTCGGCCTTGATGTGTGACACGTGGGTCAGCAACCGCCGGAAGAAGAGGCGGGAGATCCGATCGTGAGCGTCGTGGGGGCCGCGCAGCATCCGCCGCTGGTCTCCTCGGCGGCCTGGGGCTGGTCGAAGAGGCCCGCGCCTCCGCACACGCCGGTCTCCGGAAGGGTCAGCTCCACGCGTTCGGCGGCCTCCTGGTCTCCGGCGAGGTGGGCGGCGATGGAGCGGACCTGCTCGTAGCCGGTCATGGCGAGGAAGGTGGGGGCGCGGCCGTAGGACTTCATGCCGACGAGGTAGATGCCCTGTTCGGGGTGGGAGAGCTCGTTGACGCCGTGGGGGTGGACCGTGCCGCAGGAGTGCTGGTTCGGGTCGATCAGCGGGGCGAGCTCGAGCGGGGCCTGGAGGCGCTCGTCCAGGGCAAGACGCAGCTCGGAGACGAAGGACAGGTCGGGGCGCAGTCCGGTGAGGACGATCACTTCGTCGACGGGGTCCAGGCGGCGGCCGTCCTCGGCGACCAGGACCAGCCGGCCGTCGCTGTCGCGCTGGACGGCGTCGGTGCGGAAGCCGGTGACCGCGTCGGCGTGGCCGTCGTCGACGGCGGCCTTCGCGGCGAGGCCGAGGGCGCCTCGGGCGGGGAGCCGGTCGGCGGTGCCGCCGCCGAAGGTGGAGCCGCTGATACCTCGGCGCAGGACCCACACCGCGTGGGTGCCGGTCCCGTTCTCGGCCTCGGAGAGGTCGGCGAGGTAGGCCAGCGCGGTGAAGGCGGACGCGCCGGAGCCGATGACGGCGGTGCGCCTGCCCGCGTACCGGGCGCGGACGGCCGGATCCTTCAGGTCCGGGATCCGGTAGGAGATCCGGTCGGCGGCGGCCTTCTCGCCGAGGGCGGGCAGGCCGTCGCCTCCGATGGGGCCGGGGGTGGACCAGGTGCCGGAGGCGTCGATGACGGCGGAGGCCAGGATGCGCTTCTCGGTGCCGTCGGAATTCAGGATGCGGACGGTGAAGGGCTGCTGCTCCCGGTCGGCGTCCACGATCCGGTCGCGGCCGAGGCGGGAGACGCCGGTGACGGTGGCGCCGTAGTGGACCCGCTCGCCGAGGGCGTCGGCGAGGGGCTGGAGGTAGCGCTCGGCCCAGTCCGCGCCGGAGGGGTAGGTCGCACCGTCGGGGGCCGTCCAGCCGGTGGGCGCGAGGAGCTTCTCGGCGGCCGGGTCCACCAGCTCGGACCAGGTGGAGAACAGCCGCACGTGGCCCCACTCGCGTACCGCGCCGCCGGCGGCCGTTCCGGTTTCCAGGACCAGTGGCGTGAGGCCGCGCTCGGTGAGGTGGGCGGCGGCGGCCAGGCCGGCGGGGCCCGCTCCGATCACGACGACGGGCAGGGCTTCGGTGGATGTGTTCACGACGGACTCCCCTATTGATTCGATGTTTGTCGATGTCCTGACGCCTCAAGAGTGCACCGCATATCGACGTCCGTCAACATAGACATCTGTCGAAATTCGAAGGATGATGGGGGCATGTCGACTGTGAAGGTGTTGCCGCTGCTGGAGCCCGAGGCCGCGGCCCCGTGCTGCCCACCCCTGTCCGAGCGCCCACTGACGGCCGAGGAGGCGGAGCGGACCGCCTTGATGTTCAAGGCCCTCGGCGATCCGGTACGCCTGCGCCTGTTCTCACTGGTGGCCTCGCACGAGGGCGGGGAGGCGTGCGTGTGCGACATCTCCGACGTCGGCGTCTCCCAGCCCACGGTCTCCCACCACCTGAAGAAACTCCGCGAGGCCGGCCTGCTCTCCTCCGAGCGGCGCGGCACCTGGGTCTACTACCGGGTCGAGCCCTCGGTCCTGGCGGCCATGGGTCAGCTCCTCACCCGCGCGCCCACGCCGTGAGCCCCGCCATCACACCACTCACCGGCGCACACGCGGACGAAGTCCTCGCCATTTGCCGGGCGGGCATCCACGAGGGCAACGCCACGTTCGAGACCACCGCCCCCGACTGAACGGAGTTCGAGGCGGCGAAGCCGCCCGAGCACCGCTTCGCCGCGCTCGACGCCGACGGCAAGCCGCTGGGCCGGGTGGCCGCCACCGCGGTGTCCGGCCGCTGCGCGTACGCCGGAGTCGTGGAGCACTCCGTCCACGTCCACCCCGCGGCCCGGGGGCGCGGGCGCGGGGTGGCCAGAGCCCTTTGGACGCGCTGATCGCCTCCACGGAAGCCGCGGGCATCCGGACGATCCGGTCCGGGATCTTCCCGGAGAACACCGTCGACCTCGCCCTCGACCAGCGCGCCCGGTTCCGGTCATCGGCACCCGCGAGCGCCTCGGCCGCCGTCACGGGACGGGACCTGGCGTGATGGCGTCCTGCCGGAGCTCCGCAGCCGCCACGTCGGCTGACGCGGCGAGGACCGGACGGGCGGAGCAGGCGCCGGCCGGCGGTGAGCCCTGCCCTGCGGTGAACCCTGCCCGGCCACCGCCGGCAGCCCCTAGGCGAGCCGCTCCTGCGTGAATTTCCGGCGCCAGGCCAGCGACACGTAGACCAGGGCGACCAGGACGGGGACCTCGATGAGGGGGCCGACGACGCCGGAGAGGGCCTGGCCGGAGGTGACGCCGAAGGTGGCGATGGCGACAGCGATGGCGAGCTCGAAGTTGTTGCCGGCCGCCGTGAAGGCGAGGGTGGCGGTGCGGTCGTAGTTCAGGCCGATCGCCTTGCCGAGGGCGAAGGTGCCGAACCACATCACCGCGAAGTAGACCAGCAGCGGCAGTGCGATCCGGGCGACGTCCAGTGGCTGGGAGGTGATGGTCCTGCCCTGCAGGGCGAAGAGGATGACGATCGTGAACAGCAGGCCATAGAGGGCCCACGGGCCGATCCTCGGCAGGAACTTCGCCTCGTAGGTCTCGCGGCCCAGCCTTTTCTCCCCGATCCGGCGGGTGAGGAACCCGGCCAGCAGCGGGACACCGAGGAAGATGACGACGTTCAGGGCGATCTTCCACATGGAGATGTCGAGGTGTTCGCCGTCGCCGAGACCGAGCCATCCGGGCAACAGGTCGAGGTAGAACCAGCCGAGCACGCCGAAGGCGACGACCTGGAATGCCGAGTTCAGGGCGACGAGGACGGCGGCGGCCTCGCGGTCGCCGCAGGCGAGGTCGTTCCAGATGATGACCATGGCGATGCAGCGGGCAAGGCCGACGATGATCAGGCCGGTGCGGTACTCGGGCAGGTCCGCCAGGAAGATCCAGGCCAGCATGAACATGAGCGCGGGGCCGAGGATCCAGTTGACGACCAGCGAGGAGATCATCAGCCTGCGGTCGCCGGTGACCGTGTCGAGCTTGTCGTAGCGGACCTTCGCCAGGACCGGGTACATCATGATCAGCAGGCCGACCGCGATCGGCAGGGAAATGCCGCCGACCTCCACCTTGGCGAGCGCGCCGTTCAGGCCGGGGATCAGCCGGCCGAGTCCGAGGCCGAGGCCCATGGCGAGAAGGATCCAGACCGCGAGGAAACGGTCCAGGGTGGAGAGCTTCGCGACGACCGAGGAGTCCTCGGCGGCGGCGGGAGCTTGGGTGGGGGTCACGGACAGGCCCTCTTGTTCTCGGCGGCGGTGCGCGCGGATTCGGCAAGGTCGGCGAACTGGCCGGCGAGCTGGGCGATGACGTCCGGGCGCAGTTTGTAGTAGACGAAGCGGCCGCACGGCTCGGTGTCCACGACCCCGGCCTCTCTGAGCACCTTCAGGTGGTTGGAGAGGTTGGTCTGCTTGGCACCGGTCTCCTCCACGAGGTGCGTGGCGCACAGCGTCTCGCGGGAGAGCAGGGTCACGATCCGAAGCCTGAGGGGGTCCGCCAGGACCCGGATCAGTTCAGTGTCGACTGACGTCATCATGGACTGATACTTTCACATCAGTAATGGCTGACACCATCAGGTGATGATGTCATTGCCGACTGATATCCGCCTCTCTGCCTGCCTTCCCCGCCTCCCCGCCTGCCTGCCTGCCTGCCTGGAGAAGAGACCCTTCGTGTCCGAGAAGCCCTCCGTTCTGTTCGTCTGCGTCCACAACGCCGGCCGCTCGCAGATGGCCGCCGCCTGGCTGACCCATCTGGCCGGGGACCGCGTCGAGGTCCGTTCCGCAGGCTCCGCACCCGCGGGCTCCGTCAACCCGGCCGCGGTCGAGGCGATGCGCGAGGTCGGCATCGACATGTCCGCCCAGACGCCCAAGATCCTCACCGTTGAAGCGGTCAAGGCGTCGGACGTGTGTATCACCATGGGCTGCGGGGACGCCTGCCCCGTCTTCCCCGGCAAGCGCTACCTCGACTGGAAGCTCGACGACCCCGCCGGACAGGGCGTCGAAGCCGTCCGCCCGATCCGGGACGAGATCGAGCGGCGCATCCGCGGCCTGATCGCCGAACTCCTGTGAGCTCGCCCCTCGACTCCGACGCCGAGAGCGGAGTGACGGCTGTTGCCGCTCAGAGGACGGCGGTAACCCTGGCCTCAGGGACAAAGCTCAGGACGAGACGGACATGGGCCACCATGCCGAGACCTTCGACAAGGGTCTGCGTGACGACCACTTCCGCGGCCACCGCCAGGCTGTCGGGCAGGGCTGGGAGTTGTCGTCAATCAACACCTCGACCGCCCGCCAGGCGCCGGCGTGCCAGCTCGAAGCCCTCCACCGGGCAACGGCATGGGCGCCGTGTTCTTCGCCGTGTTCGCCGTGGCCGGGCGGATCGAGCGCAACTACATCCGGGAGAAGACCCCTGGAGGGTCAGGTCACCGCAGAGGCCAAGGGAAGCCATGGCGAACGGCCGAAGGTCATCGACGACGACATGCTCACCTTCGCCGTCGCACTCAAGGTCGCCGCGCGGGCGGTGGATCTGGCGGCACCGGCCGTACTGGGGCGGGGACCGGCGTTCCTGCGGCGTGCGATCAGGGAAGTTCTTCCCCGCCTGGACGACGACCGGCAGTACGGGGTGGACGTGGAGACGGTGCGCCGCGACATCCTGGAGTCCGACAACGTCCGGAGCACCCTGCGCGCCCTGACCGGGGAAGCGCCGGCCTTGGTGGGAGGAGCGGCATGACCAACTGCGACGTGCACCAGCATCTGTGGACCCCCTCGCTGGTGGCGGCCCTGCGGTCACGCCGCGAACCACCGTTCCTGGACGGGTGGACCCTGTTCCTCGACGGTGAGCCGCCCTACGGGATCCCGCCCGCCGACCACGACATCGCCCGCCGTACGGAACTCGCCGACACCGACGGCCTCGGCCTGGCCCTCGTCTCGCTCTCCTCCCCGATCGGCGTGGAGTGGCTGCCGGCGGCCGAGGCGCGCCCCCTGCTCGATGCCTATCACGAGGGTTCGGCCGCGCTCCCCGAACCGTTCGGCGCCTGGGCCGCCGCCTGCGTACGGGACGTCGACGCGAAGGCGACGGCCAAGGATCTCGACCGGGGCTTCGTCGGCCTCCAGCTCCCGGCGAACGCCCTTGCCGACGCGGCCGGTTACGCGCGCTGTGCCCCGCTCCTCGACCTCCTCGAAGAGCGCGGCCTCCCGCTGTTCGTACACCCGGGGCCCGCGCCCGGCGGCGCCGAGGGGCCCGGCTGGTGGCCCGCGATGGTCCCCTACGTCCAGCAGATGCACTCCGCCTGGTTCGCCTTCCGCGCCTTCGGGCGCCCCCGCCACTCCCGCCTGCGGGTGTGCTTCGCCCTGCTGGCCGGGCTCGCCCCGCTGCACGGGGAGCGCTTCGCCGCCCGCGGCGGCGCGAGCGACGCCGGGGTGGACCCGGACGTCTTCGTCGAGACGTCCTCCTACGGCCCGACCGCCGTCGAGGCCGTGGTCCGCGCCCTCGGCGTGGACGCCGTCGTCCAGGGCTCCGACCGTCCCTACGCCGAACTCCCGCAACAGCCCGGCTTCGGCCTGGGCGGGGCGGCGGCGTACGCCTTCCGACTCGCCAATCCACGGCGGCTGCTCACCGGGAAGGACGGCTGAGGTCGGCGCGGTCACGGGCCCGAGGAGCCCGTGACCGCGCGAAGCCCGGACGGCGGCCTTCCGACCGCCGTGATCGTCCGGCCGCCGGTGATCGTCCGGCCGCGGGTGATCGTCCGTCCGTCAGTGATGGCCCGTCAGCGGCCGGGGCGGATCAGTCCCGTGAGATAGCGCCACAGTGAGGAGCGCTGCCGGGCGGACACGTCCGGCGTCACCGTCTCCGCCGTGCCCCCCGCGTGCCCCGTCGGCTCCGCCGCCGGGTCGCCCGTAGGTGGCCGTTCGGGCGTCGGCACGAGTTCGTACCGTACGGGCAGCGAGCGCAGGCCCCGCATGAACGGTGAGGAACGCCAGGGCAGTTGGTCGACGGGGAGCGCGAGGTCCAGGTTCGCGAACCGCTCGAACAGCCGGCCCACTCCGACTGCGGCGACCGTCGAGGCGAGTTCTCGTGCCGGGCACTGGCGCGGGCCCGCGCCCCAGGACAGGTGCGCCCGGGTGCTGACCGTGGTGCTGGGTGCCACATGGTCGGCGAAGAGCGGGTCGGCGTGCGCCGCGGCGGAGGAGACCCAGACCGGGTCGCCCGCGCGGATCGTGTAGTTGCCGAGCGGGGTGTCCTCGGCCGCGAACCTCGGCACGAAGTTCACCAGCGGCGGCTTGCGCATCACGACCCGGTTCATGGCCTCCCGGACCATGCCGGCGGAGAGACTCGCCCGCACGCTGTCCTCGCCCGAGAGAACCTCGACGACCGTGTTGGAGATGAGGATGCCGACATGGTCGGACGTCATGCCCAGCAGCATGAACAGTTCACGGGCCAGCTCGTCGAGCGAGAGGTCCGGGTGGGCGGCCAGCAGGTAGGAGGGGAAGTCCTCGCCCGGCGTCTTCCGCTTCAGCTCCGCCAGTTCCGTCAGCGCGCCCAGCAGCCGGTCCAGGGCGGGCCCCGCGTCGGGGCCCGCGTCCAGTACCCGCCACATGTCCATCAGGGCGTCGTCGCCCTGGGAACCGGGGAAGCCGAGCAGATGGCTGGCCACCATCAGCGGCAGGGGCCGGGAGAACTGCGCGGACAGGTCCGCGAGCCCCGTACCGCCCGCCTGCCCCAGCAGGGTGATCAGCTCGTCGGCGTAGGCGGTCACGGCCGCCTTCAACCGCTTCGCCTGGGGATTGCGCGGGTCCTGGAACGGCTTGAGCGCCTGGTCCCACGCCATCCGCAGCGACCGGTAGCCGGGGCCGCCCTGGATCAGTACGTGGTTGACCTCCAGGGAGGGTCCGAGCGGCCAGTCGGCCGGGACCCTGCCCTCGGTCCGGGCCCGCCAGTTCTCCAGGCCCTTGGGCCATCCGGCGTCGTCCTGGAGCACCTGGAGCGCCTCGCGGTAGCCGAGCACCAGCCAGGCCGGCACGCCCAGCAGGTCGACCGGCGCCACCGCGCCGTGCCGCTGCCGCAGCCGCTCGTACACCAGCGAGGGGCGCGTCTCGTAGTCCCGGGTCAGCAGCGGTTCGGGAGACATCGCCTCCAACCCCGCGCCGCCCCGCTCCACGGACACACCCTCACCCGACTGGGTTTCCCTCACCATGCCGCCCCTCCGACACTCCCCGTACCGGACCACCTTCAGTCGGTAGTCGGAACGGTGGGGACCTTACCCCAGGGTCACTTGCGGGGGAACGCCGGGCATCACCACTCACAGCTCCAGCCCGTGACTCACAGCCGTGAAACAGACGGTGGCGCGGCCGCCCGTCACCTCCCGGCGCGGGCCGCCTTGATGAACTCCCTGATCAGACCGGGGTCCTTGACGCCTCGGCGCTGTTCGACGCCGCTGGAGACGTCGACGCCCCAGGGGTCGGTGGCGGCGACGGCGTCACGCACGTTCTCCGGGGTGAGGCCGCCCGCGAGGAGCCACTTCTCGCCGGCGGCCGTCAGCGGCCTGCTCGCCCAGTCCCAGGCGATCCCCGAGCCGGGGACGGGCGCGTCGACGAGGAGCATGTCCTCGCCGAACTCCCCGCAGCGCGGCACCGCGTCGCCGAACGCCGCGGCGCGGATCAGGGTCCAGTCGCCGGTCGCCAGGTCGTCGTAGTAGGCGCGGTCCTCGGGGCCGTGCAGCTGGATCGCCCCGATCCCCGACTCGGTCGCCAGGGACCGCACGTCGTCGAGGGGCTCCTGGCGGAAGACGCCGACCGTCAGGACGTGCTCCGGCACGCGGCGGCTCAGCCGGGCGGCGGTGGCGGCGTCGATCCGGCGCGGGCTGGCCGAGAAGACGAAGCCGATGGCGTCGGCGCCCGCCTCGACGGCCGTGTCGACGTCCTGCTCGGTCTTCAGACCGCAGATCTTGATGAAGAGGGAGTCACTGGAGTTGCTCACGGCCCCAGCCTGCCGCATCGGCGGCCGTACGGGGGCGGCGGCCACCTGGTCCGGCACACCGGACGCGGTCAGCGCCAGGCACCCGACAGGCGCCGGGTGACGACCGCGCTGAGCGTCCGCACGCCCCGGGTCGAGCCCGGGTCGATGCCGGTGAGTTCCCGTACCCGGCGCAGCCGGTAGTCCAGGGTGCGGGTGTGGACGTTGAGGGCGGTCGCCGTGGCGCCGCGGTGCATGTCGTGGCGGTAGTACGCGTCGAGGGTGATCAGCAGGTCCGGGCCGGAGTCCAGCCGACGGGCCAGCGAGCGCAGCCATGCGTCGACGAACGGCACGTCCGCGACGGCGAGTTCGACGAAGACGTCCGCCAAGGCGTGCGGTCGCGGCCGGGCGGAGGCGGGCCGCAGCGGGGCCGCCCTGCTGATCCGCCGAGCCCTGTCCAGGGCGTCCGCCGACCCGGACAGCGGCGCGGTGGCGGTGCCGACGGCGCAGGGGCGGCCGAGGGCGAGGGCGAAGTCCCGAACGAGATCCGGCAGGTGGCCGGGGGCGAGATCGGGCAAGAGGTCGGGATCGGCGTGCGGGGGTAAGTTCTCCGCTGCCTCGGCGCGGGGCGTCAGGGGCACCAGAGCGATCAGCTCACCGCTCCCGTCGCCGCCCTCCGGTCCCCACATGACCGGCACCTGGTGAGCCTTTACCAGGGTCTCGATCTCGTTTTCCAGGAAACGGTCCACGGTGGGCGGGTCCGGCAGCCGGAACACCGTCACGGCACAGTGATCCGGCAGTTTCATGTCGACGGCCGCGGCGAGTTCCGCCGATATCGGATCGCCGTTCAGCAATGACCGGGCCAGCAGGGCGACCTGCTCGGTGTACGGCATTCTGCGGCGCAGTACGCGTACGAATCCCTGGCGGTAGGCGCTGATGCCGCGCTCGCCCTGCGGGGCGAACCAGGTCATCATCCGCATGAGTTCGTCGACGCCGCCGCCCCGCTGGGCGTCGGTCGCCTCGTTGATCTCGCGCAGCATGAGCGCGGTGTGCACGCGCAGCACCTGCTGGCGTGCGTCGAGAGTCATCCCCGCGCCCGCCCGCAGCTCACCCATGGACGCGATGTAGCCGAGATCGTCATCGCTCAACTCGCTGTTGTGCGGCGACAGTTCGACCGTTCGATGCCGTAACCACATCGAGTGTTCCAGCGTCTCGACCCGGGCTCGGGGGTCCTTGTCCAGGAATCCGAACTCCGGGATCTCACGCGTGTACGTCTCTACCTCCCGGCGGGCGTTGGTCGACGCCTGACGGGCCAGTTCGGCGAAGAGGCTCCCCATGGAGGCGAGCATGTCATTCCGGACGAACCGGCCGACAGGCGAGATCCGGACGGCGTTCATCACTCCGCATAAATCGGCGGCAAGTATGCCGACAGGGTTTTTGTCACAGTGCGCAAAATTCCCGGATCGGGGCGTTCTCCTCCCGGCTTCCGCTTGTGGAGGAGTCGTAAAGCGGCCTTAATGAGAACCGCCTGGACGCCCGTGGGGGAAGGCCGGGTCAATCATTCCGGGACGATTCCGGAACGGCTTCGGCAATCAGTACGGGCGCGGGTACGGAATTCCTCAGTCAGGCGCCCCACGATGGCGCTCGCCCAAACGGGAGGGAAACCCCGATGAAAGCAGGCACGAGAAAGAGAATCACGGCGGCGATCGCGGTCGTGGTCACGTCGACGGCACTGATGCTCGGCATGCCGGGCATCGCTTCGGCCGCCCCCGCCGCCGGCCCCAGCCTGCGCGCGTTCGGGATCAGCGGCGACGGCACGCTGATGGCCACGTTCACGACGGACCGGCCGGACGTACTCAACTGGGTACGGGCCGTCACCGGGCTCAGCAGCGACACGGCCCTGGTCGGGATCGACTTCCGGGTGCAGGACGGCCTGCTGTACGGAGTCGGCAACAAGGGCGGCATCTACACGATCAAGACCCCGCCGGCCACCACGGACGTCGTGGTCACCAAGGTGTCCCAGCTCCAGTACGCGCTGACCGGCACGCAGTTCGGCGTCGACTTCAATCCGGCCGCCGACCGTCTCCGCGTGATCAGCGACAACGGCCAGAACCTGCGCCACAACCTCAACGACCACACGACCATCCAGGACGTGAACCTCACCACCCCGCCGACCGAGGGCACGACCAAGGGCGTCACCGCCGCCGCGTACACGAACAACGACCTCAACGGGGCCACGGCGACCACGCTGTTCGACATCAACACCAACAGCGACCAGGTCGTCATCCAGTCCCCGGCCAACAACGGCACGCTCGCCCCGACCGGCAGCCTCGGCCTCGACGCCCAGCTCAAGGCCGGCATGGACATCTACAGCACCCTCTCCGGCGGGAAGACGGTCGACAACACCGCCTTCGCCTCCCTCACCCCGTACGGCGCCACCCTTCCCTCGCTGTACTCCGTCAACGCCTTCACCGGTGAGGCGGCCTTCATCAAGCAGTTCCCGCTGAACATCACGGACCTGGCCATCAGCCTCACCGGCTCCTGACCCCTCAGCGACCACACCCTCGCCGCGGCCCGGCCACCACCGGACCGCGGCGAGTCCGCGTCCGGATCTCCCCGCGAGCACCACGGCGACGACGGCCACCGCTCCGGCCCTGGCATCGGCACCGCCGTCGCGCCGGGGGCTGACGGGCCCAGGGACCCGTTACCGCAACTCCTCCAGGTCGAGATCCGAGCCCACGACCAGGGTCACCACCCCGGCGGCGGCGTCCGCGGACCGCGTGGCCCTGGTGTCGGGCAACCGTGAGGCGAGGACCTTCGCCTCCTTGGTGAGGTCGGCCGGATAGGCGACCGTGGTGGCGTCGGTGTTCTCGGGCGCGTTGCCCGTGCTCACGACGGTGAAGCCGGCCTCGCGCAGCTTCTCGGCGACGGCGGCGGCGCGGCCGGTGACCCCGGTGCCGTTGAGGACCTGGACGCGTACGCCGGACGCGTAGATCAGATCGTTCTTCGCCTGTGCCTGCAGCCGCTTCTTGTCGACCTCCCTGTCGTTGGCGAGGGAGGTGAACAGGTCGGCGGCCTGCGGGTACTGCCAGACGACGTTGGCCTTGTCGGTCGGGACGTCGGCCTCACGAGGGTAGTTGGGAACGGTCAGGAAGGTCAGCCGGTCGCTCGGGATGCCCTTGAGCTCGGAGGCGAGGTCGTAGATCGGGTCGATACCGTCGAGATCCTCGTCCGTGGTCAGGGACTTGGTGGCGGACTGCAGGAAGGCGTAGAGCGACGTGGGGCTGGTCAGCTTGGACTTGGCCTTGGCGGCCAGGGCCTCCATGAACTCCTGCTGGCGGCCGATGCGTCCGATGTCGGAGCCGTCACCGACGGCGTAGCGGGTCCGTACGTAGCCGAGCGCCGTCTCCCCCTTGACGGTCTGGCAGCCCGCCTTCATGTCGAGGAGGGCGTTCTCGTCGTAGATGGCCTGCTCGGGGCAGACCTCGATGCCCTCCAGGGCGTCGACCATGCCCTTGAAGCCCTGGAAGTCGACGGACATGAAGTTGTCTATGCGCAGACCGGTGTTGGCCTCGACCGTCTTGATCGAACAGGCGGCGGCTCCGGCGACCTCACCGCTCGAACCACCGATCGCGAACGCCTCGTTGATCTTCGCCAGATGCGGGCCGGACGTACCGCCGTCACCCTTCTCGCACGCCGATATCTCGACCCACGAGTCACGCGGGAACGACACCACGGTGGCCCATTCCCGGTTCTCGGGGATGTGCAGCACCATCAGCGTGTCCGACTGCATGGTGGTCAGGTCCTTGCCGTACTTCGCGTTCGCCCCGTCACGGCTGTCCGAGCCGACGACCATGATGTTCTTCGAACCCGGGCTGAGGTTGACCGGGCGGTCCCCGCCGAGTTTGCCGTCGACGTCGGCGCCCGTGATGTTGTTGTCGAGGTCGTTGTAGACCCAGGCACCGACACCGCCCGCACCGAGGACGAGCACGGCGGAAGTGGCCGCGAGCCAGCTCACCGTCCGGCCCCGCCGCGTCAGGCGCGTCCCCCCGCCTCCGGCACCCGCGCGCCGCCTTCCCGTACCACTCACCGGCCTTCCCCCGCCTCGGCCGCACCCGGCCGGTCGACTACCCCCTGGACGTCCGGCACTGGTGATCACCGAACGCGCAGGACTCTACATGCATGTAGATATACGGATCGGTGCCTCACAAGTCTCACCACGCTCCACGGTCACGAAGGTCACAGAGGCGTCGCAGCGTACAGAATCAGGGCCATCGTCACGGCCGAGTTCGCCGATGACATCGCCGAGATCGCCGCCCCGACGGCCGCTCCCCACGCGGCCAGTCCCACCGAGGTGAACACCGGCGGCCAGCCGCGCACCGCGGGCGCCGGGCCGAGCAGGGCCGCCACCCGGCGCGGCACCGGCCCCGGCCCCGCGAAGCCGGCGAGCGTCGCCACCGGCGTACCGGCGGACACGAGCGCGGCCCTGCCGATCGCGCGCGCCACGACGCGGCGGCTGCCGACCGTGTGCGCCGCGTCCTCGTCCGCCCACCGCTCCGCCGTGTACGACACAGCCGTACGCAGGGGCCGCAGGAACGGGTTGGCGCGCGCGGCCAGTCGGACGACAAGCAGCAACCGGTGGTGTCCGGCCGCGAGATGGGCTCGCTCGTGGGCGAACAGCGCGCGCCGCTCGGCCGGTTCGAGGCACGACAGCAGGGTCGTGGTGACCACCACCCGGTCGCGTCGGCCACCGGGCAGCGCGTACGCGTACGGCACCTCGTCGGGCAGGACGGCCACCTGGGTGTCCGGCAGCCCGGCCAGGGCCCGGTGGGCGCGGCGGCGCATCCGGCCGTGCCGCCACAGCGTCCGGCCGCAGGCCAGCAGTACGGCAAGGAGGGCCGGAATGGCCAGGCGCCCGGCGACCTCGTCGTACGGGACCGCCGCGCGCACCTCGGGATCGGACCAGCCGTCGGGCAGCGGGTTGCCGGGCAGTTGGGCCGTGCCGACCACCATCAGCAGGCCCAGGCACACCGTGCTGCACAACGCCATCACCGCGGCCACGCCGGTCAGCAGCCGGGTGGCGGGGCGTGGATGCAGCCGCTGCTCGGCCAGCCGCGCGATCGGCCACGCCGTGAGCGGCAGGACCAGCGGCAGAAAGACGAACACCCCCATGAGACCTCAGGCGTCCCCTTCGGCCCTCGCCCGCCCGAGCAACTCGCGCAGCAGGCGCTCGTCGTCCGGCTGCAGGGAGGTGACGAAGCTGGCCAGCACGGCCTCGCGGTCACTCTCGCCGTCGAGGACCCTGCGCATCCGGTGCGCGGCCAGGCCCGCCTGGTCGGAGGCCGGGGTCCACACGAAAGAGCGGCCGGCGCGCTCCCGGGTCACCGCGTTCTTGGCCAGCAGCCGGGTCAGGATCGTGATCACCGTCGTGTAGGCGAGGTCTCCGCCGAGGCGTTCCTGCACCCACCCCGCGCTCTCGGGGGCGCGCGCCTCGCGCAGGGCGGACAGGACGAGGGCCTCCAGCTCGCCCTGCCCCCGGCGCCGGGGACGCTGCTGGTCCGTCATGCCCTGTCTCCCTTCCGCCCGCCGATCGATCCGCACCGTGGTCTCTACAGAATTGTAGAAGGGGGATTGCCGAAATACTCCCACTCGTCTTCTACAGTGTTGTAGATTTCGAGTCGCGGCAGAGCGCCACGACAGCAAGAGACATCAAGAAGGAGTCCACTGTGGGAGTTTCCCTGTCCAAGGGCGGCAACGTCTCGCTCAGCAAGGCGGCACCGGGCCTGACGGCCGTCCTGGTCGGTCTGGGCTGGGACGTGCGCACGACCACCGGCACCGACTACGACCTCGACGCGTCGGCGCTCCTGCTCGATACCTCCGGGAAGGTGCTCTCCGACGCGCATTTCATCTTCTACAACAACCTCACCAGCCCGGACGGGTCGGTCGAGCACACCGGTGACAACCTCACCGGTGAGGGCGAGGGCGACGACGAGTCGGTCAAGGTGAACCTGGCGACGGTGCCCGCCGAGGTCGACCGGATCGTCTTCCCGGTCTCGATCCACGACGCCGAGAACCGGGGCCAGAGCTTCGGCCAGGTGCGGGGCGCCTTCATCCGCGTCGTGAACCAGGCGGGCGGCGCCGAGATCGCCCGCTACGACCTGTCCGAGGACGCGGCCACGGAGACGGCGATGGTCTTCGGCGAGCTGTACCGCAACGGCGCCGAGTGGAAGTTCCGCGCCGTCGGGCAGGGTTACGCCTCCGGGCTGGCCGGGATCGCCTCCGACTTCGGCGTCAACATCTGAGGAAGCTCGGGGTGACGGGGCCGTGTCACCCGACCGGCCTCCACCCCAAGGACCGGGCCGACTTCGAGGCCGTGCCGCGCTGGACGTCCCGGATGTCCGGGACGTCCAGCGCGCCGACCCCAGCGGTACGGCCGCACGGCGGCTGCGGGTCCGGACCTCGGCGGACGCAGACGCGGTCGTGACGACGGCGCGGCGGCGCGGCGGCGCGGCGGCGCGGCGGCGCGGCGGCGCGGCGGCGCGGGACGAGTACCGCGCGTATCGCACCGCACTCGCGTCCGCCGCCGGGGCCGGGCGGACCGGCGAGGACACGCACGCGGTCGGGTCGGGCGCGGCGGCGACGTACCGGCTGCCGTCGCGGCCGAGGATGCCGACGGGCGGACGTGGCGTCGCGCCGCCGACGCCGAGTCGCTGCCGCTGGCGGCGGTGCTCACGCCGTCCGTGGCCACCTGCTCCGCCGCGATCGTGCTCGTCCTCGGCCGCCTCCTCCGATTGACCGGCATTCGGGGCACGTTGCCCGGTTAGCTCATGGCCGTCGGCTGGACCCTCGCCCTCTTCGCGGCCACGAGCGCCCTGCTCGCGTTCGCCGCGCTCTACCGGACGGCGCCGCGCGGCGCGGCCGAGACCCGGCCGGGCCCGCCCGACCGGAACACGCCCGACCGGTCCGGCAGTGGGCCCTGTCGCACCGGCGCATGCTCCCCGCACCTGCGCCGCCGCATCCACGAGGACCCGTCTCCGCGTCCTCCGCGGCAGACGGGTCCCGTGGGTTCGGGCTGAGCGGACTCACC
Source organism: Streptomyces sp. NBC_01314 (assembly GCF_041435215.1). Lineage (NCBI taxonomy): Bacteria > Bacillati > Actinomycetota > Actinomycetes > Kitasatosporales > Streptomycetaceae > Streptomyces > Streptomyces sp. NBC_01314. The sequence goes on along the minus strand of NZ_CP108394.1, from coordinate 9,865,551 downwards.
GTCCCGCCGGGTCAGCGGAGCGAGTCCGCGGAATCGTCCCGCTTGACCACGCACAGGGCCCAGATGATGAAGCCCGAGAAGGCGATCATCACGATGGACCAGACGGGGTAGTACGGCAGGGACAGGAAGTTGGCGATGATGATGAGGCCGGCGATGGCGATGCCGGCGACGCGGGCCCACAGGGACGCCTGGAAGAGGCCCAGGCTGACGAGGACGGCCACGGCACCGAGGGCGAGGTGGACCCAGCCCCAGCCGGTGAGGTCGAACTCGAAGACGTAGTTGCGGGTCGTGACGAAGACGTCGTCCTCGGCGATGGCCATGATGCCCCGGCAGATACCGAGGACGCCCGCGATCATGAGCATGATGGCCGCGAAGACCGTCAGTCCCTCGGCGAAGGGCCGCGACCGCTTGGTCGAACGCATGTGGCCGGTGTGTGTGGCGGTCATACCGATGCCTCGATTCGGTGTCGTGCGGTGTGCTCAGCGCCCGGCGGCGGACGAGCCCGCGCCCGTGCGGGCCGAGGGGCCGTGGCCGCTCAGGACCAGTTCCTTCGCGCGGCGGTATTCGTCGTCCGTGATGTCACCTCGCGAGCGGATTTCGGACAGTTTGGCGAGTTCGTCGACACTGCTGGGGTGCCCGCCGCCGCCCTTGGCCGCCTCGCGGATGTAGGAGTCGAAGGCCGCCTGCTGCGCATGCGCCTGCGCCACCTCACGGCGGCCCATGTTCTTGCCACGGGCGATCACATAGACGAACACACCCAGGAACGGCAGCAGGACCGTGAAGGCCAGCCAGCCCGCCTTGGCCCCGCCGCTCATGTCGTCGTCGCGGAAGATGTCGACGACGATCCGGAAGAGCAGCACGAACCACATGATCCACAGGAACAGCCACAGCATGGACCAGAAGACGCTCAGCAGCGGGTAGTCGTACGCGAGGTACGTCTGACCACTCATCTCATTCCTCCCGTCCCGGGCGACCGCCCGGCAGGTGTTCTGCCGTTCCAGGCCCGCCCAAGGCACCGTGCTCGGCGCCACTCTCAGCGTGCCCACGGCAAGGGCCGGGCGGCCTCACCCCGGGCGGGTGAGACCTGACTCGTCCGGGGGGTCCGCGGCGGCGGCGAGCACCGCCACGACCGCCAGCACGACCACGACCACGACCAGGACCAGGACCAGGACCAGGACGGCGACGAGGACTGCCCCGCCGACCGTGGGACGGTTCCACAGCAGGAGCGCCAGGGCGCCCGCCCCGAGCACGATGCCGCTGGTCCAGCGAGGGTGGGCGGCGAGCCGGCGTCCGGTCCGCCCGGTGCTCACCCCGGCGCCACGCAGCGCCCGCCCGGCCGCCGTGGTGCCGCGCCGGGCCAGGGCCCGCACCCGGCGGGCGACCCGCCCCGGGCCGTACAGATAGGCGGCGTGCACCCGGGCCGCGACGACGGCGAGGGGAGCGAGGAGCAGGGGCACCACCAGCAGGACGGCTGCACCCACCTTGCGCAGCCGCCGGTGGCGTACGCCCGCGTGCCGGCGCAGCCGCTCGTACTCGGCACGCTCCCCGGCGCTCAGCGTGTGCCCCGCTCCGGCGCCCGAGCCGCTTTCGCCGCCCGGTCCGGAGTGGGGCAGTACGGCATCCTTGCTCTCGGCCATGGCCCCTCCTCCGTCAGGCTGGGGGTTCAGGCGGTGCCGGCGGTCGGCCCCCGTGAATCCGTCGGGTCCGCCCGGTGGAGGGCGGCCCGCCAGGCGAGGGCGACCGCCGCCTCACCCAGACCGAGCAGGACGAGCCACAGGCCGAGCAGCCGGGTCAGCGCCGTGGCGGACTCGGTCGGCAGGGCCAGCACCACGATCCCCGCGACGATGCCGAGCACCGCGGCGACGAGGACGAACCCGCGGTGGGGCAGTTCCTTGGCGGCGAGGGCGGTGTGGAGGGTGAGAATGCCGGTCGCCAGCCAGACGATCCCGACGATCAGCGAGAGCGCCGCGATCGTCTGCAGTGGGTTCCGCAGGCAGAGCACACCGGCCAGGACGTACAGCAGGGCGAGGAGCAGCCCCGTCAGCCGCTCGCCCGGTTCCTCCCGGGCGAAGACGTCGACGAACCGGAACGCGCCGATCGCGAGCAGGTACAGGCCGATGAGGACCGCGAGGACGTGCAGGGTCTCGTCAGGCCAGACCAGGACGACGATGCCCGGCACCAGCGTGGCCAGCGCCGCGCCGAGGATCCATTTCCAGGACCGGCCGACCCGCGCCAGCGTCTCCGCCGGGTCACCCAGGCCTCCGGGCGCCGCCCCACGGGGCATGGCGCCCGTTCCGACCGGCCCGGCGGCCCCGCCGGGCCGGTCGTCCGTCCGGGTACGCGGTTCCGGGCCACGGGACTCGGTCATGGCTCCTCCTCGCGGCCGAGCGGGCCGCTTCGCACCGTCGGCGCGCGACGGTGTGCGGTGACATCACCGGGCCAGCGTCCCGCCGCGCTCCGCCCGCCGGATCACCCCCGGCGGGTGATCCCCGAGCGCCTCGGGCGCGGTGAGGTGGGATATGCCTGGCCGGCGGATCAGGAGGTATGTGTCATGACGTTGTCGAGCGCATTCTCGGCGTCGCTGTCCGTGCCCGAGAGAGCGGCGTACGGACGCGACGCGCGCACGCGCGCCTCTCGGTCCTGTCACGGCTGGTTCGAGGCGGACGCGGACGCCGGACGAACCGACCCGATCGAGGTGATAGAGCGTCAGTCGGTCACCCGACTGCAGGAGTTGGTGCCGATCCGCTACGGCCGCATGCTCGAATCGCCGTTCCGCTTCTACCGGGGCGCGGCCGCGATCATGGCATCGGACCTCGGGCCTCTGCCCAACACCGGCCTGACGGTGCAGCTCTGCGGTGACGCCCATCTCCTCAACTTCCGGCTGCTGGCCTCACCCGAACGGCATCTCGTCTTCGACATCAACGACTTCGACGAGACGCTGGCCGGGCCGTTCGAATGGGATGTGAAGCGGCTGGCGGTCAGCTTCGCGATCGCGGGCCGGGCCAACGGTTTCCCGGTCGAGGAGCAGAACAGCGCGGTGCGGGCCTGCGTGAAGGCGTACCGACGGCGGATGCGCGAGTTCGCCGGCATGCGCACCCTGGACATCTGGTACGCACAGGACGACGCCGACCGGCTGCGGGAGCTGATGGCCTCGTCGATGGACAAGGAGAGCAGACGCCGTACCGCCGAGGCGACGGCGAAGGCCCGGACGCGCACCCATCTCCAGGCCTTCGAGAAACTCACCCGGGTCACGGCCGAGGGCCGGCTGATCGCACCTGACCCGCCGCTGATCACCCCGCTCCGGGACCTGCTGGCGGACTCCTCCGGCGAGGGTCAGGAAAAGGAGCTCCACCACGTCCTGGACCAGTACGTACGGACCCTGTCGTCCGAGCGCCGGCATCTGCTGCGCCACTACCACGTCGCCGACATGGCCCGGAAGGTGGTGGGCGTCGGCAGCGTCGGAACGCGCTGCTGGATCGTGCTGCTGCTCGGCCGCGACGACACCGACCCGCTGCTGCTCCAGGCCAAGGAGGCGCAGCCGTCCGTCCTCTCCGCCCAGCTCGGCGGCGACCGCTACGACAACCAGGGCCGCCGTGTGGTGTCGGGGCAGCGGCTGATCCAGACGACCAGTGACATCTTCCTGGGCTGGACCCACGTCGTCGGTCTCGACGGACGCGAACGGGACTTCTACGTACGGCAGTTGCGCGACTGGAAGGGCATAGCGCAGCCGGAGACCATGGATCCCGGTCTGCTGCGGCTCTTCGCCCGGCTGTGCGGGGCCAGCCTGGCGCGGGCCCACGCCCGCTCCGGCGACCCCGTCGCCATCGCCGCCTACCTCGGCGGCAGCGACCGCTTCGACCGCGCGCTCGCCGAGTTCGCGCAGGCCTACGCCGACCGGAACGAGCGGGACTTCGACGCGCTGGGCGTCGCCGCGCGCACGGGCAGGATCCGCGCGGAGAGCCTCTGAACCACCGGCGGAGAGCCTCTGAACCACTGGTCGGCTCCGGCCCACTCCGGCAGCGGGCTCCTGCCCGCTCCGGCAGTGGGCTCCGGCCGTGGGCTCCTGCCCGCTCGGGTGAGGGCGTCGCTCACTCGGGCAGCTGGCGCATCTCCAGGACCCGCAGGCCCAGGGACTGGCAGCGGGCGAGCAACCCGTACAGGTGCGCCTCGTCGACGACGTGCCCGAACAGGACGGTGTGGCCGGACATCTCCACATGGTCCAGCTCGGGGAAGGCGCTGGTCAGCGCCTTCGACAGCTGTCCGTCGACGCGGATCTCGTAGCGCATGAGCGATGTTCCCCCATGGCCTCGTACGGGCGGGCCGCGGCCCCTCGTCTGCGATCTGGTCCCTGCGATCTGGTCCCTGCGTTCCAGTCCCTGCGATCCAGTCCGTGCGCCTTCTCTGCGATCGTCCGTCCCGGAGCACCGGCGGGGCTTCACCCCGGGAAGGTGAGGCGGCGGGCAGGCGGTCGGCGGGCAGGGGTCAATGAGTCAGATAGAGCTTGAACGCGATGATCAGGAGGCCGAGCAGCAGGTTCACCGAGGCGGTGGCGGCGACCAGCCTCCACGAGGCGTCGGCCCGGCGGGCCGCGGCCGCCGACCAGCCCACCTGTTCTGCCACGGCCACCGAGAGCGCCAGCCACAGGGCTCCTGACACATCGAGGCCGAGAGCAGGGCTGACGGCCACGGCGGCTGCCGGTGGGAGGGCGGCGTTGACGATCGGCCACTCGTCACGGCACACCTCCAGCACGATCCGGCGGTCCAGGCCCCGCTGCGCCAGCCGTGCCCCGAACAACTGGGCGTGCACATGCGCGATCCAGAACACCAGGCCGGTGAGCAGCAGCAGGAGGACGAGTTCCAGGCGGGGGTAGACGCCCAGGGTGCCCGCGCCGATGAGCACGGAGGAGGCGAGCATGGATCCGTAGACACCGCCGGTGTAGTCGGCACGTGCCCGGCGCTCGGCGCCGCGCTCGGTACCGGACGTGACAGGCTCGGTCGCGGACATCGTCTCGGCCTCCTCACCGGGGGCAGCGCGTCGGGCCGCGCTTCCGGGGCGCCGGCTCGGACGCGGCCGACCGCCGTCTCGCGCCACCGTCCCGGCCGCTGTCTCGCTCCGCCGCCCCAGTCGCCTTCTCCAAGGCCGTCGCTGTTGCCGTCTCATCGCCGCCTCGGTCGCCGTGGTGGCTGCCGTCTCAACTGCCGTCCGAGTGCGTCGAGCCGCGTGCGGCGGCCGGGGTGCCGCCGGTGCCGGGTGGCTTCGAGCGGCCCGTTCCGGACGGTCGCGTACGGTCCGTCTGCCCGCTCGGCAGCCGCGAGGTGACCAGGAAGGCGGCGAGCGTGATGCCACCGGTGGCGAGGATGGCCGCCTTCAGGCCGTCCAGCTGGGCCGACGCGTAGGAGTCGGCGACGGCGTCGACCTCGGACGGCGGCAGCCCGGCGCGCTCGGCCGCCGTCCGCACCTGGTCGGTGGGGACGAAGCTGATCCCGGCCTCCAGCGCGACACTCGTCTGCTGCTTGGCCTCCTGCGACAGCCTCGGGTCGTCCTCCACCTGCGCGGTGAAGGCATGGGCGAGGGAGCCGATGAGCAGCGATCCGATGAGCGCGGTGCCCAGGGCGGAACCCAGGTTCTGGGCCGTGAACTGCAGGCCCCCGACCTCACTGCGTTCCTCCTCGCCCACGCTGGACTGCACGACGTTGCCCAGTTGCGAGGCGAGCAGTCCCATGCCCACGCCGAGCAGGGCCATGGCCAGGGCGAACTGGGTGTCGTCGATGACGGGGTCGATGGTGGCCAGCAACCACACGATGGCCGCGACCAGGGTCGCCAGGGCCAGTCGCACCACCCGGCGCGGTCCCGCCACCCGGCCCAGCCGGGAGGCGATCAAGGAGGCGGCGAGCATGGTGACGGACACCGGGAGCAGCCGCAGTCCGGTCTGGAAGGCGTCGAAGCCCTGCACGACCTGCAGATAGAGCGGGATGGTGAAGAACAGCCCGAGCAGGATGAGGTTCTGGCAGAGCAGGACCGACAGACCCGAACGCAGTGCCGGCCGACGCAGCAGGGGCAGGTGAACGAGGGGGTCGGTGCCGTGGGCGACCCGTCGGTGCTCCCAGTGCGCGAAGGCGGCCAGGACGAGCCCTCCGGCGCCGATGACGAACAGGGTCGGCGCGAAGCCCATGACGGTGAAGGGCGGGTTGCGGGGCTGCACCCAGCCCCAGGTGCCGCTCTGCAGCACACCGAGCACGCCCAGTCCGAGGCCGGCCGCCGACAGCGCGGCGCCGACGCCGTCCATCGCGGGGCGTGGGCCGGTCCGCGGGGCTTCGGTGATCACGCGGCGGAAGCACAGGACGGCGACGACCACCACGACCTCACCGGCGAAGACCAGGCGCCAGGTGAGGTATGTCGTCACCCAGCCGCCCAGCAGCGGGCCGACCGCGATCCCCGCGCCGGCCAGTCCGCCGATGACTCCGTAGGCGACGGCCCGGTCCTTGCCCCGGTAGGACTCGGCCACGAGGGCGGCCATGGCCGGCAGCACCATGGCCGCTCCGAGGCCTTCGATGACCGACCAGCCCAGCGCGAGGACCCACAGGGTGGGTGCCACGGCGGTCAGGGCCGAGCCGATGCCGTAGACCACGAGGCCGAGGAAGAAGAGCCGACGGCGGCCGAGGAGGTCGCCGAGTCTGCCGCCGATGATCATGAAGGCGGCCATGACCAGCGCGTACAGCGTGATGACAGCCTGGATGGCGGTGACCTCGGTGTCGAAGTCCTCGACCAGTTGGCTGATGGAGACGTTCATGACGGACGTGTCCAGAACCATCAGGAACTGGGCCGTCCCCAGGACGATCAGAGCCCGCCACTGCTTCACGGTGTCCTCCACGCCGAGTCGGCCCGGAACCCCGGTGGGGGTGGTCCGGAGGCGACCGGCCGCCGACCGGCCGCCACCTCCATCGCAGCTCAGAAGCCCTGCCGGCGCCTCACCCGCCACGGGCGAGGCAGCCACCCGCGCGGCCGGTGACCACGATCCGTCGGAGCGGCGAGCCGGGCACGACAACGGCAGCCCGCGTACCCGGCACACCGTCTCGGAATCGGCCGCGATCAGCCCTGGGGAGAATCTGGGGAGTTTCGACCGGCAGACCGATTCCCCTGCCTCCCCAGCAGTCCGTCAATGACGGTGCGTCCCTTCCTTCCGTCCTCCGGAAGGAAGGGGGCGTAGTAACGAAGCGTGACGGTTGGCGAAGAGTGCCCGAGCCGGCGCGCCACGGTCACCACGGAGTGGAGGAACGCCCGCCTGGCCCCGAAGGCGGAGTTCCTCGGACCCGACAGCGTCCTCGGCGTGCCGCGACCGGACGCTACCGGGCCGGAGGACGGGCGCTCCTACTGGTGCGTGCAATGGGCGGCCCCGGCGCTCTCGGCGTCCCGGACGCGGTCTCTCAGCTCGTTGCGGTCGGCAGGTTGAGGCAGGTGGAGGCGCAGCGGGCAGCCGATGAGCCCGAGGGCGCCCCGCCGGCGTACCGAACCAGCTCGCGCCCTCTATCACCGACGGCCCCCAGCTCCACCGCCGCTTCGAGAACGCGCGGGGCAAGCTGTACGAGATGGAGCTCGCCGGCCAGGAGCTACGGGTGCTGCGCGGACCTGGACGACGGCGGCGGCTGACGCCGCGCTGCACTGCGGACAGACCAGACAGATCTGACAGGCGTGACACGACACCGGTCGTCGACACATTCGATCACCGGCCGACCTGCCTTTACGATCAATACCGTTGCTCTGCAAGGGGATTGACAACGGGCCGTGCTGCGCCACGTGCCGGAGGGGCGGGTACATGACGCGCGACGAGCTGATCCGGCCGCTGCCCGAACTGTTGAAGGCGCACGCCGAGAGGTCACCGTCGCGGGTGGCGTACGCCGACGACGAACGGGACGTCACCTACGCGGAGTTGGAGCGGCGCACCGGTCGGCTGGCCGCGTATCTCGCGGGGGCGGGTGTGCGGCGCGGGGACCGGGTCGCGATCCTGCTGGGCAACCGTGTGGAGATGGTGGAGAGCGTCCTCGCCGGTGTCCGGGCGGGTGCGGTCGGCGTGCCCCTCAACCCCCGGTCCTCGGACGCCGAACTGGCCCATTTCCTGGAGGACAGCGGGGCCTCGGTCGTCGTCACCGACCGCGCGCACCTGGCCCGCCTGAACCGCGCGGGGGGCCTGCACGACCGTACGCGCGTCCTGCTCACCGGCACGGATCCCGTGCCGTCGGACGCCCCCGACGGCACGGTCCTCTTCGAGGAGGTGGCCGAGGCGGAGCCCGCCGTGCCGCCCCGCGACGATCTCGGGCTCGACGAGCCGGCCTGGATGCTCTACACCTCCGGCACCACCCATCGGCCCAAGGGCGTGCTGTCCACGCAGCGTGCGGCCCTGTGGTCGGTGGCGGCCTGCTACACGCCGATCTTCGGGCTCTCCCCCGAGGACCGGCTGCTCTGGCCGCTCCCGCTGTTCCACAGCTTCGGGCACTCGCTGGCGATCCTGGGGGTCACCGCGGTCGGCGCGAGCGCGCGGATCACCGGCGAACTGCTGCCTCCCGGCGGCCTGTTGAGGGAGCTGCGCACGCCTCGCGCATCCCTGGGCGGCTCCTACACCGCCCTGGCCGGGGTGCCCGCCGTGTACCACCAGCTGGTGGCGTCGGCGGCCGAGGACACCTCGCCCGTACCTGCTCTGCGGACGTGTGTCGTGGCGGGCGCCCCGAGCGCGCCGGCCCTGCGACGGGCGGTGGAGGACCTGCTGGGGGCGCCGCTGCTCGACGCGTACGGCAGTACCGAGACCTGCGGGATGATCGCGGTGAACCGGCCGGACGGGTCGAGGGTCGACGGGTCCTGTGGGCTGCCGGTCCCGGGGATGGACGTACGGCTGGTCGATCCGGGCTCCGGCAACGATGTCGCGGACGGCGACGAGGGCGAGATCTGGGCGCGTGGGCCGAGTCTGATGACCGGCTATCACCGCCGGCCCGAGGCGACGGCGTCCGCGCTGCGGGACGGCTGGTACCGCACCGGTGACCTGGGGCGACGCGTCGCGCACGGGCATCTCGCCCTCACCGGCCGGGTCAGCGAGCTGATCATCCGGGGCGGGGAGAACATCCACCCCACCGAGATCGAGCAGGCCCTGCTGCACTGTCCCGGCGTGCGGGACGCGGTGGTGGTGGGCAGGCCGCACGACGTCCTCGGCGAGGTCCCGGTGGCGTACGTCGTTCCGGGACCGGACGGGTTCGACCCTCGGCGGATACTGGCCGCGTGCCGGAAGCGGCTGGCCGCGTACAAGCTGCCCGTCGAGATCCACGAGATCGCGGCCGTCCCGCGTACGGCGTCCGGCAAGATCACCCGCCACGCGGTCCTGCCGGACCTGGCCCGACCGGTACCCGAGGTCCGCCCCGCCTCCCCGACGGCGACCGACGGTGCCCTGCGCCGACGCCTGCTCGCTCTCCCGCCGGAGGGGAGGGAACGCGCCCTGCGCGAGGCGGTACTCGCGCAGACGTCCGCGGTGTGCGGCGACGGATCGTACGAAGGACTCGACGCCGACGGTCCGCACGAACGGCTCGACGCCGACCGCCCGTTCACCGATCTCGGGCTGACGTCCGAGGGAGCCGTCACGCTGATCGAGCGGCTCGGCGAGGCGACCGGGCTGCGGCTCCCGTCGACGCTGGTCTTCGACCATCCCACGCCGGACGCCCTGACCCGGCACGTGCACGACATCCTCTTCACCCCGGCGCCCGTACCTGTGCCGCGCCTCGGCTCCGCGACGGAAGCGGACGACCCTGTGGTGATCGTCGCCATGGGCTGCCGTTACCCCGGGGACGTGTACTCCCCCGAGGATCTGTGGGACCTGGTGGCGGAGGGCCGGGACGTGGTCTCGGGCTTCCCCACCGACCGGGGCTGGGACCTGGCCGCCCTGTACGACCCTGACCCGGACCGGGTCGGCACGTCGTACACCCGCAGCGGCGGATTCCTGCACCGGGCCGCCGAGTTCGACGCGGGCCTGTTCGGGATCTCACCGCGGGAGGCACTGGCCATGGACCCGCAGCAGCGACTGCTGCTGGAGACCTCGTGGGAGGTGTGGGAGCGGGCGGGCATCTCCCAGGCGGCGCTGCGCGAGAGCGACACGGGTGTGTTCGTCGGCGTGATGCACGGCGACTACTCCACGCGCTTGGACAGGCACGAGCTGGAGGCCCATCTGGCCCTGGGCTCGGCGGGCAGCGTGGCCTCCGGCCGGATCTCGTACGTGTACGGCCTGCGCGGGCCGTCGATCACGCTCGACACCGCGTGCTCGTCCTCGCTGGTGGCCCTGCACTGGGCGGCGCGGGCGCTGCGCTCCGGCGAGTGTTCCCTGGCCCTGGCCGGGGGTGTCACCGTGATGGCGACTCCCAAGGCGTTCACGGCTTTCAGCCGACATCGCGCTCTGTCGCCCGATGGCCGCTGCAAGTCGTTCTCGGCCTCGGCGGACGGCACCTCCTGGGGCGAGGGCGCGGGCCTTGTGCTGCTGGAGCGGTTGTCCGACGCCCGCCGGAACGGCCACCCCGTCCTGGCCGTGCTGCGCGGCTCCGCCGTCAACTCCGACGGCGCGTCCAACGGCCTGACGGCACCGAACGGCCAGGCCCAACAGCGCCTGATCACCAGGGCGTTGACCGACGCCGGGCTCGGCGCTGACGACGTGGACGTGGTGGAGGCGCACGGTACGGGCACCACGCTGGGTGACCCCGTCGAGGCGAGCGCCCTGCTGGCCACCTACGGACAGGGGCGGGCCGGGGACCGGCCGCCGCTGTGGCTGGGCTCGGTCAAGTCCAACCTGGGACACACCCAGGCCGCCGCCGGTGTCGCCGGGGTCATCAAGATGGTGCAGGCCATGCGCCACGAGCAGCTCCCGCGCTCGCTGTACGCGGCGGAACCCAGCCCGCACGTCGACTGGTCGGCGGGCCGGGTGGAACTGCTGGCCGAGTCCCGCCCCTGGCCGGTGACGGGCTCCCGGCCACGCCGGGCCGGGGTGTCCGCGTTCGGCATCAGCGGGACCAACGCCCATGTGATCCTGGAGGAGCCCCCTCAGCGGCCCGACACCGGACCGAGCACCACACAGGTCCCGGTGCCCTGGCTACTGTCCGGCGCCGACGAGGTCGCCCTGCGCTCCCAGGCCCGACGTCTCGCCGCCCACCTGGCGTCCCGGCCCCACCTGTCGCCCACCGACGTCGGTGTCTCCCTCGCCGTGCCGAGGTCCCCGCTCGCCCACCGGGCGATGGTTCCGGCCGACGACCGGGCACGGATGCTGAGCGCGCTGGAGGCGCTCGCCGACGGTACGGGAGCGGGGCGTGCCGTCGCCGATCCCGGCGTCCGTACAGCCTTCCTGTTCACCGGCCAGGGCTCTCAACGTGCCCATATGGGTGCGGAGTTGCGTGCCGCCTTCCCCGCCTTCGACTCGGCGTTCGAGGAGGTCTGCCGGGCACTGGACGGCCGTCTGCAGCACCCTCTCGACGTGGTGCTGTCCGCGGAGTCGGGCACGCCGGAGGCCGCCGTGCTCGACCGTACGGACTTCACCCAGGCCGGCCTGTTCGCGTTCGAGGTGGCACTGTTCCGGCTGCTGGAGTCCTGGGGAGTACGCCCCGACTTCCTGGCCGGGCACTCCGTGGGGGAACTGGCGGCCGCCCATGTCGCCGGAGTGCTGGACCTGGCCGACGCGGCGGAACTCGTCGCGGCCCGGGGTCGGTTGATGCACGCCCTGCCGGGCGGCGGGGCGATGGTGGCGCTGCACGCGACGGAGGAGGAAGTCCTCGCCGAACTCCCCACGTTCGACGGCCAGGTGGCGATCGCCTCGGTCAACGGACCTCGTGCGGTGGTGATTTCGGGAGCGGAGAACGCCGTGCTGGCCGTGGCGGCCGGATTCGAGGCGCGAGGTCGCAGGACCGTTCGGCTGCGGGTCGGTCACGCCTTCCACTCCCCACTCGTGGAACCGATGCTCGACGACTTCCGCCGGGTCGCCGAGGGGCTGACGTTCCGGCCGCCGCGGATCCCGGTCGTCTCGGCCGTGTCGGGCCGCCCGGCCGAGGCCGGGGAACTGTGTTCGCCGGAGTACTGGGTGCGGCACGCCCGTCTGCCGGTGCGATTCGCCGACGCCGTGCGATGGCTCGGGGACAACGGGGTGTCGGCGTTCCTGGAGATCGGCCCGGGGGCGGCGCTCACCACCGCCGCCGAGGACTGTCTGACCGGCCCGGACGGCGAGGGCCCCGCCCCCGTGTGCGCCGCCGCCACCCGCGCCGGCGATCCCGAACCGAAGAGCCTGCTGACCGCCGTGGCCCGCCTCCATGTGCGCGGAACGCCCGTCGACTGGCCCGTCGTGTTCACGGGTAGCGGTGCACGGCACCTGGAGGATCTGCCGACGTACGCCTTCCAACGGCAGCGGTACTGGCTGGCCGCGCCAAGCGCTCCCTTCGCCGCCACGGACCCGCACGAACACCCGCTGCTGGGACCGGCGTTCACCGTGCCGGACACCGGCCGGACGGTGTTCTCCGGCCTGCTCTCCACCACCGCTCACCCGTGGCTCGCCGACCATGTGATCGGCGGAAGGGTCCTGGTCCCCGCGACGGGGTTCGTGGAGATGGCCGTACGGGCGGGTGACGAGGTCGGCTTCGGCACGCTCGACGAACTCGTGGTCCTGGCCCCGCTGATCCTGCCCGCGGCCACCGGCGTTCGCGTCCAGGTCGTCGTGGGCCCGGCGGACGACTCCGGCAGGCGCCTGGTCGACATCCACGCCCGGCCCGCCACGGACGACTCCGAGCCCGACTGGACCCGGCACGCCACAGGTCTCCTCTGCGCCACGGAAACCGCCCGGCCGGAGGCGGAACCGGCGGTGTGGCCGCCGCAGGACGCGACCGAGGTCGACCTGGCCGACGCGTACGACAGCCTCGCGGAGGCCGGCCTCTCCTACGGCCCGGCATTCCGGGGCGTACAGGCGGTCTGGCGGCTCGGCGACGAGATGTTCGCGGACGTCCGCCTGCCCGAGGCGGAGTCGGAACACGCCAACCGGTTCGGGATCCATCCGGCGCTGCTGGACGCGGCCCTGCACGCCCCGATGCTCGCGGGCTCGGCTCCCGGCTCCGGCACGGTCCGGGTGCCGTTCGCGTGGAATGGCGTACGCCTGTACGCGACGGGTGCGTCGGAGGTGCGCGTACGGATCGCCCCGAGCGGGAAGGACTCGGTCACGGTCACCCTGGCCGACCCGTCGGGACGCCCGGTGGCTCACGTGGACTCCATGACCACGCGTGAACTCCCCGCCGAGACGGTCGAATCGGCGGCCGACGCCGTGCGCAGGGCCCTGCTGCGCCCCGAGTGGACCGGTGTCGAGGAGCCGGAGGGCGAGCGGCGACCCGTGACCGGCGGACGCTGGGCGCTGGTCGGCCCGGACGAGCTGGACCTGCGCGGGGCACTCCCCGACCTCGTGGGAACCGACGCCCCCGAACCGGACACCGTCGTCGTCACGGCCGTCGACGGCGGCCCGGAGGCGGATGCCGATCCGCTCCCCGCCGTACACCGGCTGACCGGCAGGGTGCTGCGTACCCTCCAGGACTGGCAGGACGACCCTCGGACGGCGGGCTCCCGTCTGGTCGTGCTGACGCGGAACGCGACCGCACCCGAGCCGGATCCGGCCGGGGCCGCCGTGTGGGGGCTGGTGCGTGCCGCACAGACGGAGCTGCCCGGACGTGTCGTCCTCGTCGATGTGGACGGGCGGCCGGAATCACTGCGGCTGCTCCCCGCTGCGGCGGCCGGCGACGAGGGCCAACTCTCCGTACGGAACGGGCACTTGGCGGTCCCGCGCCTGATCGGCGCCGGTGAGATCTCCACCCGGGGCGACAGCTTCGGGCCCGACGGCACGGTCCTGATCACCGGCGGTACCGGCGCGCTCGGCGCGGAGGTCGCCCGCCATCTCGTGACCGCCCATGGCGTACGGCATCTGCTGCTCACCGGTCGGCAGGGGCCCCAGGCGCCGAATGCCGGGGAACTGCGCGTCATGCTGGAGGAGTTGGGCGCCGAGGTACGGATCGTGGCCTGTGACGCGGCCGACCGCGCCGCGCTGGCCGAGGTGATCAAGGAGTGCTCGCCCGCGCCGGCCGCCGTGGTGCATGCGGCAGGGGTGCTGGACGACGGTGTCATCGCCGCGCTGACACCCGGGCGGATGGCGGCCGTGCTGCGGCCGAAGGTGGACGCGGCCTGGCATCTGCACGAGCTGACCCGGGACCTGGACCTGTCGGCGTTCGTCCTGTTCTCCTCGGTGTCCGGCCTGCTGGGCCGCGTCGGCCAGGGCAACTACGCGGCGGCGAACGCCTTCCTGGACGCCCTGGCCCGGCACCGTTCCCAACTGGGGCTGCCCGCCGTGTCCTTGGCCTGGGGACCGTGGGACCACGGGGCCGGCATGGCCGGTGCGGCTGATGAGGACGCGGGGGTGGTCCCGCGCCGGTCGGCCGGTGAGGTGCTCCGAGCGCTCTCCGTGGAGCAGGGCCTGGCCCTCTTCGACGCGGCGCTGCGCGCGGGCGAACCCGTGCTGGCGCCGGTACTGCTGGACCGGGGGGCACTCAGGTCCGCCCAGGGGCTCCTGCCGCCGCCGCTGCGCGGACTCGTGCCTCCCCGCAGGCCGGCCGCCGGGACCGGGGAGGGCGCCGGTGACGGCTCCTCGCCCGGTGCGGAGCAGCTTTGGGAGCCGGGCGCCTGGCGCAAGGTGCTGGCCGGGCTGCCCGCCGCCCAACGGGAGGACGCCCTCGCGGAGTTGATGCGTGCCGACGTGGCCACGGTCCTCGGCTACCCGGACGCTGACGCGCTGCCGGCCGGCAAGTCCTTCGCCGAGCTGGGCTTCGACTCCCTGATGGCGGTCCAGGTCCGCAACCGGCTGAGCATGGCCCTGCGGCTGAGGCTGTCCGCCGCCGTGGTGTTCGAGCACCCGACGGCCCAGGGGCTGGCCCGCCACGTACTCGGTCTGCTGGACGGCCTGCCCGACGTCGCACCGGAGCCGGAGCACGCGCCCGCGGAGGGCCGGCCCGCGCAGACGCTCTCCTCGCTCTACCGGCGGGTCTGCGAGGCCGGGCAGGTGGTCGCGGCGATGCACATGCTGGTCACGGCTTCCTGGGCGCTGCCGACCTTCGGCCCGGACGCCGACCGGGAGCACGCCCTGGCCCCGCTGCGGCGCGCCGACGGTTCCCAAGCCGGGCCAGTACTCGTCTTCCTCAACGGCTTCCACCCGCCCTTCGCCGCCCCCGGTGGTGAATTCGCCGGATTCCACGCCCACTTCCAGGGCGAACTGGACGTCCTCGAACTCCCGCACCCCGGCATCGGGGCGGGCCGTGCCGTGCCGGCCGACCGGGACACGCTCGCCCGGACACACGCGGAGACGGTGCGACAGCACGTCGGCGACCGGCCCTTCGTGATCGTCGGCGTGAGCACCGGAGGCGCGGTCGCCCATGCGGTGACCCGGCGGCTCGAAGCCATGGGGAACCCGCCCGTCGGACAGGTGCTGCTCGACACGTACCTCATCAACGACGGCAACAGCGACAAGGACTGGCTGCTGTCCCTGCCCGCCGTGATCGCGCCGCGCCTGGGCGGAAACCAGTTCACGGGGGACGAGGACACCGGGGTGGCCGCGCTGGGCGCGTACACCCGGATGTTCCTGGATTGGGAGCCGGAGCCGGTCGCCACCCCCACCCTGCTGGTCCGGGCCACCCGGCCGACGCCCGCGATGGCGGCGGGCGCGGCCCCGGACGAGTGGCGCACCTCCTGGCCGCTGCCGCACACCCGGGTCGACGTCCCCGGCGACCACTTCTCGTTCATGCGGGAACACACCCTCACCACGGCGGCGGCCGTCCGCACCTGGATCGATTCCCTCGGCCGTGCGGGCGCCGCGTCGGCGCCGAACACAGAAACAGAAGGAGAGCGGTGAACCCCGACCACGAGACAGGGAAGACAGTGGAGACCGAGGAGTTCGACGTGATCGTCGTGGGCGGCGGCCCGGCCGGGTCGACCGCCGCCACGGCCGTCGCACTGCGGGGTCACCGCGTCCTCCCCCTGCCGTCACCGTGTGCCTTGTCTGCCTGTCCGGGAACGGTGGCGGTCCTTGGCATCGAACACCGCCAAGGACCGCGCCCCAGGCAGAAGCGCTCGCTCCAGCGGGCGTAGGAGTGTGTCTTCTAGGCCTCCCAGCGCTTCGGCGAGCTCCTCCGAAACATCCCGTGTGATCTCCTCCGCCACAGCATCTACCGGAGCGCGGGGGCCCAGCTTGCTGACCACGGCGGCCGCGCGAGCGGGGGTGAGGAGTGCCGAGGCCTGGGCCAGGAGCCAGGCGGGAACCCCGGCCGCTCCCTGCGGCGGCGGCAGATAGGGACGTGCGCCGTCGAACCGCTCGTCCTCCGCGAAAGACTTTTGCTTCACCTTGACAACAGGACGTATGCCTATGCACGCAGCCTTCGTCTCCGACCATTCGTCGGCTGGCTTGAGGACGTAGCCTTCGGCAAGATTGTCTGCCAACTCAGGCAGCTCAAAGACGGCTGGGACCCTTGTGGGGAAGGCACACGGCAGCTCCTGGAGCTTGTTCAGCGCGCCGTTCCCCAGAGCTGGAGGACAGACGAGCCCTGCAGCGGCTGCGGCGTCACGCAGAGCACGGTCAGAGATCCAGCAGCGTCCCTCGGCCGTCTCGACTGAGGCGTCGAACGGCAGCCACTGCAGGCCCGGCGCGTACCACACGCCCGTCTGCACTGGCTCGGCCCCGGCGATGGCGGGAACATCCGGGTGCGGATAGCTTCCACCGGCCAGCTCACCGTAGATCGTCACCATTGCAGCGTCGCCCCACGAACTGTGCAGTGCGGAAGCGAAACGGGCCGCCGCTACCGACAGCACCGGCCAAATTCTGCTCACGCCGAAGAAACCATCCAGCGCATCATCGCCCAACAGCTCACGCCGCTTCGCCGGACGAACCCCCGTGCCATCACACACCACCGCAAAGTGCGCTCCATGCACTTTTTCCACCGCGACCCACTCCCGGACTCCGGACACGCCAAGCCCTCCCCTTGCAGAGATCTTGGGATACGGCCGTAGTGCGGGACCCGCAGACGCAGCATCGAGCATGAGGAGGATCATCGCTGCCTGCCCAGCCCCGGGCAACCAGAATTCACCGCGACAACTCTGAAAGATCAACCCATGCGAGGCAGCTGCAGCTGTCCAACACACCGGTCGACGACACGGAGGGTATCGCCGACACCGTGGAGTCACTCCTCCAGCAGGGCATGGAAGGGGTGGTCATCTCCGAGCCCGTCTTTGAAGGAAACTGGCTGGTCATGGTGGAGGCACCACGGGGCGACACGAGGACGGCCCGCCGTCGCGGCTGCCGCTGCGGAGCCTGGAACCGTCTGCTCAAAGAAGGCCGTGACAGGTACCAGCACGGGACCCATCGCCCGTTCCGCCAGGAATACGGGCGGCGAACGGGCACTCTCCGCGGGCAAGCGGGCAGTGGCCTTCCGCGTCCGGGGTGCCAACGGCGCCTCGTCCAGGGGGTTCCGACTTTACCGAACGGGCACATTCGGTCATGAAGCGCTGTACTGAGAGCCTGGCCAGCGGGGTGGTCCGCCTGTAGAAATTAGCCACCGGACGCCCAAACGGGCAGGACCTCCGGGAATCAGCCGGCGCGGGCGCACCCTGCGGAGCCGTGGAACGGAGGTGTCGCCGTGGACGCCGAGGAGCGAAGGCGCGTGATTCTGGAGACGGCACGACGTACCGGATCCGTGGACGTCGGAAAGCTCGCCGCCGATCTCGGGGTCTCCAAGGAGACCGTGAGGCGTGATCTGAACGTACTGGAGGAGCACGGGCTGGTCCGGCGTACCCATGGGGGCGCCCATCCCGTGGAGAGCGCGGGCTTCGAGACGACGCTCGCCTTCCGCACCACTATGCACGTCCCCGAGAAGTCCCGGATCGCGAACGCCGCGGTCGAACTGCTCGCAGACGCCGAAACCGTCTTCATCGACGAGGGCTACACCCCGCAGCTCATCGCCGCCGCCCTCCCCCGCGACCGGCCACTGACCGTGGTCACCTCCTCGCTGCCCACGGCGGGTGCCCTGGCCTCCGCCGAGAACATGACCGTGTTGCTGCTCGGCGGCCGGGTGCGTGGCGGGACACTGGCCACGGTCGACCACTGGGCGACGCGCATGCTCTCCGGCTTCGTCATCGACCTGGCGTACGTCGGTGCGAACGGCATCTCCCGCGAGTACGGACTCACCACCCCCGACCCCGCGGTCAGTGAGCTCAAGGCCCAGGTCATGAGGGCCGCCCGCCGCCGGGTGTTCTCCGGCGTCCATACGAAGTTCGGTGCCGCCAGCTTCTGCCGCTTCGCGGAGGTCACGGAGTTCGAGGCGATCGTCACCGACGCAGGACTCCCCGCCTCCGAGGCACACCGCTACTCACTGCTGGGCCCCGAGGTCATACGGGCCTGAGCCGCGGTTCCCCCTCCCTGTCCCACTGAGCCGCAGTCCCCTCCCTGTCCCCGCCCTCACGTCCCTGGCCCACCCTCCCCGCCACCCTCGCAGGCCTGGGGGCCTGGTTCCCCACGCCCTCGAACACCCTGGAGTCAGTCATGCGTACACGGAGAATGATCCACGTCCTCGCCACGGCCACGGCCACAAGCGCGCTGCTGGTCGCCTGCAGCGGCGCGGGCGGCTCCTCGAGCTCCGGCGGCGACGGCGAGAGCATCAACGTCCTGATGGTCGGCAACCCGCAGATGGAGGACATCGCGAAGCTGACGAAGAGCACCTTCACCAAGGACACCGGGATCAAGGTCAACTTCACGATCCTTCCCGAGAACGAGCTGCGCGACAAGGTCACCCAGGACATCGCCACCCAGGCCGGCCAGTACGACGTCGCCACCATCGGCGCCTACGAGGTGCCCATCTGGGAGAAGAACGGCTGGCTGCACGAGCTCGGCTCCTACGCCGACAAGGACACGAGCTTCGACAAGGCCGACCTGCTCAAGCCGATGGTCACGTCCCTGTCCGGCTCCGACGGCAAGCTCTACGCCCTGCCGTTCTACGGCGAGTCCTCGATGCTCATGTACAACAAGGACGTCATGAAGGCGAAGGGCATCACCGTGCCCGAGCACCCGACCTGGCAGCAGATCGCCGACATCGCCGCCGAGGTCGACGGCGCCGAGCCCGGCATGAAGGGCATCTGTCTGCGCGGTCTTGCCGGCTGGGGCGAGCTCGGCGCGTCGCTGACGACCGTGGTCAACACCTTCGGCGGCACCTGGTTCACCAAGGACTGGAAGGCCCAGGTCAACAGCCCCGAGTTCAAGAAGGCCACCACCTTCTACGTCGACCTGGTGAGGAAGCACGGGCAGGCGGGAGCGGCACAGGCCGGCTTCACGGAGTGCCTCAACGCCATGAGCCAGAAGAAGGTCGCGATGTGGTACGACGCGACCAGCGCCGCCGGATCGCTTGAGGACGCCAAGTCCAGCAAGATCGCCGGCAAGGTCGGTTACGCCTACGCCCCGACCGTCGAGACCAAGAGCAGCGGCTGGCTGTGGAGCTGGGCGTGGGCCATGCCCAAGACCACGAAGAACGCCGACGCAGCCTCGCAGTTCATGCTGTGGGCCTCCAGCAAGAAGTACGAGAACCTCGTCGGCGAGAAGCTCGGCTGGTCACGTGTCCCGGCCGGCAAGCGGGCCAGCACCTACGAGAACCCCGAGTACCAGAAGGCCGCCGGGTCGTTCGGTGACATCACCCTGAAGTCGATCGAGGCGGCCGACCCGGCGAACCCGGGCGTCCAGCCCCGGCCGACGGTGGGCATCCAGTACGTGGCCATCCCCGAGTTCCAGGACCTCGGCACCAAGGTCACCCAGGAGATCTCCGCCGCCATCGCCGGAAAGACCAGTGTGGACAAGGCGCTGAACGACGGCCAGAAGCTCGCCGAGGACGTCGCCGAGAACTACCGGTAACCCGCCCGAACCGCCCGGCCGCCCCTTCCCCCGGCCGGGCGCCGCTTCCCCCACCCCGGCCGTCATCGGCAGAGGAACCATCATGACCGCGCTCAGCGCCCCACCCAAGACAGCCCCACCACCCAGCCGCACACGCACCTCCACCGAAGTCAGCAAGTGGCGGCGGCGCTTCCCGCTGCTGCCGGCGCTGGTCTTCACCATCGTCGTCACGCAGCTGCCCTTCGTGGCCACGCTCGTCATCTCCACCTTCCGGTGGAACATCCTCAAGCCCGGCGAGCGGCACTTCGTCGGCCTGTCCAACTTCACGTTCGTCTTCACCGACGAGCGACTGCGCGCGGCGGTGCTCAACACCATCGTGCTCACCGCCTCCGTGGTGCTCATCAGCGTGCTCCTCGGCCTCGGGCTGGCGATGCTCCTCGACCGCAAGTTCGTCGGCCGCGGGCTGGCGCGCACCCTGCTCATCGCCCCGTTCCTCGTGATGCCGGTCGCGGCGGCACTGCTGTGGAAGCACGCCATCTACAACCCCGACTACGGCCTGCTCAACGGCACCCTCAACGCCGTATACCGGTTCTTCGGAGCGGACAACGGCCCCACGGTCGACTGGATCTCCTTCTACCCCATGCCCGCCGTCGTGATCTCACTGGTCTGGCAGTGGACACCGTTCATGATGCTGATCCTCCTGGCCGGTCTGCAGGCGCAGCCCGGCGATGTCCTGGAGGCGGCCCGCGTCGACGGGGCCTCGGCCATGGCGACCTTCCGCCACATCACCCTGCCGCACCTGCGCCAGTACCTCGAACTGGGCATCCTGCTCGGCACGATCTACGTCGTGCAGACCTTCGACGCGGTCTACACCATCACCCAGGGCGGCCCCGGCTCACAGACGACCAACCTGCCCTACGAGATCTACCTGACCATGTTCCGCAAATTCGAGTACGGCGAGGCCGCGGCCGCCGGAGTGGTCGTCGTCCTCGGCTCGATCGTGATCGCGACCTTCGCCCTGCGCACGATCGCGTCGCTGTTCCGCGAGGAGGTGTCCCGATGACCGCGCACGCGGCAGCCGCCCCCGGGGCGAAGCTCAGGAAACTCC
The DNA here is from genome assembly GCF_041435215.1 of Streptomyces sp. NBC_01314. Classification (NCBI taxonomy): domain Bacteria; kingdom Bacillati; phylum Actinomycetota; class Actinomycetes; order Kitasatosporales; family Streptomycetaceae; genus Streptomyces; species Streptomyces sp. NBC_01314. Next base: position 9,844,492 of record NZ_CP108394.1, on the reverse strand, counting down.
TCCGCCGACGCGACGACCAGGGCGGCGCGCCCCGCCTGTCGCCCACGTGGACCTTCGTCGCCTGGCTCGCCACCCTGGCGTTCTTCGCACCGGTGGCGTGGATGGTCCTCACCTCCTTCCACCAGGAGGCGGACGCGGCGACCAACCCGCCGACCCCTCTCGCCGCCCTCACCCTCGACCAGTACGAACTCCTCTTCAGCCGGGACATCACCCCCTTCCTCCTCAACTCGGCCATGGCCAGCGTCATCTCGACCCTGCTGGTGCTCGCCCTCGCGGTACCGACGGCCTACGCGCTGTCCATCAAGCCGGTCGAGAAGTGGACCGACGTGATGTTCTTCTTCCTGTCCACCAAGTTCCTCCCCGCCATCGCCGCCCTGCTTCCCGTGTACCTGATCGTCAAGGACGCCGGAATGCTCGACAACGTGTGGACGCTGGTCATCCTCTACACCGCCATGAACCTCCCGATCGCGGTGTGGATGATGCGCTCCTTCCTCGCCGAGGTCCCCAAGGAGATCCTCGAGGCCGCCGAGGTCGACGGCGCCAACCTGCCCACCATGCTGCTGCGGATCGTCGCACCGGTCGCCATGCCCGGACTCGCCGCCACCTCGCTGATCTGCTTCATCTTCAGCTGGAACGAGTTCATGTTCGCCGTCAACCTCACCGCGACCAAGGCATCGACCGCCCCGGTCTTCCTCGTCGGCTTCATCACCAACGAGGGCCTGTTCCTGGCCCGGCTGTGCGCCGCGGCCACGCTGGTCTCCCTGCCGGTCCTCATCGCCGGTTTCGCCGCCCAGGACAAACTGGTCCGCGGCCTGTCCCTAGGAGCAGTCAAGTGAAAGCCGCTGTCATCGAAGCCCCCGGCAAGGTCACCGTCACCACGGTGCCCGACCCCACACCCGGGCCGCGCGAGGTCGTGGTCGATGTGGCGGCCTGCGGGCTGTGCGGGACCGATCTGCACATCCTGCAGGGCGAGTTCGCACCGACGCTGCCGGTCGTGCCGGGTCACGAGTTCGCCGGGGAGGTCGTGGGCCTCGGCAGAGACGTCACCGAACTCGCGCTCGGCGACCGGGTCGCCGTGGACCCCTCGCTGTACTGCAACGAATGCCGCTACTGCCGGGTGGGGCGCAACAACCTCTGCGACCGCTGGCAGGCGATCGGGGTGACCCGGGCCGGTGGCGCCGCCGAGTACGCCGTGGCGCCCGTCGCCAACTGCGTACGGCTGCCCGACCACGTGGACGTCCAGGACGCGGCCCTGATCGAGCCGCTGTCCTGCGCCGTACGCGGCTACGACGTCCTCAACAGCAGGCTCGGCTCCCACGTGCTCATCTACGGCAGCGGGACGATGGGGCTGATGATGCTGGAGCTGGCCAAGCGCACCGGCGCCTCGTCGGTCGACGTCGTCGACGTCAACCCGGATCGACTGGTGACGGCCGCGAAGCTGGGCTGCTCCCGAACGGCGCTCTCCGCCGAGGAGTTGGGGCGGCCGGCCGGCTGGGACGTGGTGGTCGACGCGACGGGCAACGCCGCCGCCATCCAGGACGGCCTGGAACGGGTCGCCAAGGCCGGGACGTTCCTGCAGTTCGGCGTCTCCGACTACGCGACGACAGCCACCATCTCCCCGTACCGCATCTACAACCAGGAGATCACCATCACCGGCTCCATGGCGGTGCTGCACAGCTACGAGCGGGCGGCGGAACTCTTCGCCACCGGGGTACTCGATCCCCAGGTCTTCATCAGCCACCGGATGCCGCTGTCGGAGTACCCGCAGGCACTGGACCAGTTCGCCGCCGGCCAGGGACGCAAGATCGTCGTACTGCCCTGACCTCCACCCCAGCCGACGCCCTCGTCGTCCTCCCCGACGTCACGCCCGGTGGCACGCACCTCTCGGGCAGGGGCTGGACCGGTCATCGCCCGGGTCCGGCCCCGACGTGCTCCCTTCAAGGCGGGTGCTCTCCGACGAGGGTGACGTCCTCTGCGCCCCGGCAACGTCGCACGGCCTCACATTTGACCTCTTCGAGCCTTCCTCGGGAGAGCAACCCATGAGCCCGCATCAGATCACCGTCCTGGGAGAGTGCGTCGCGGACGCCTTCACCCAACCGGCAGACGCCGCGAACGAACTCGCCCTGCGGGTGCTGCCCGGCGGCGGACCCGCGAATACGGCGGTGGCCCTGGCTCGGATGGGCACACCAGCCCGCTTCCTCGCACGTCTGTCCAACGACGTGTTCGGCCGTCTGTTCCGGGCCCACCTGGAGGCGTCCGGCGTCGACCTGTCGAACGCCGTCGCCGCCGGCGAGCCCAGCACACTGGCCGTGGCGGAGCTGGATGCCGCGGGGCAGGCCGCGTTCTCGTTCCACGCCCAGAACACGGCCGACTGGCAGTGGACCCCAGGCGAACTGGCCAGGGTGGATCTGTCCGAAACGGCCTGCCTCCACACCGGATCGCTGGCGCTGATCCGAGAGCCCGGCGGGGCGGTGGTGGAGGAGTTCCCGGCGGCAGCCGCCCCGCAGACCACCATCAGCATCGATCCCAACGTAAGACCGCTGTTGGTGCGCCCCGAGGTCTACCGCGCCCGGCTGGCACGCTGGTGCGTTCTCGCCGACATCCTGCGGCTGAGCGAGGACGACCTGGAACTGCTCCTGACGGGCACCCCGCCCGAGCAGGCGTGCGACACCTGGCACGCCGCGGGGGTACGACTCGTCGTCATCACCCTCGGCGGCGACGGCGCCATGGCCTCACTCGACGGCGAACGGCTGCGCGTGCCCGCGGTGACCACGCAGGTCGTCGACACGGTCGGCGCGGGTGACTCGCGCAAGGGTGCTCTCGAAGGCCTCCAAAAGGGTGCCCGCAACGCTCCGCCCACAGGGCGACCGTCTGGGGCCGCTCGGCCTACAGGTTCTTCACGAAGTGTGCTTCGTCGACCATGAGGTGTCCGGCCTCCCCGCCGCCCGGCGCGGAAAACGGCGCAGCGCATTGGTGCGGTACGCGTTCCGGAGCGTCTGGGTGATCGCGTTGCCGCTGGTGTCGACCGAAGTGGCTGGGATACTGACCGTGCCGGGCTTCCCGAAGGCGACCGTCACCCCATCCAGGCCCAGCGGCATGCCGTGCGGCCCGGCCGCTGTGCTCCGAGGGTCGGGCCGCCAGGACCGGCTCGATCAACGCCGGCGGACATCGGGCGTTTTGAACTCGGACAGGCGCGAGCCGCATCCCGTCCCGGCCTCCACCCCACTCGGGCATCGAGGCTCGACCGGCCCGAGCGGTCACTCACCTCGTGCTCTGCGGGGCGAGCCTGATGTGGCGGATGACCTTTCGGTGGTGTGTGTAGGCGATGTGGAGGGCGCCGTCCGGTGTCTGCGCTATCGAGGGATAGGACAGTTCGCGGTTGAGGCCGTCGCGGGAGTTGTTGGTGAGGCAGTGGCCGTCGCCGGTCACGAGGTCGGCGCGCAGCGGCCAGGTCAGGCCGCCGTCGGAGGAGAGGGCGAGGCTGAGTGGCGCGCGGGGGGCACCCCAGAACGCGGTCGAGGGAGCCTCCCGTACCGCCGTGGTCGCCGAGCCGCCCGGGGCCTTGTGGTCGGCGAGTTTGCCCGTGTCGTCGATCTCGTCGTAGAGGGAGGCGCGGCGTGCGGTCGCGTCGGCGGCGCTGCTGTGGTTGTAGACGAGAGCCAGGCGGCCGTCGGCCAACGGGACGTACTGGATCGAGGAGTTGTTGTTCGGCAGCCCGAGCGGCTCCGGCTCACTCCAGGTGTCGCCGTCGTCCAGCGACACGGACCGGTGGACGGCGTCGGCGCGTCGGCTGCGGTAGAGGGCGAGCAGGGAGCCGTCCGGCAACCGGTGGACGTTCATGTGGACCAGGCCCGTGGAGTCGGGCACGCGCTGCTCGCGCCAGGTACTGCCCTCGTCTTCGCTGATCATGACGGCGCTGGTGTCGAGGTCGCCCGACCACTTCTCGCCGGGGGCGGTCCGGCAGCGGAAGACGGGCAGCAGCAGACGGCCGGTGGGCAGGACGACGGGGGGCTGGCGTACGAAGACGCCGCCGACGTCCGGGGTCGCGGGGAACAGGGTGCGGGTCGCCTCCCAGGTCGTGCCGTTGTCGTGGCTGACGCGCAGCCGTACCTCCGCGGTGTCCTGGTCTCCGCCCCGCTGGGCGGTATGCAGCAGCCACAGGGCGCCCGAGGGGGTGGGGAAGAGCACGGGGTTCTGCTCTGAGCGTGTCGGGTCGTCCGAGAGGCGGACCGGGTCCGTCCAGGTCGTGGTGCCGGGTGCGAGGCGCGAGAACCACACGCTGATGTCCGCCATGCCCTCCTGCGTGCCGCCGAACCAGACGCAGCCGAGATCCCCGCCGGGCAGCACGGTGAGGTTGGCGGCGTGGTTCTGCACGGTCGGTGCGGGCAGCGTGGTGTCGGTGCGGTCGAAGGCGTCGAGGAGCGGGTTCGTCACAGTGCCTCTCCAGAGGTCCGGGCAGCGCCCAGGTGTTGGCGGGCGGTCTGTTCCAGGTGCACCAGGTCGCAGGCGACGGTCGCGAAGGTGAAGCCCTCGGCGAGGCGCTTGGCGGCGCTCGCCCCGTCCGGGTTGTGGATGCCCGCGGCGATTCCGGCGGCCGCCGCTGCCTCGCGTACGGTGCCGAGTGCGGCCTCGAAGGCGTCGGCCAGGTTCGGGTCCGTGGACGAGGCGCCGCCGAGGGCGATGCGCAGGTCGGAGGGGCCGACGTAGACGCCGTCAAGGCCCGGCGTCGCGCAGATCGCCTCGACGTCGGCGAGTCCTTCGGCCGTCTCGATCATGGCGAGGACGACCGTGGTGTCGTGCGTGTCGGCCGGGTCGGGGCCGATCCTCAGCGCCGAGCGCATCGGGCCGTAGGAGCGCCGGCCGAGGGGCGGGTAGCGGACCGCGGCCACGGCCTCGGCGGCCTGCGCGGCCGTGTCGACCAGCGGCACGATCACTCCGGTCGCGCCCGCGTCGAGGGCGCGGCCGATCGGGGCGGGGTCGTTGGCCTCCACCCGGACCAGGCCCACGGCCGTGGAGCCCCGGCTGTCGATCGCGAGGAGGTTGTTGAGCATGCCGGAGTAGCCGAACAGGCCGTGCTGGGCGTCCAGGGCGACGTAGTCGTAACCGAGGCGGGCGATGCGTTCGGTGGCCACGGGCGCGTCCATCAGGCACCAGTAGCCGAGCAGTTGCTCGCGGGCGCGCAGGGCGGCGGTGAACTCTGCGGGGGTCATGGTCAGGTGTTCCTTCACAGGGGGCACAGAGGGCGGGCAGTGGGACGGGGGCTTCGAGGTCCCGTCCGGGCTCAGCGGTTGTAGGCGGGCATGGGGCCGCGCAGACCCGCGCCGACCTCGTCGCAGGCGGCGGTCACGTCGAGCGGCAGCGGTCCGGCCTGCGCGGCGGCGAGGTTGGCGCGCAGGTGGCCGGTCCGGGAACCGCCGAGCAGCAAGGCGTCGGTCGAGTCCCGGTCGAGGAGCCAGCGCAGGGCCAGTTCGGTGAGCGGGACGCCGAAGCCCTCGGCGATCCGGGCCAGTTCGGCGACCGCGGCGAACAGGCGCGGATCCCAGTAGCGCTGCCGGTACATGTCCGCGAGCCGGGAGTCGGCGAACCGTCCGCCCTCGGGGGCCTGCTCGTAGCGGTGCCGTCCGGTGAGGAGGCCGCCGCCGAGCGGGTTGTAGACCATGGTGCGCAGGCCGGTGACGGCTGCGTACGCCGCATACTCGACGTATTCCTCCTCGATCCGGCGAGCGAGCAGATTGTGCAGCTGCTGGGCGACGACCGGTCGTGGGGCACCCACCTCGTCGGCGACGCGCACCAGTTCGGCGATCTGCCAGGCGGCGAAGTTGGAGACGCCGAGCGCGAGGACCTTCCCTTCGGCGACGAACTCGGCGACGGTGGCGAGGGTTTCGGCGAGGGGTGTGGCCCGGTCGGGCTGGTGCAGATAGAACAGGTCGACGCGGTCGGTGCCGAGTCGCTTGAGGCTGCCTTCCAGGGCGGCCCGCAGGCCCGGGGCGGACAGCGGGGCGTGCTCCCCTTGGTCGGGGTGCGGTATGCCGGCCTTGGTGGCGAGCACGATCCGGTCGCGGTGGGCGGGGAGCAGCTCGGCGAGGATGCGTTCGCTCTCGCCGCCGGCGTAGCCGTTCGCGGTGTCCACGCCCGTGATGCCGGCCTCCAGCGCCGTCGCGAGCATGTCCGCGGCGCCGGCCCGGTCGACGGTGTCGCCGAACGTCATGGTGCCGAGGACGAGCCGGGACAGGGGCACGGGCACGTTCGGCAGTTCGATGCCGGTGGTCACTTGCCGGGTCCTTCCGGTGAGACGGTGAGAGGGTTGTGGGGGGTCTGGGGCGTGTGCGGCTCCGGTGCGCCGGTGGCCGAGGCCGGGGTCGTGGCCGCCCGGGTGCGGGGTTTGAGTCCCCGTATCGCCGTGGGGTCGAGGGCGGCGCGGCGCAGCGCGCGGGTGTAGGGCTCGGCGGGGGCGGCGAGGACGTCGGCGGTACGGCCGCGCTCGACGACCCGTCCCGCCTTCAGGACGACGACGTCGGTGCTGATCTCGCGCACCACGCCGAGGTGGTGGGCGATGACGATGTAGGTGATGCCGGTCTCCTCCCGCAGTTCGCGCAGCAGATCGAGCACCTGGGCCTGCACGGACACGTCGAGGGCCGAGGTGGCCTCGTCGCACACCAGCAGGTCGGGTTCCGAGGCCAGGGCGCGGGCGATGCCGATGCGCTGGCGCTGTCCGCCGGAGAACTCGGCGGGCCGTCGTTCGAGTGCCGTGGCCGGCAGTCCCACGCGGTCGAGCAGTCCGGTGGCGCGGCGGCGCCGTTCGGTCTTGTCCTTCACGCCCGCGACGCGCAGCGGTTCGGCCACGATCTCCAGGGCGGTCAGGTGCGGGGCGAGGGATCCGTAGGGATCCTGGAAGACCATCTGGACGCGGCGCCGCAGCGGCCTCAGGCGCCGCTCGGGCAGCGCGGCGAGGTCGGTGCCGTCCAGCACGATCCGCCCGGAGGCGGGCTTGAGCAGCCGTACGATCGCGCAGGCGATGGTCGACTTGCCGCTGCCCGACTCGCCGACGACGGCGAGTGAGCCACCGCGGGGCACGCTGAAGCTGACGTGGTCGACGGCGCGCACGGGGCCGGCCGGCGTGGGGTAGTCGACGACGAGATCCTCGACGGCGAGAAACGCCGACGCGTCGGCGGCGTCGGCCGCGTCCGGTGTCACTGCTGCCTGGCTCATCGGGCGGCCCTGTCTTCCTGCTCGGGCTGGGCGGTGTGGTCGTCGAGCCCGTCCTCGTCCCAGGGTCCGAGGCTCGGGACGGCCGCGAGCAGTTTCCCGGTGTACGGGTGTGCGGGCCGCTCGACGATCTGCTGGGCCGGCCCCGACTCGACGAACCGGCCCTCCTTCATGACGTGGATGCGGTCGGACACCAGCCGGGCGACGCCGAGGTCGTGGGTGATCATCAACATGCCTACGCCGGTGCGTTCCTGAAGGTCCATCAGCAGGTCGAGGACGCTCGCCTGGACGGTGGCGTCCAGGGCGGAGGTGGGTTCGTCGGCGACCAGCAACTGGGGTTCGGCGGCCAGCGCGACGGCGATGAGGACGCGCTGGAGCATGCCGCCGGAGAACTGGTGCGGGTACGCCTTCCAGCGCGTTTCGGGCCTGCTGATCCGTACCTGGTCCAGCAGGTGGGTGCCGCGCTCGCGGGCCTCGGCCCGGGACAGGCCGGGGTGCCGCAGCCGCAGGGCCTCGCCGAGCTGCCGCCCGACGGTGTGGACGGGGCTGAGCGCGGTCATCGGGTCCTGGGGGATGAGGGACACGGTGCGGCCGCGCGCCCGCCGGGCCGCCCCGGGGTCGGTGACGACGTCCTCGCCGCCGATGCGGGCGGTGCCGGACAGCACGGCGAGCCCTTCGGGCAGCAGCCGCAGCACGCCCATCGCCGTGGTGGACTTGCCGGAGCCGGACTCCCCGATGAGCGTGACGGTCTCGCCGCGTCCGACGGTGAAACTCACGCCGTCGACGGCGCGGACCACGCCACGATGGGTGACCAGTTCGATCTGCAGGTCCTCGACCTCCAGCAGGGCGCCGGAGGCCGACGAGGTGTCGCTGGTCATGGCTCAGGCTCCCTTCGCGGGCTTTGTCGTACGGATGCGGTCGCGCAGGCCGTCGCCCATGAGGTTGACGCCGACCACAAGGAGGGCGATGACCAGGCCGGGGAGCGTGACCAGCCACCAGGAGGTGGTGATGTAGTCCTGGCCGTCGGAGATGATGCGGCCCCAGGTGGCGAACGGCCGCTGGGGTCCGGCGCCCAGGAAGCTGAGGGCGCTCTCCAGGAGCACGGCCTGGGCGAGCAGCAGCAGGACCACCAGGCTCGCGGGGCGCAGGACGTTGGGGATGATGTGCCGTCCCAGGACCGACCAGCTGCGCATACCGAGCAGACGGGCGGCCGCCACATACGGTTTCTCGCGTTCGACCAGGACCAGGGAGCGGGTCAGCCGGGCCACTTCCGGCCACTGGGCGATCGCGATCACGCAGGTGATGACGGTGACCGACGGGCCGAAGAGGGCGACGACGAGCAGCAGCATCATCAGCAGGGGCAGCGCCAGTTGGGCTTCGAGGAGCCGGCTGACGACCGTGTCGATCCAGCCCCCGAAGTAACCGGCCGCCGAGCCTGCGGCGATCCCGATGAGCCCGGAGACGACGACGGCGAGGATGCCCACGGTCAGCGACACCTGGCCGCCGTGCAGGATGCGGGAGAGCAGATCGCGCCCGAGCTGGTCGGTGCCGAACAGGTGCCCGCCGGTGAGCGGCGGCAGCCGGCGCCCCGCGAGGTTCTGGGCGTCCGGGTCCGGCAGCGGCAGCAGGCTCGCGAGGGCCACCGGCAGGGCGACCAGCGCGGTGCACAGGGCTCCCGCCCACAGCTTGAAGCGGGCGCCGCGCCGCTGCCTGGTGGCGGTGGCGCGGGCCAGGTGCCGGGCGGTGACAGCACTGGAGCGGGCGCTGTCGGCGGACGGTGTGAGCGTGGCGGACATGGTCAGGCCGCCTTTCCGAGTCGGACCCGCGGGTCGAGGAGCGGGTAGGCGAGGTCGACGAGGAGCTGGACGAGGATGGCGAGGGTCGCCGTGACCAGGACGGTCGCCTGGATGAGCGGGTAGTCGCGGGTCTCCAGGGCGCGGACGACGAGGGAACCGACGCCGGGCCAGCCGAAGACGACCTCGACCAGCACGACGCCGTTGAGCAGTGCCGCGAAGCGGGTGCCGACCGCGGTGACGAGCGGGACGGACGAGTTGGCGAGGGCGTACCGCCAGGTGAGGGCCCGTTCGGAGACACCGCGCGAGCGGGCCACGGTGATGTACGGCGAGGCGAGTGCCGTGGTCATCTCGCGGCGTACGAGCCGTGAGACGAGGGCGAGTTGGAGGATCGCGATGGTGACGGTCGGCAGGACGAGGCCGCTCCATGAGGTGAAGCCGGAGGCGGGCAGCACCGGCAGCAGCACGGCGAAGACCGTCAGCAGCATCACGCCGGTCCAGAAGTCCGGCATGGACTGTCCGGTGATGGTCAGGACGTTGGCGCCGAGTTCGCGCGAGGTGTCGGCGTGGCGGGCCATCCACACCCCCAGCGGGACCGCGACGGCCACGGTGACGGCGATCGCCGCGACGGAGAGCGTGAGCGTGTACGGCATGCGGTCCAGGACCACGCTGAGGGCGGAGTCGTGGAAGGAGTAGCTGGTGCCGAGATCGCCGCTCAGCAGGTCGCGCAGGAAGATCCCGTACTGGGTGATCAATGGCTTGTCGAGGCCGAACTGGGCGCGGATGCGCTCCAGGTCGGCTGTGGTGGCGCTCGGTGGCGCGTATGCGGCGGCGGGGTCTCCGGGGGCGAGCCGGACCAGGACGAAGACCGTGGAGACGGTCAGGAAGATGGTCAACAGGCTCTGGCCGAGACGGCGGGCGAGATACTTCGGCACGGCTCAGCCCTCCAGCCGTACGGCGGTCAGGTCGTAGGAGTTGACCGGCAGCAACCGGACGCCGTCGACGCGGGCGCGGCGAGCGAGCACGGTCTTCGGCACGAAGGCCCACATGGCCGGCCAGGTGTCCCAGACGGCGTGCTGGGCGGCGGCGAGCTTGCGGTCGCGGGTGGCGGGGTCGGTCTCGGTGGCCGCGTCGGACAGCTGTCGGGCGATGCGGGGGACGACGTAGCCCATGAACGCGTCACCGGTGCGTTCGTCCTCGGCCGTGCCCGCGTACATGGCCTGGAGCATGGTGGTGGCCTGGCCGGTGGTGCCGGGGAAGCCGTTGCCGATGACGTCCCAGTCGCCGCCCTTGCCCTGGCGCCACTTGAGGATGTCGCCGCCGGGCTCGAACTGTTGCAGGGTGGCGCGCACACCGACCTCCTTCAGCATCTCCGCGATGGCTTCCATCACGGAGGCGTCCGCGGCGAACTCGCCCGACTCCCAGATGATTTTGATCCGCAGCCCGTCGGCGACGCCCAGGGACCTGAGCAACTGCCGCGCCCGTGCGGGGTCGTGGGCGAAGCGGCCGGTGCGTTCGGCGCCCTGGAGACTGAGCGGGACCACTCCCTGGGCCTGCTCGGCCGAGTCGGTGAGCACGTCTCGGACGAGGGACTCGCCGTCGATGGCGTACGTCAGCGCCTGGCGCACCCGGGCGTCGGCGAGCGGGTGCTTCTTCGGCTTGCGGAAGTTGTAGAAGAGCTGGCAGATCCGCACCCCGGAGGTCCGCTCCAGGCGCACGCCGGGCAGCCCGGTGAGCTGTTCGGCGGAGTCGGGGGTGATGGTGTCGATGACGTCCAGTTCGCCGCTGCGCAGGGCGACGACCCGGCTCGACTCCTCCGGTACGAAGCGGACGCGGACCCGTTCGACGGGCGGCCGCCCGCCCCAGTACTCCGGGACCCGGGCCAGGGTGTACTCGCCCGCGCCGCTGTTGGCGCCGGCCACCCGGTAGGGGCCGGTGCCGACGCCGGAGCGGAGTTCCTCTGGCCGGTTGTCCTTCGCCGGGGTGATGAGGATGTTGGCCATCAGCCGGTCCAGGATGGGCACCGGTTCGCGGGTGTGGAGCAGGAAGGTGCGGTCGCCCGTCGCCTCGACGTCGGGGAGTTCGGGGAACAGGCCGAGGATGAACGAGCCGGCGACCTCTCCGTACATGCGCACCGCGGTGGTCACGTCGTCGACGGTCACGGGCCGGCCGTCGGAGTAGCGGATCCCGTCGCGCAGGCGGACGCTCCAGGTGGTCGGCGCGGTCATCTCGAACCGGTCGGCGAGGACCCGGGTGAGTCGCATGTCCGGACCGATGGCGGTGAGGGCCTGACGCACGGCCCGCTGCACGGTCACCGCGGCGTCGAACTGGTTGAGCTTGTTGTCGAGGCTGACCAGCGAGCGGTTCAGCCCGAGTGTGAGGGTGCCGGGGCCGGGGGCGCCGGTGGGTCCGGCGCAGGCGGCCAGCGGGGAGAGAGCGAGACCGGCGCCGCCCGCGGCGCCCCAGCGCAGCAGGGTGCGACGGCTGGGCGTCTCACTCGGAGGAGTTCGGGTCATCGTCGACCTCTCGGGGTTTTTTGTGCGGCGACCGGCTCGGGACGGCGCCCGGTCCCGCAGGACGCCGTCGGGTGCCGTCGGTTTTCTGTCGCGCCGGAAACCGTTCCATGGTTGCGCGAATCACGCAAGAGGTCTCGCGCACATCGCGCAGACTGTGTCATCATCGAGCGCCGAGGCCGCCCCGCGTGCCCCCTTCGACGACAGGTCCAGGAGGATGACGTGCCCTTCCCCTCCACTTCCCCCCTCCGCGAGGAGACGGCACCGCGACGTGTCCTCGCCCTCGCCGACGACCTGTCCGGGGCGGCGGAGACCGCGGTCGCGCTCGGCGTGCCGGGCCGGATCGTGCTCGGTCCGGCGTCCTTGGACCCCCACGCGTACGGCGAGGCCGTCGTGGTCGACCTCGACTGCCGTTGCCTGCCCGCGGCCGACGCGGCCCGCCGCGTACGCGAGGCACTGCGAGCCGTGCCCTCGGACGTTCTGGTGCTGAAGAAGGCCGACTCGCTGCTGCGGGGCAACCTCGCCGCCGAGACGGCCGCCTGCGCCGAAGGCACCGCGGGCGTCGTCGTCGCCACCGCCCTGCCCGCCCTCGGCCGCACGGTCCGTGGCGGTGTCGTCCATCTCGACGGCGTCCCCCTGCACACCACGGACGCCTGGCGGGCGGAGAGCACCGCGCCCCCGCCGTCGGTCTCCGCCGCACTCGGGGACGCCCGTACGACGCTCGTCCCGCTGGAGGAGGTACGGGGCGACGCGCTGGCCGCCATGCTGCGCGCGGCGGTCAGCGCCGGACACCTTCCGGTGTGCGACGCCGAGACGGACTCGGACCTGGACCTGATCGCCGAGGCGGCGCTCGCCTGCGGGCCCGGCGTCCGCCTGGCAGGCACGAGCGGCCTCGCCGCGGCGGTCGGCCGCCTGCTGAGGCGTACCGACGGGACGTCGGCAGCAACCACGACGGAACAAGCGGCTCCGGCGACGGCCGGGGAACGCCGGCGACGGCCCCTCCTGGTCGTCGTCGGCACCGCCGATCCCTCCGCGCCTGCGCAGATCGCGCAACTCACGGAGCGCGGCGCCCGCCATGTATCCGTGAACCCCGACGTCCTGGACTCCGGCGTCCTGGACCCCGGCGTCCTGGACTCCGGCGTCATGAACTCCGACGTTCTGTCGCCCCCGGGCGCACCGCATTCATGTGATGAAATTTCAGACGCTGTCACCGTCCTCAGCATCGACAGCGGCCCGGGCATCCGGCCCGGCTCGGCACGCCGTCTGGTGTCCGCACTCGCTCGCCTCGCCGCCGACCGCGCGGGCGATGCCGACCTCGTCCTGACGGGTGGTGAGACCGCCCGCCGCGTCCTCGACGCGCTCGGCGTCGCGCACCTCGCGCCGCTCGGCCAGATCCACCACGGCGCCGTCCACGCACTCACACCCGACGGACGCCATGTCGTCACCCGGCCCGGCAGCTTCGGCGACACCGATTCCCTGCTGCGGATCGCCACAGCGCTCCGGCCGGACCTTCCCCACCTCCCACCGCAAGGAGACTTCCCGGTGAACGCGACCCCGACCGCCGACAACCACCGTTCGCTGCCGCTCATCGCGGTGACCATGGGAGACGGCGCGGGCATCGGCCCCGAGGTGATCGTCCCGGCGCTGCTGCACCCGGACACCCTCGCCCGCTGCCGTCCCGTCGTCATCGGTGATGCCGGGCGGCTGCGGCAGGCCGCCGCGATCCTGGGGGTCGACTGCGACATCGTCTCCGTGACCACCCCGGGCGAGGCCGAGTTCCCACCGGGCCGCGTCAACGTCGTGGACCTGGACCTGCTCCCCGCAGACCTGCCCTGGGGCGAACTGTCCGCCCTCGCCGGCGAGGCCGCCTACCAGTACGTACGGGTGGCCGCGGACCTCGCGATGAAGGGCGCCGTGCACGGCATCTGCACCGCGCCGCTCAACAAGGAGGCCCTGCACTCCGCCGGGCATCTCTACCCGGGCCACACCGAGTTGCTGGCCCACCTCACCGGCGTGGACGAGGTGTCGATGATGCTGTCCACGCCCAAGGTGAAGGTCATTCACGTCACCACCCACATCGGCCTGATCGACGCCATACGGCGCATCGAGCCGGGCCTGGTCGAGCGCACGGTGCGCCGCGGTCACGACGCGATGGTGCGGGCCGGTGTCGCGAAGCCGGTGATCGGCGTCTGCGGCATCAACCCGCATGCGGGTGAGAACGGACTGTTCGGCTACGGCGAGGAGGAGGAGAAGATCGTCCCCGCGCTCGAAGTGCTGCGCGCGGACGGCATCGACGCCCGCGGCCCCCTCCCGGCCGACACGGCCTTCTTCCTCGCCGGGCGCGGAGACTACGACCTGATCGTCGCGATGTACCACGACCAGGGGCACGGCCCGGTGAAGGTGCTGGGCATCGAGGCGGGCGTCAACCTGACCGTGGGACTGCCCGTCATCCGCACCTCGGTGGACCATGGAACGGCCTTCGACATCGCAGGCAAGGGCGTGGCCGAGGCCGGTAGCATGGTCGAGGCCGTGCGCCAGGCAGCCGAGATGTCGTCCGTAGCGGTCCGCTGAGACCGCAGTCCGCAGTCCGCAGTCCGCAGTCCGCGCAGAGAAGGACTCCACGACAGATGTCTCCCCTCGGATCCAAGGCCCGGCGTGAACGGATCCTGCACGTGGCCACCACGACCGGCCTCACCAGCGTCGAGGAGCTGTCGCAGCGCTTCGGCGTGACGGCCTCCACGATCCGCCGGGACCTCGCCAGGCTGACCGCCGACGGCCGGCTGGCCCGCACCTACGGCGGCGCCATGGCGCTGACCGCCCATCCCGAGGCGTCGCTCCGGCAGCGTACGGGCGAGGCGTTCGAGGAGAAGCGGGCCATCGCGCGCCGAGCCGCCGCCGAGGTGCGCGCCGGTGAGACGGTGCTGCTGGACGCCGGATCGACCGTGGGTGCCCTCGCCCACGAACTGCGCTCCGCGAAGGAACTGACGGTCGCGACCACGGGTCTGACGGCCCTTCAGGAACTCTCCGACGCCGAGACCGTGCACGTCGAGTGTCTCGGCGGCACGCTGCGGCCGCTCAGTCAGGGCTTCGTCGGTCCGCTGACCGAGGCCGCGCTGGAACGGATGACCTTCGACCGGGTCTTCCTCGGCACCGACGGCATCTCGCCCGAGCACGGCATCTGCGAGGCCGATCTGCGCCAGACGCGGCTGAAGGAACTGATGGCCCGCCGCGCCGACCATGTGTACGTCCTCGCGCACGCGGCGAAGCTCGGCCGCCGCCCCTTCCACGCCTGGGCGAAGCTCCCGGCCGACTGGACCCTCGTCACCGACGACGGCGCCGACCCGTCGATCGTGGCCGAGTTGCGCGGACGCGGCGTCGAGGTGGTGCTGACCGAGGTGACGGCGTCCACCGAGCCGGAGCACAGGACGTCGCCCTCATGACGTTGTCGGAGAGCGCCGAGCACGCCGGCACGCGGGCCGGGCGGGTGTGCCATGTCTGAGACACGGCACGCCCTGGTCACCGGCGTCAGCTCGGGAATCGGTGAGGCGATCAGTGGTCGCCTGCTGCGGGAGGGATGGCAGGTCACCGGGATCAGTCGCCGCCGTCCGGTACCCGCGCCGGGGTTGACCTGGCTCCCGGCGGATCTGTCCGAGCCCACCGAGCTGGTCCGGGTCCTCGACGGCGTACCCGCCCCCGACGCCGTCGTGCACGCCGCCGGACTCCAGCGCTCGGCACCGCTGGGCGAACTGTCCGCCGACGACGGCGAGTTGATGTGGCGGGTACACGTCCACGCCGCCACGATCCTCGTCGACACGCTCGCCGACCGGCTGCCCGACGGGGCCCGCGTGGTCCTCGTCGGCAGCCGCACCGCCACCGGCGTACCCGGCAAGAGCCAGTACGCCGCGACCAAAGCCGCCCTGCCCGCGCTCGCGCGCTCCTGGGCAGCGGAACTGGCCGTCCGCGGCATCACCGTCAACGTGATCGCCCCCGGCCCGACCGACACGCCGATGCTGTCCGACCCCGGCCGCGCCCGCACGCCCCCGGCGCACCCGCCCCTCGGTCGGTTCGTCTCTCCCGACGAGGTCGCCGGCCTGACCGCGTTCCTCCTCGGCCCGGACGGCGGAGCGATCACCGGGCAGCAACTCGTCCAGTGCGCCGGCGCCTCACTTTGACATCTGCGCGCCGGGATGTCGCCGCCGGGCGACCAGAACGTCGCCGCCGACCGGCTGAGCCGCCTTGCTGCCACCGGCGCCAGGTCGGCCGAGGTCATGGTCGTGGTCGGGAGCACTGCTTGGTGCAAGCCGTGAACACACCCGTCGTGGTTCAGGGCGTGGGGAGTGGAAAGAGCATGCAGCTGCTGGTGGCGTGGGCGAGGAGACGATCCTTCGCGTCGACCGACTGGGCCTGCGCGAGAGCAGTTTGGCGTCCCCTGCTGACAACCGTACCGATGGCGCGGACCTTGCCCGTGTCCACCGTGTTCGACCGGAGGAACTTCACGGACAGATCGAGCGAGGTGCATGCCGTGCCCTGCGGCAAGGTCGACTGGACCGCCCCGCCGGCCGCCGAGTCGAGCAGCGTGGCGTAGACCCCTCCGTGCACACTGCCGAGGAAGTTGCAGTGCTCCTCGCCCGGCACCAGCGCGAAGACCACGCGGCTCTCCTCCACTTCGTCGAGGGCGAAGTCAAGGGCGGCCACGATGGGCGGTGCGGGCAGGCGTCGCTCGAGTAGGTCGCGCAGCACCTCCACACCCGTGGTGCGGCCTGCGGTTGCTCCCACAATCGCGGGATCCTGCCAACGGGGAGGGGAGGAGAAAGGTGGCTTGAGGTGAGCACGGACAGTTGTCCGGTCCAACTCACGCTCGTGTGGTCGGGGAAATCGTCCGGTTCGGCTGTGGGCTGGAGCGATCGGTCCGCGAGGAAGTTGGTCGCACTCTTCGCGAAGAGCGCGGCACACTGGAGCAGGAAGCCTGGCGGCAGTGACATCGCCGGCACCGCGCGCTCGGTGACGACGCGGAAGCCGCAGTGGACGGACAGACCGAGACCGCCGCCCATGCACACACCATCGATGAGCGACACGATCGGGACGGATACTCGGCGATCCGGGCGTTGAGCCGGTACTCGGAGGCGAAGAACCGCTCGCTGGCCTCGGCATCCTCCCCGGCGAGGCTGTACTCGCGGATCGTACGGATGTCTCCACCGGCACAGAAACGCCTTCGTGCTGGTACTGGCGATCAGCACAGCGGACAGCGGTGTGTCCTCCCACGCGGCGAGCACACGTCGATGGCGGTGACCATGTCTGTCGTCAGGGCGTTGAGCGCCTTGGGCCGGTTCAGCAGGATGCGGCCGACGCCCCGATGGACGTCGGCGAGAATCTCGACTGCTGCGGTGTCAGTCATTGGTCGTCACCTCGCCGTCCATGCGGACTTGCTGTCGTGGACATCACGTTCCCCACTCGCCGGTCAGGCGTAGATCTGCGCGTAGAGATCCTGGATCTCGTCCACGGTGGGTACGACGGGGTTGTTGGCCGGGGATCCGGACGCGAGCGCCTGCTCGGCCATGAGGGGCGACAGGCGGAACCAGTCGTCCTTGTCGATGCCGTGGGCTTGAGGGGTGGGCACCTCAAGATCCTGGCACAGGGCTCGGAGCGCCTCCACGAACTTATCGGCGGCCAAGGCGTCACTGTCGCCGTCGGTGGCGGCTCCGAGGGCGCGGGCGCAGTCGGCGTACCGGCTCTCGGCGGCGGGCACGGAGAACGCCGTCACCGCGGGGAAGAGCATCGCGTTCGACAGACCGTGGGCGACGTGGAAGTGAGCGCCGATCGGACGGCTCATGCCGTGCACGAGCGCCACGCTGGAGTTGGAGAAGGCGATGCCGGCCTGTGTCGCGGCGAGCATCATCGCTTCGCGCGCCTCGGTGTCTTCCCCGTCGGCGTAGACGCGGCGGAGGTACCGGCCGATGGTCCGGATCGCGTTCAGGGCGAGGCCGTCGGCGAACGGATTGGCCTTGCGGCTCACGTATGCCTCGACGGCATGGGTGAGTGCGTCGATGCCGGTGTCGGCGGTCAGCCGGGCCGGCATCGACAGGGTCAGTTCGAAGTCGACGATGGCGGCGACCGGCAGGAACGCCGGCCCCGGGCAGAGCATTTTCTCGTCCGTGGCACTGTCGGTGATGATGGTGAACTGGGTGGCCTCCGAGCCGCTGCCCGCGGTCGTCGGAACCGCGATCACCGGCAGCGCCGGGCCGAGGTTGGTGTGCGGGGCCTTGTAGTCCCGCATCCGGCCGCCTTGTACGCCCAGCAGGCCGAGGGCCTTGGCGGTGTCCAACGGGCTGCCGCCGCCGAACCCGATCACCGAGTCCGCACCGTGTTCCCGCAGCACGGCCAGGCCCGCGACGAGCGAGTCGGTCGTCGGATCCGGGACGGTACGGGCGAACAGGTGCGGCTGCAGTCCGGCGTTCCTCAGCGTCGTCATCACGCGTTCCGCCGCACCGGTCCCGGCAAGGAACGCGTCCGTCACCAACAGGGGGCGGCGCAGGCCCAGCCCCGCGACGACGTCACCCAGCTCGCCGACGGCGCCGCCGCCGACACGCATGATCCGCGGAAGGGAAAGGCTGGCAACCATGGCGGCCCTTTCGGCAGGAACGGCGGGGCATGTCACGCCCACTGCCCCGACTGTGCGGTCCCGCGCGGTGTGCAATCAACCACCAATAGCGCACACCCACTGTGCAGAAATGCAGATACGGTCGGACCGTGCATCCCCACGCCCACCCCGACTCCCACTCCTCGGACGAGAACCCCGCCCCGCGGCCGGCCGGCTCCCATCGCCCCGTCGATCCGCGCAGACTTCGCGCGGACGATCTGCGCTACCTGCTCGCGGTGTCCCGTACCGGACGCCTGGTGACGGCCGCCGACGCACTCGGCGTGGATCACACCACCGTGTCACGCCGCATCGCCGCATTGGAGAAGAGCATCGGCCTGCGCCTCATCGAGCGCGGCACGGAAGGGTGGACGCTGACGGACATCGGAAGAGCCGTCTCGGAGAACGCACGCGCGATCGAGGAGGCCATCGACCGCGTCGTCGACACCGTGGCGGGTCAGGACTCGCCGTCCCTGCACGGTACGGTGCGCGTCAGCGCGCCCGACGGTTTCGGCACCGCCTTCGCCACACCCGCCCTCGTTCGCGTACGCCGTCGACACCCCCGCCTCCAGGTCGAACTCATCACCGCGACACGGCAGCTCGCCCTGCGCCCGTCCGGTTTCGATCTCGCTCTCGTCATCGGCGTTCCCTCCAGCAGTCGCCTGGTGACCGAGCACCTCACCGACTACACACTGGGGCTCTACGCCTGCGACGAATACCTCACCCAGTACGGCCGACCGGAGACGGTGGCCGAGCTGCGGGAGCACCCACTCATCTTCTACGTCGAGTCGATGCTGCAGGTCGGCGACCTCGACATCGAGCGCCACCTTCCCGGCATGACCCCCGCCTTCTCCTCGACCAACGTCTTCGCCCAACTCGAAGCCACCCAGCAGGGGGCGGGCATCGGCGTCCTACCAGCCTTCCTGACCCAGCGAACGCAACTGCGCCGACTCCTCGCCGACGAGATCAACATCCTGCTCCCCATCACCCTGGCCGTCCGCCGCGAGGCCGTGACGCACCCCGCCGTACGCGCCGTATGGACCGCTCTACGGCACGAGGTCGCCGACCGGGCCGACGAACTGCTGTCGGAATGAACGCCAAGGAGATCCTTCATCGCGGCCGCCTCCGCAACACGCCCTGAACTCCACGGGCGCACCCTTCTACCGCTGGTTTCCCGACGGGCGGCTCAACGTCTGTTTCAACGCGCTCGACCGGCACATCGAAGCCGGCCGAGGCGAACAGCCCGCGCTCGTCCACGACTCACCCGCGACCGACACCCGCCGCACCTCCACCTACGAACAGCTCAGGAACGAGGTGGCGGCCTTCGCCGGAGCACTCGCACAGCTCGGCGTGGAACACGGCGACCGCGTCGTCATCTACATGCCGATGATCCCCGAGGCCGTCGTCGCGATGCCGGCCTGCGCACGTATCGGCGCGGTCCGCTCGGTCGTCTTCGGCGGCTTCGCCCCACGCGAACTCGCCCTCCGCATCGACGCCGCCGCCGCCAAGGTGGTCGTCTCCGCCTCCTGCGGCATCGAGGGCAAGCGCGTCATCGCGTACAAGCCCCTGCTCGACCAGGCCATCGAACTCGCCGTCCACAAACCGCAGAAGAGCGTAATCCTGCAACGCCCGCAGGAACACGCCGAATTGGAGCCCGACGATCTCGACTGGGGCGATCTGGTCGCCGCCGCGCCGCCGGCCGACTGCGTTCCCGTCGCCGCCACCGATCCGCTCTACATCCTCTGCACGTCAGGGACGACCGGAAAGCGCGAACGCAACTGCGCCGACTCCTCGCCGACGAGATCGACATCCGGCTCCCCATCACCGTGGCCGTCCGCCGCGAGGCCGTGACACACGCCGCCGTACGCTCCGTATCGCCTGGGCCTGAGGCTGGGCCGCGCTTCAGCGAGGCAGCAGGACGTCGATCTGCCCCCGGATGTCCTGCACGATCTCCTCGACGCTCAAGGCGATGTTCACGCTCGTCGCCATGCTGAGGAACATCACGGCGGACACGATGTGTGCCAGCGTCGCGGCGTCGCCCTCTGTGACCCGCTCGTCTCGGCGCAGCGCGGCGGCGATGGCCTCCTCGGCCTGCGCGACGATGGCGAGTGCTGCGCTGTGCCGGGGCTCCTCGGGGTCGCCGAAGGCCATCTCTCGCAGGTAGGTGCGTCCGTTGTCGATCTGGGTGCGGTTGCACTCCACCATCGGCCGGACGATCGCCAGCACCGCGTCCAGCACGCCTGGGACGGTCTCGGCGTCCGCCCGGCCCCGCTCGAGCGCTTCGGCGTACTTGGCGTTCTGCACAAGCAGGAGGAGTTCGCCCTTGGTCTTGGCATAAAGGAACAGGGTCCCGGTGCCGATGTCGGCCTTGTCGGCGATCTGCTGGGTCGTGACCTCATCGACGCCGTGTTCGGCGAACAGCTCACTGGCGGCAGCGACAATGCGGTCGAGCTTGTCCTGCTTGTTCCGCTCGCGCCGTCCGACCGCCTGGGGGGCAACAGGCATGGCGGTGTCCTCCAGGAATAGATTCTGACTGCAATCAGTTATGATTGCAGTCACTACCGTGTGGGCTCGAATGTAGCTCCGCTCATTCTCCCACGGCAGGGCGAGGAGCCACTGCTCCATCCGTGCACAGCCGCGCACTTCACATCCCGCTGGAAAGAAGGAACACCAATGCCCTCTCTCGATGGAGCAGTCGTCCTCGTCACCGGAGCCAATGGCGGTATCGGTACCCACTTCGTCCACGACGCCCTGGCTCGCGGCGCCGTCAAGGTCTACGCCACCGCCCGTTCCCCCCGCGCCTGGGACGATGAACGCATCGTCCCCCTGACCCTTGACGTCACCGACCGCGCGTCGATCGACGCGGCCGTCGCCGCCGCGGCGGATGTCACCGTGCTCGTCAACAACGCGGGCGCCATCCCGCCGAGCGCGAGCCTGCTGGACGTCACCGAGGCGGACATCCGGGCAAACATGGAGACGAACTTCTTCGGACCAGTCTTCCTCGCCCGCGCCTTCGCACCGATCCTCGCCGCCGGGAAGGGGTCGATCCTCATCGACGTGCACTCCGTTGCCAGCTGGTATGCCTTCGGCGGCGCCTACAGCGCGTCCAAGGCCGCGCTGTGGTCGGCCACCAACTCGCTGCGCATCGAGTTCGCACCCATGGGCGTCCACGTGACGGGTGTGCACATGGGCTACGTCGACACCGGTATGGCCGCGCACGCGGACGGACCCAAGATGCCGCCGACGCAGCTGGTGACGATGGTCTACGACGCCGTCGAGGCCGACGAATACGAGGTCCTGGCCGACGAGTTGACCGCGCAGGTCAAGGCGGCTCTGAGCGGCCCGGTTGAGGCGCTTTACCCGGACCTGCCCAGCACGAACGCCTGAGCCTGCTCTTCGGTCCCTACGTGATCTCTTCACGCCGGGCCCCCGTGATCCATGGCGTTCGAACGATTGGCCGGCGTCGAGGAGGCGTGCACCGTCGCGGCCGTCGAGCCGTGGATGACATCGGCAGTCGATCCAGCAGCAGACAGATCAGCAGCGCGGCACCATCGTGATGACAGACCATCGCGGCTGTTGCGCCACGGGCTCAGGCGGTGCCAGGCGCCGCCAGTTCGGTCTGGTCGGTGTCGGTGCATTCGGTCAAGCCGTGCTCGGCGAGCACTTCGTCGGGCATCATCCGGTCCGGTTCGTCCAGCGACCGGCGGAGCACTTCCCCGACGGGCGCTGCGACGCGCTCGAATTGGCCCTCGATGCTGGGGCGCCGCTCGACCACGGCGCCGAAGACGTCGAACACCACCGCGTCCACAGAGGCGCCGATCCGTCGGCCGTCTTCGGTGGTGACAGGGCTTCGCGCCATTGTTCTTCTCCCTCATCGGGCACGGATACGACGACGAACCAGGTGGGCCCCGCGACAGACGAGTAACGGCCGCAGCATCTGCTGCGTCCGTACTCGCTTTCTGATGGGTGTCGGCGTTGCTGGTTGGCGATGCCGATGTAGTGCCCGAGGCGGTACTCGAAGTCGATGCCGGCCTGCTCGACGATGGCCTGCGTGCCGGCGGCGCGGGCGAGGAATCCGGGGAGGGTGAGGGAGTGGGCGAACTCGCCGTAGGCGGCGACCGGGTCCGCGTCCGGGGGCAGGGAGGCCCGGTTGATCTGGGCTTTGGCCGAGGCGAGTGAGGTGCGGTCGAAGGAGGCGAGCCGGGCGACGATGTCGCGGTTGCGGGCGGGTCAGCTGTTGCCGATGACGGCCTTGCCGCGGATGCCACCCTGGGCCAGGGACTGCAGCGCCTGCGGGGTCTGGTCGAAGCCGAACACCTTTCCCACGACCGGGCGCACCACGCCCTGGTCGATGAGGGTGGTGATCTGGCGGAGCTGGTCGCCGCTGGCGCGCATGAGCAGGAACTCATACGTCACGCCGAGCTTCTTGGCCTGCCTGCGGATCTTGCCGCTCAGGCCTGCGACCGCCAGGCGCAGCAGCGGGTTCAGGCCGGCCTCGCGGGCGAACGCGGGGTCCGGGGGACCGGAGATCCCAAGGGCTTTGCCGCCGGGCTTGAGCACCCGCAGGGACTTCTCGAGAGTCTCCCCACCGAGGCTGTCCAACACCAGGTCGTAGCCGGTCAGGAGCTGCTCGAAGTCCTGGGTGCGGTAATCGATCACCGTGTCCGCGCCGAGCGCGCGCACGAAGTCCGCGTTGGAACCGCTGGCGGTCGTGGCGACGCTCGCACCGAGGTGCGCGGCGAGCTGAATCGCGATCGAACCGACCCCGCCGGCGCCGGCGTGGATGAGAACCTTCTGCCCGGGCCGCACCCTCCCGCGCTCCACCAGCGCCTGCCACGCCGTGAGCGCCACCAGGGGCAGCGAGCCCGCCTCTTCCATGCTGATCGAGGCGGGCTTGAGCGCCAGGTCGCTCTCCGCGACGGCGATGCGCTCGGCGAACGTGCCGATGCGGTCCTGGTCGGGCCGGGCGTAGACCTCGTCTCCGGGTTTGAAGCCGCGAACTTCCGTCCCGACGCCGATGACGGTGCCCGCGACGTCGTTGCCCAGGATCAGCGGCAGCTTGTAGGGCAGGATCTGCTTGAACTCACCGGCGCGGATCTTCTCATCCAGCGGGTTCAGTCCGGCGGCCTCCACCCGGACGAGTACGTCGTGCTCCCCCACGGTGGGCTCGGGGACGTCCGCCTCCTGCAGCGGCTCCTTGTACTTGGTGACGACGAACGCTCTCATGGGGCGCCTCTCCTTACCTTCGTCCTATTTATCCAGGTCTGAGACCAGGTCAGCCAATTCAGCGCGACTTCCGGGGTCTCGCCTCACTCAGCCAATCCGAGTACACTCAATTATGAGTATCCTCAGAATTATTGTCAAGGGAGATCCCATGGGACGCGGTCACATGCCGATCGGGCGCCGCGAGCTGGCCAAACAGGCCAAGCGCGAGCGCATCATGACCGCAGCCCGCGAGCTGTTCCTCGAACACGGCGTCAGCAGGGTCACGACGCAGCAGATCGCCCGCCGGGCCGACGTCGCGATCGGCACCCTCTACCTGTACGCGTCCACGAAGGCCGAGTTGCTGATCATGGTGCAGAACGAGAAGTTCGCCGCCGCCATCGACGTCGGCCTCGCCGCCTCGAACGCCGCCGTCGGGCAGGGTGTGCTGGAGCCGGTCGTCACTCTCATCCGTCCCGTGGTGGAGTGCGTGAGGGAGCACGTCGAGAACGGCCGCACATACCTGCACGAACTCATCTTCGGCGACCCGGCCGAGCCCTACCGGCAAGCGGGTCTGGCCCTCGCCGGCCGCCTCGAGGACGGCATCACCGGCCTGCTCACCCGCGACGAGTACATCGGTGCCGCCGACGCGGCAACGCTGGCGCGGGTGATCACCGCGATCATCCACATCAGCACCACCGCCACCCTGTACCTGCACCGCAGCGACGAAGCCGTCCTCGCCGACATCCGCGACCAGATCCACGCCACCCTGGCGCCCCACCACCGCGCCGCATGACCACTCGCTCCACGAGCCAACCATCGAACACCCTGGAAAGGGGGCACCTCATGAGCGCGCCCGACGGCGTCGTCGCCCTCGGTGTCGGCCCCATCGGATACGTCACCGCGATCCGCGCCGCGCAACTCGGCAAGAACGCCTGTTGACGGCCAGGCCGCCGCACCACCGCCATGTCAGCGACCGGTTCGCAGAGTCACCTTGGGACCGCTGCCGTGTCCCACTTGTACTCCCTGCTGCGGGTGACGCAGAGCGTTCTGGCCAACGCTTGCGAACAGGTCGCAGCTTTGGTTCATGGCTGCGCGTGCCAAGTTGGGCAAGCACGGCCGCCGGACCGTGCCTTGCCGAGTTCCCTCCGGCGGCCGCTTGGACTCAGCCGCCGCTCTTGCGCCGAAACGACCGCTGACTCGCAGCCGGGCCGTGCGCCCCGCGGATCTTCGACGCGTCCGTGTTCCCAGCGAGGGCGGCCGCGTCCGCCTGCATGCCCCGCTTGCGCGCCAGGGCCTCCCGGAACTTGCGCTTCAAGTCATCCTGGCCTTCGTCGTCGGGTGCCGGCACGGGCTCCTCGATGTCGGCCGTCTCCGAACCTTCTTGCGGTGAGGGCTCTGCAGTCATGGTGACCTCCTGGTTCGGGCAGTGGGAAGCTCAGCTTGTCATGAGCCATGAGGTCCGCGATCAGGGCCCCAGTCCGGCGCGCGTCCGCGAAGGTCGGCGCGGCCTACACGCCCGCCGGGGGGCGACTTCTCGTGGAGGTCATGGCGGGCACCACCCGGCACGCGGTCGTCTTCCCTGTCAAGTTCTTGTGTTCAGCTCTGACAGGGGCAGGCTGCCTTGGTCAGTGTGATCGGTGGATCGGGCGCTGATCCGGGTCAAGGGCCGGCCCGTGCCCTGGTTGGTGTGGGCGGCGATCTCCGCGGTGATCGACAGGCCGGTCTCCTCGGGTGTGCGGGCGCGCCGAGGTCGAGGCCGATCGGAGAGGGCAGCCGGGCCAACCGCTCGCCGGACACCCCGGCCTCATCCAGGAACCGCAGGCGTTCGTCGTGAGTGCGGCGGGAGCCCGTCGCGATGACGTAGCCGACGGGCAGGGCGAGCGCACGGTGTCCCAACCGTGCGGGACCGTCCTCCCGCTTCTTCGAGCCGTATGGCCACAGGTCGCTGCCCCAGACGCAGGACGCGGTGACGCGGACCAGCGCGTCGGTGGGCTGTTTGATGACGGAATCCGGGACGTCCTCGACCCGGACATCGCGCGCTCCGCACATGAGGGTTGCACGCATGAGATGTTCTCCGATCAGGTGGTACTTACCGCTGGTATTTCGTGTTGCCGCCGATGGCGGCAGTTGCGGAGCGACGGCGCTGGGCGCGGGCGATGGTGATCGTGGGGATCAGGGGCAGTGCGGCGATGGCGGTGCCGACCACGGCGGGGCCGGTGGCACCGAGGGTGGAGTCGAGGGCGAGTCCGGCGCCCCAGGAACCGGCCGCGGCGCCGAGGTCGAACGCCGAGTCGGTCAGGTCGGATCCCAGCGTGGGCGCCTGGCCCGAGAACCGGACGGCCAGTGAGATCAGCACCGGGTTGGCGCCGAGCCCGAAGAGGCCCAGCAGGGCGACCAGTACGACCGTGGGCGCGGTGAAGCCGGACAGCAGGCACACGCCAGCAGCAAGGCTGTGGTCGTCGCGGCTGCCACGACTGTCAGCCAGGTGGCTCACGCGGGTGACCTGCGGCCATCAGCCCGCTCTGTGGGCGGACGGCAGGGAAGCATCGGTGGTGCTCATGTCGCCTGCGGTGAGGGACACGCCGACGCTTCCAGAGCCGACCTTCCCCGCCTCTCTGCTCGCCGTGCCGGTGCTTTACGCGGCAGTTTCACCTCGCCGACCTTCTCCAGGTTGGCGGCGGAGCCGTGTTCCGCGGAAGAACGGCAGACCGCCTCACTGAACGACGGTTCGACCGGCGTGTCAGCGTGTGACGTCGAACGTGGCGGCGCGGGGCACGAACGTCGTGTCCCCGTCCTCGGCCGTCGCCAGTGCCGAGACGTACCAGGTGCCCTTGGCCAGTTCGGCCGCCTCCTGCTTGGTGACCTTCAGCGTGTAGGTGCAGCGGCTGGTCTCGTCCGAGGTGCTCCGGCACTTGGCGCTCTCATCCGCAGAGCGAAGCTCCGCCTCGGTCGGGTCGAGCTTCGAACTCGCGGGCCAGGCAACGACCTTGAGGCCCCGGATGCCCGAGTCGTCGCTCACGTCCACGGTGTAGGTGAACGAGCCCGCGCTGCCGTCGGACGGAGCCGTGTAGCGAACCGAGCCGCGATCCAGGGTCGGCTCGGTGGGGGTCGAGGCCAGGGCGGGGCCGCAGGCGGTCACTCCGCCGAGGGCGACGGCGCCGATGAGCGACGAGAAGAGAATGCGCTTGGACATGGGAGATCCCCCTGAATTCGTTGAAGAGTCGCGTTGGATACGCGGAAGAGCGTGGAAGAACCGCTGGCAGAGCCGCTGGTGGAGCCGGTCTTGGAAGTGGTCGTAGAAGCGGTGGCCGACCACGTTCTCGATGTGATCGAGACTAGGGCCGGGGGCATGGCGCCGTCCTCGCGCTGCGGGACGATTGGCGCGTCGAACCACAGGTAGAGACTCTGCAACCCAGGTAAGAGACCGCGATCCGCCTCCAGCCGGATCCGGGCCGCTCACCTGCGGCCATAGCCTTGATCCGCCATGAATCGAACCGACGACCGGCTGCTCCCGGTCCTGCTGATCTGCGCCCAGGCCGTGGTGTGGCCCGGGGCGCCGCTGGTGCGCGGGGCCGTCCCGGTCGCGTCCGCCCTTCTCGTGGCGGCCCTGGTCGCCGCAGTGGTGACGGCCGCGCTCGCCCTGCGCCGTACCCGCCCGGTGGCCACCCTCGTCGTGGTCGCCGCCGCCTGCGCGCTGGGTGCCGGGCCGCTGCCCGCCGGGGCGATGGCGGTGCTCGGGACCGCGGGTGTCGCGCTGGCTCTGTTCACCGTGGCGACCGAACGCGACGCCTTCACCGCCGTGCTGTGCGTGGTGGCGCTTGCCGCCTGGCAGTTCCTGCAGGGCATCACCCTGCACGGGCTCAGCGACCGCGACGGGCTCGACCTCGTACTGACGGCTCTGCTGTACGCCACCGCGTGCGGCACCGGCCTGCTCGTACGGCGGACCCGTCGCGCACGGCGAGCTGCCGAACAGCTGCTGAAGCGGGCCGAGTCCGAGCGCCACCGGCTACCGGCGGTCGAACGGCGCCGTATGGAACGGGAGTTGCACGACGTCAGCGCCCACCATCTGACGGCCGTGGTGGTCACGGCGGGAGCGGCCCTCGGGTTGCGCGACCGGCGTCCCGAACTGGCCGAGGAGGCACTGGAGTTCGCGGTCGAGACCGGCCGCGAGGTCACTCGCGCGCTCGGCGCGGTACGAGCGCCGACGCCCTCCCGCGGGGATGTGCCGGCACCGGAGGAACGGCTGCTGGACCTGGTCGCCGGGTTCCGGCGCCTGGACCAGCAGGTGGACTGCGAGATCGACCCCCTGCCGGACGGCGTCGTCGCGGAGGCGGCGTACGGCATCGTGCGCGAGGCGCTGACCAACGTGGCACGGTATGCCCCCGGCGCGCATACGAGGGTGCTGTGCCGGTACGGCGACACCCGCACCGACGTCGTGGTCACGAGCACGCCCCCGTCGGCCGGCGCGGTGGCGCACGGTGCGGGACTCGGCGGCGGCCGCGGGCAGGGCTTCCTGCGCTCCCGGGCCCGGGAGGCGGGCGGCACGGTGCGCAGCGGCCCGACGACGGAGGGCGGTTGGGAGGTACGGGCGGTACTGCCGGGCCGGACGGCCACGACGGTGGAGCCGTCGGCGCCGAGGACGTACCGCGTGGCGCAGGTGGTGGCGGCGGCGGGCCTGGTCCTGCAGCCGCTGCTGCCCGTGCTGGTCATCCGGGCCGAGGAGACGTCGAGCGCGACGCGGGTATCCGCGGGTGTCTTCTTCGCCCTGCTGGCGGCGGGTCAGGCGGTGGCCCTGCTGTGGCTGCGGAGGGCTCCGCGGACGGCGTACGGGATGCTGCTGGGGCTTGCGCTGTTGTGGCCGGTGGCGATGGCGGCGGGGAACTACAGCGGCCCGGTCCTCCTCCCACCCGCGCTGAGCCTGTTGGCCACGTGCGCGGCCCTCGCGAGGGAACCGACCCGAACCGCAACGCCCCGAAAGGGACGCGGAGTTGTATCGAAACGCGGCTCAGCCGCGACGGGGGCCCTGGACGAGCGGGGGAGCGACCAGCCCCCACCGGCCCGCGGCCACGTCATGACCGTTCTCCTCACGGTGCTGGTGCACGCCGCGGCCACCACCACCGCGGTTCTGGACCGAGGCACGGCCGCGCCCCTCTGGACGGTCATCGCGGGAACCACGGTCGGCGCGACCCTCACAGGCACCGCGGCTCACCTGACCGGACGCCGCCGCACCCTGCGCCGACAGGCTGACCGCCGCGCCCACGACGAACGCCTCGCCGCCTGGACCGAGGAGGCCGTCCGCGACGCCTGGACCGAGCGCCGCCGCATCGCCGCCGGCCTCGAAACCACGGTACTGGCCCGCACCGCCGACATGGTCACCGAGGCGGCGGCAGGCCGACTCGACGCGACAGCGACCCGCGCCCGCGAGGCCCTGGCCGCGATGCGCGCCCTGCTCGACACCGTCCGGGAGGGCGAGACAGAGCCCGAACTGCGGCCGCAGCCCACCCTCCAGGCGCTCGACCTGCTCGCCCACCAACTCCGGGCCACCGGCCGCGACATCGAGATACGGCTGACCGACCGCGTACCGGAACGGCTGCCCACCGCCGTCGACCTGGTCGCCTACCGCGCCGCCGAGACGGTGCTCGCGGCCGGCGGCGAGGAGCCTGCGATGCTCGAACTCGACGTGGACAACGATACGTTGACGCTCACGGCCACCGGGGTGCCCCGCGCCGCCGACTCCGCCTTACGGGAGCGGCTGACCACGCGGGTCGCGGCGCTCGGCGGCACCCTGACCACTGGCCCGCGGGGAACGGTCCGCCTCCGGCTGCCGCTCGCCGTCGCGCCGGACAACCCGGATAACCCGGACAACGAGGAGAGACATCGATGAGCCTCAACGTACTGGTCGTCGACGACCAGGGCATCGTACGGGCGGGGTTCGCCGCCGTGATCGACGCCGAGGAGGACATGACGGTCGTCGGCGAGGCCGCCGACGGCGCCGCCGCGGTGCGGCTCGCCGAAGAGCTGGCTCCCGACGTGGTCATCATGGACGTACGCATGCCCGAACTGGACGGAATCGCCGCCACCCGCATCATCACCGGACGGGAGAACGCGCCCCGTGTCCTCGTCCTCACCACCTTCGACCTCGACGCTTATGTCTTCGACGCGCTGCGCGCCGGCGCCTCGGGCTTCCTCCTCAAGGACGTACACCCCGCCCAACTACTGCGGGGAATCCGGGAGGTGGCGGCCGGCGAGAGCGTACTCGCCCCGTCCGCGACCCGCCGCCTCATCGGCCACTACGCGTCCGGACCACCCGCCGCGGTCCCGGCCGGGAGCGCCCCCGAACTGGACAGCCTGACCGGCAGCCAGCGGGGCGTCCTCACCCTGGTCGCGGCCGGACTCACCAACACGGAGATCGCCGAGCAACTCGGCATCACCGTAGGCACCGTGAAGTCCCACGTGAACGCGCTGCTCCGCAAGCTCGGCCTGCGCGACCGCGTACAGGCGACGATCCTCGCGTACGACCTCGGCCTCGCCCGCCCGAACCCGCCCGGTGCCCACCTCTGACACCGAGACCGACCACCGCGACGCAACCAAGGAGTCCAGCCCCATGACCGGTACCGACTCCGATACCGATTCCGGCCGATCCGTCCCGCGCCGACTGCGCGACCACGTCGGCGTCGTCGGCCTCGCCTACCTCGGCGTCTGTGCCGTCCTGCTCGTGTGGGCACTGGTGGTGACCATCAGCGACAGCTCGGACGAGTCCATGGCCGGCGTCATCCCGCTCCTTGCCACCGCTCCAGCCAGCCTCGTACTCCTCGTGTTGCCGGACAACATCGTCATGGCCGTCATCGCCGTCGCTCTCGGGGCAGCGGTCAACGCCGCGATCATCGGCTGGTGCACCCGCGCACTGCGCCGCGGCGGTCGCCCGGACTAGTGTTCCAGTGAGACATCACCATTTGCGCTGGTCAGAGGCATTCTTTCGAGCCTCTTGAGGTGCCTCCACCGAGGGCGGACATGCCCCCTGCTCTGCGACCGGTACCCAGTTCGCACGGACGGACCGTCCCGAAGTGCCTGACGGGCCCGAGCTGCCTAGCGTCGTCATGCGCGGACCGCGCAGATCAGGCAGACCATGCCTCGGCGCGTTGAGGCAGTTGAGAGGCACCTTCATGGCAGTCGTGATGACTTTCGTCTGGCCCGAGATCACGCCCGAGTTGTACGCCGCGGTGCGCAAGAAGGTGCGTTGGGAGGAGGAATCCCCGGACGGGTGCGTGTTGCATGTGGCGTGGTTCACCGCCGAGGGCTTCAACGTGCTGGACATCTGGGAGTCGGAGGAGCACTTCACGCGGTTCATCAGCACCAGGGTCGAACCCGTACTCAAGGGCGAACTGGGTGTGAAGAGCGACCCGCAGGCGGAGTTCTTCCCGCTCCACCGGCGCTTCGTCGCCCCCGGCGTCAGCGGCGCCGCCTGATCCGCGCCGGCGAATGCCGCGACCTCGTCGACCCAACACCGCCCCGTCACGTCCCTCCAAAGGCTCGAAAACGGGCTGTGCTCCTGATGCGTGGTCGACGCCACAAGCCTGTGCCGGTCGCAGGGCCCGCGCCCCGCTGACCGCCGTTGACCGCCGGACGGATCCGAGAGGGCCAGGGTGCGCTGGCCTCATGCGTTTCTGAGCGGCGCAGATGGACGGCGGATCCGCCGAGCGCCGGCACCGGTTCGCCGACCACAGCGAGCGAACGAGTACGGCGGCGATGTTCACGGCGGCGGCGAGGACCAGACGGAGGCTGAGGCCGGCCGGGCTCTGCTCCGTGTGCGCTTCATGGTGCCGAGCCCCGCGGGATCTGACGGGCGGCGGGTACGCCGCCGGCTCGTCAGCCCGCTGTTTGCCGGAGGCCGTCGAGGATGAGGTCCAGTCCGAATTCGAACTCGTCGCCGTAGGCATACCCCGGACGCATGACGTGAGCGGTCGCGATCTCGGTCAGGTACGGGTACTGGCCGTCACCGAATCCGCTCATGATGGTGTCCGCCAGTTCGGCCGTCTCCTCCGGAGAGCCGAAGGGCAGGGTTTTCTCCTGCAGGGCGAACCCGTAGATGTAGCTGTCGAGAACCGAGACGGCGTGGGCGGTCAGGGTGAGGGAGAACCCACCCTGACGCAGGCAGCCGAGAACGGCGTCGTGGTGACGCAGAGTGGCCGGGCCCGGAGTGGACCGTGAGACCTTCGCCGTCCAACTCGCCCACTCCTTCGGCGCCCGGGTCACGGCCGTCGCGAGCACCCCCAAGCTCGACGCCGTACGAGCGCTGGGCGCCGACCACGTGATCGACTACACGCGCGAGGACTTCCTTGCCGGCCCGCGACGCTACGACGCCATCATCGACATCGCGGGCAACCGCGGTCTGCGCGACCTGCGCCACGCCCTCACACCCCGCGGCAGGCTGGTCATCACCGGCGGCGAGACGAACGGCCCCTGGCTCGGCGGCACCGACCGGCAGCTGCGCGCACAGATGCTGTCCCCGTTCACCAGTCGGCACCTGGGGACCTTCATTTCCTCCGAGCACGCCGATGGGCTGCGCGACCTGACCGTTCTCATCGACACGGGCAGGCTCACCCCTGTCGTGGACCGCGTCCACCCGCTCGCCGAGACTGCCTCAGCCGTCCGAGACCTCCTCGCCGGCCGCGTCACGGGCAAGGTGGCGCTTGCCGTGCCCGCGAAGTGACGCCGTAGGCCGACGCCGACAACGAGCCATCCATCAGCAGCGCCCGGACATCACCACGTCCGGCGACCGACTGCCCCGTATGCCCGACAGCGGCAAGGCCACCACAGCCGGCCATCGCCCAGCGTTCGATCCAGCGGCATGACCGAGCGGCGCCGAGCCCTCTTCCGCTTGCCCTGACCGCGTCAGCAGGCTGATACCTATGCCGTTGTGGTCACGTTCACGTCCACGGCGCCCGTCGCCGTCGGCGGCAGCGGATCGACACAGGCGCTCCAGAGGAGAGGGGACCGGAGTACTTCATGCACCTGGACCTGGTCTGCGGCCCGCTCCGCATCGCCGAGGGCGACTTCCCGAACCGGGAGTGGATGCTCGGCCCTCCGCCACACGACGGCGACCATCGAACTCACCGCCATGACCCGCTCCGCGCCCCCATCGCCCTGGCCGAACGCCTCACCGCCATCGCGACACGGCTGACCACGGCAGAGGTGCCGTCGACGCACGGCTGAGCCCGGATGGCGGGCACGCTGGTTCCGACGGGCGTCCACACGCGGGTCACCAGCGACCGCACCGCCACCGGACCTGAATCGCGACGCACCTCCACGGTGCAGGGGGTGTCCCTGAATCGCCCTGGGGCGAACTCGGCTCAGTGGAGGACCCCCCATGGGGCGTCGCCCGGGGCCGGGGAGGCTACAGCGGGCCACTCCCACGAGTGCCACGAGCCGACGAGCTTGACCGGCTGGACGGTGCCGATGCACAGGTCTCCCGGTAAGGGATCCCCGGCAGGTATGCCCGCCAGTCCGCCGGGGACAGACCGGAGCCCGCCCGGTCGCAGAGGCGGGCGGCGACCCGGTCGGGGTCGATGTCGTACGCCTGCACCGGCACGTGCGTGCCCGCCCCGTACAGCGTGCCGCCGTCCGGGCCGAAGGCGAGCGAGCGGA
Source organism: Streptomyces sp. NBC_01314 (assembly GCF_041435215.1). Taxonomy (NCBI): domain Bacteria; kingdom Bacillati; phylum Actinomycetota; class Actinomycetes; order Kitasatosporales; family Streptomycetaceae; genus Streptomyces; species Streptomyces sp. NBC_01314. The sequence goes on along the minus strand of NZ_CP108394.1, from coordinate 9,811,496 downwards.
TCGTGTCGCCCGGCGTGGACAGTGCGGAGCCGAGGAGCCGGTGCGAGTCGGTGCCCCACAGCTGGAGCGTGCCCAGGTCGCCCGCGACGGCCAGGGTCTCGCCGTCCGGCGAGAAGGCCAGCGCGGCCACTCCCTCGTTCTCCGCGCGGCGGGACTCGGTGTACGTAGCCGGCAGCACGCCGAGGCGCTCGCGCAGGCCGCCGTCCCAGACGGTGACCCGGCCCAGCGCGTCCCCCACCGCCAGATAGGCGCCGTCCGGGCTGAAGGCCAGGGCGGTCGTATCGTCCCCGCCCAGTACGCGCTGCGTCACCTGTCCGGACGACAGGTCCGCGACCGAGTCCTCCCAGGACACGATCGTCCCGCCGTCCGGGCGCACGGCCAGTTCCGCGCCCCCGAAGCCGGGCAGAGTACGCAGACGCTTTCCCCCGCGTACGTCCCACAGTTCGAGCACGTCCCGCTCGGCGACGCGGGACACGGCGAGGGTGCGGCCATCGGCGCTGAGGGCGATTCCGGAGACGCCGAGGGGCATTTCGCCGTCCGGCACGCGCGTACCGCCCTTGCCCGGGTCGACAGTGGCGAGCACGCGGCGGGCGCGTACGTCCCACACGGTGATCAACGCACGTTCGGAGGAACTCGAGTCGTAGTCCCGCCAGACCGGGCCGTACGCGAAGTACCCGCCGCCGGGGCTGAACGTCATGGCGTCGGAGCAGTTGTTCAGGGCCATCTCCGCGGCCTCCAGTCGGTGCACGACCGCCCCGGACTCTTCCTCCAGGACCTCGCCCTCAAGCGTCTGTTCGTCCGGACTCCCCTCGTCGGGCTCCGGCGGAGGGCAGGGCTCGCCGGGCAGCTTCGCCACCAGGGTGCCGTGCGCGTCCAGCAGCTCATATCCGGCCAGGTCGTCGGTGCGGCCCACGGTGGCCAGCGTTCGGCCGTCGCCGCTCCACTTCGCGCCGCCTGTCTCCCTGTTCTGCCAGCGGTCGGTCACCGCACTGCCGAGACTAAGCGACCGGACTATCGCGCCGCTGCCCGACGTGTACCGTATGGCGCCTTCGGCGAGGTCCAGCCGGAGCTCGTAGGGAGTCTCGTTGACGAGGGTGTAGCGGAACACCGGGGCGCCGGGCGCCGCGACCCGCCACAGCAGGATCTCGTCAGGAGTGGACGCCACGACGAACCGGCCGTCGGCGCTGAACCGGAATCCCTCGATGCCCTCGGCCTTGAGCTGAGGAAGTGCGCGGCCGGAACGGAAGTCCCAGAGGCGGATACCGGTGCCGGTCACGATCGCGATGCGGCGGCTGTCCGGGGTGAAGGCGAACTCGGACGCGAAGCAGTCCCGCTTCCCCGCACGGTCCAGCCAGGGCAGCGGCAGCTTCCGGCCCCCGCCGCCAAGGTCGCGGATCTCCAGCGGCCGTTTGTCGGTGCAGAAGGCCAGCCACCGGCCGTCCGGGCTGACGGCGCTGTCCTGAAGCACATCGGACTCCCCGAACGGGACACGCAGAAGCCGCCGCCGCTGCCGCAGGTCCCACACCTGCAGTTCCATCGAATCGTCGATGTCCAATCCCGCGCTCTCCACAACGAGAACGTGCCCGCCCGGCGCGAACCACGCGGCCATGGGAAACTCCACGGCGAGGCTGCCGGTCGCACGGGCCGTGCGCACATCCCACAGCCGTACGGCTCCCTCCTCCAACAGCGCGAGCGTGCGCCCCTCCTGGCTGACCAGCAATTCCCCGTCCTGGTCGTCCGGACTCCGGTCTACGCCGGGCTGGGTGCGGGTGCGGCGGTGGGTGCGTACGTCCCAGGTGTCGATGCGGTCCGGTGCGATCGACACGACGGACCGGCCGTCGGCGCTCAGGTAGTTCTCGGCGCCCTCGGCATCGGCATCGGTGTCGGTGGAGTCGGGGACGGTGAAGACGTCCTGCTCCTTCTGCCCGAGGGAACCGAGCAGAGCGGACCGGGTCTCCGTCGTCCGCGCGAGCTCCCAGGCCGCGATGCTGAGGCGTATCGCCTTCGCCGGATCGGTCAGACGCAGGGTGGCGGCGACGGCGGCGAGGCGGCCCGCCTCCGCCTCGACGCGCCGGCGATCGCTGGTACGGCTCTGCTGCCAGGCGACCGCACCGGCGACCAGAGCCAGGACCAGCAGGCAGGACAGGGCGCTGATCAGAGCATGACGGCCGCGGCGCTCCCGGACGCGACCCGCGAGGGAGGCGGTCAGGAAGGCGTCTTCGAGGGGGGTGAGCGCGGCAGGGCGCCCGGAGGCGCCCCGGAAGTGCTCCCCGGCGGCGGCCAGACGGGCGCCCCGGTACAGCGCGCCCGGGTCGCGGCCGAGGTCGTCCCAGGCACGGGCGGCCTCGGTAAGGCGACGGTGGGCGCGCAGGCCTTCACGGTCCTCGTCGATCCAGCCGCCGAGCCGGGACCAGGCGGTGATCAGGGCCTCGTGGGCAAGACTGACGGTGTCGTCGTCGAGGGTGAGCAGACGGGCGCGGGCCAGACGGTCGAGGACGAGTTCGACATCGTCGGGGGCGGCTATGTCGAGCTCGGCACGGGGGACGGGGCGGCGGGTGTCCTGAGAGCCCTCGCCGGGCGCGATCAGCCGGAGCATCAGCAGCCGGGCCAGTTCGGCCTGTGCGGGCGAGAGCCCGGTATGGATGTCCTCGGCGGTCTGCGCGATGGCGCCGTCGAGCCCGCCCGCCGCCTGGTACGCCTCCTCGGTCAGCGCCCGGCCCCGACGCCTGCGCCAGGTCTCCCGCAGGACATGCGACAACAGCGGCAGGCCGCCGGGTCGGCCCTCCACCTCGCGGACGAGGCGGGCGGTGAGCGAGCGTTCGACGATCAGGCCGGTCGCCTGGGCCGGCTTGACGACAGCCTCGCGCAACTCGGCCGGGCTCATGGGCCCCACGAGCACGCTGGTGTCGCGCAGGGCACGGGCGAGGCCGCGGTGCTCGGCGCAACGGCTGTAGAAGTCGGCGCGTACGGCGATGACGACCCGCAACCCGCTGTCCGGGCGGTGGGCTGTGAGCAGCAGGTCGATGAACGCGGCGCGCTCGGCCTGGTCCTGGCAGAGCGTGAAAACCTCCTCGAACTGGTCGACCACGACCAGGGTGTCTCCCCCTTTCCCGGGCGGGTCCGTGAGCGGCTTCCCGGGCGGGTCCGTGAGCGGCCGGAGCGCGTCGGCGTGGGTGGTGAGAGGGTGCTCCCCCGGGGTCAGGACGCGGATGGCGGCCAGATGGACGGCGCTGCCGCCGTGGCCTTCGCCGCCGCCCCTGCTGTTACCGCTGCCGCCGTCGCGCCGCAGGGACGGGATCAGCCCGGCACGCAGCAGGGAGGACTTGCCGCTGCCGGACGGGCCGAAGACGGCGGTGAAGCGGTGTTCGGCCACTGACTGCCGCAGCGCGGAGGTGAGTTCACCGCGGCCGAAGAACCGGTCGTGGTCCTCCGGCTCGAACCGGGCGAGGCCCTGGTAGGGCGGCTCGGCGTCCTCGTCCTCGCGGACCTGGCCGGCCACCTCCGCCTCCACCGCGCGCCAGCGCTGCTCCCACTCCGCCGGGTCGCCGCCGCAGGCACCGACGTACCCCAGGGTCACCGCCAGCGAGGGGAACTGTTCGCCGGCCGCGGCCTGGGAGAGCGAGGTCACCGAGTAATGGGCACGCCGCGCCATCTCCCGATAGGTGATGCCGTCCGCCTCGCGCCGCAGCTTCCGCAACTCGTACGCGAAGCGCTGTACCGCACCCGCGTTCGGGTCGACCGGTCTCTCTTGACGCCCCACCGCAAGGTCCCCCGTCCCCCGTCACAGGGATCTCCGTGTGTCCGGCACACGGACAACTCCCCGTGCGTGCGGCCACGTTAGGAACCGACCTGGATGCCTGGCAAGCGTTCACGGTCGCTGACCGGCCGTTTCTGTTTTGTTCGGCGTGGCGGAAGGGGCCTGCCGAACAACCGGTCCGGCTGGTGAACTCTGTGTCGTCGGCCCAGTCAAAGGCCGGACACCGCTCCGTCAGGGGCGGTCCAACGGGAGGAACAGTCATGAACACAGGTACAGCACACCCCGTACGCCGGAGGCTCAAGGCCATCGCGACGGCCGGCGTGGCAGCCGTCGCGGTGAGCCTGCTGCCGTCTGCGGCGGTGGCGCAGGAGCCGGGGGCGTCGGCGGTGGGAGCGCTGGACGCGCCGAGGGCGGCCGAACTGACGTCGGTCACGGCGGCTGCCGCGAAGGGCACCACGTACCTGCAGTTCAAGAAGAACAAGAAGGACCCGTCGAACTCGCGCCTCTCCCTCTACTTCATCCAGCAGGTCTCCCCGGACAAGACGCGCACGTGGCGGGTCGACAGCTGGCGTGCGGGCTCGGGCCTCGGGACCGCCGACAACAAGATCGGCCGCGACGGCTGCAAGAGCAACGTGGGCTGGCTGCCCAGCGGCACATACGACATCACGAGCTTCTCCAACAACTTCTCGGGCAAGATCAACGGAATCGTCTGGCGGCTCAGCGACAAGAGGTGCTTGGGCAAGGCCAAGACCAAGCGCACCGCCCTGTTCATCCACAGCGAGATGAAGTCGAACGGCGCGCAGGGCTCCACGGAGTCGACGCGCTGGGACGGCAACAGCGACTACAAGTCGAACGGCTGCGTAAAGCTCAAGCCGGCCGACGTCCGTGAGCTGAAGAGCTACCGGTCGAGCTACCCGAAGCCGACACAGCTGTACGTCTCCTAGCCGGCGGGCGCGCGTCCCGGATACCGGCCCTGCCGCGTGAGCGGCGGGGCCGGGCCCTGTCACCGGCCACGGCGGGTACGCCGTCGCCCGGCCGGTGTCACGGACGGCGACAGGGCCACGCCGTGGCGGGGTCAGAGCAGGCGCAGCTCGCGGGCGCGGCGTACCGCCTCGTTGCGGCGGTTGACCGCCAGTTTCCGGAAGACGCTCTTGAGGTGGGTCTTGACGGTGTTCACCGACACGCACAGGTCGGCGGCGATCTCCTCGGTGGACATCATCCGTTCCAGCCGCCGCAGCACATCGCGTTCGCGTCCGCTCAGTTCCTCCACGACCGGCGGCCGGTCCTCGGGGCGGGGCGGCCCGGTGCGGGAGGGCGGTCCGGGGGTGAGCCAGCCGGCCGCGAGGGCCCTCAGCGGTGCGGTGTCGAGGACGGGCCGGAGCCACCCGCCGGCTTCGGCGAAGGGGCGGCGCAGCCGCTCGCGCCGGGCCTCGTGGAGCGCCTGGGCGACGTGCCTGCGCACGGCGGCCGGGTCTCCCACCGCGTGCGCGGCCTCCGCGCGGACCAGCAGCGCCCGTACGGTCACCGCGGGGCCGGTGCGGCTCTCGGGCAGTACCCCGTCCAGCAGGTCGATCGCCGCGAGGGGCGTGCCCGCGGCCAGCCGGGCCCGTGCCTCCCCCACGGCGCACACCGGCTGGTGGCCGGGTACGGCGTGCAGCAGTTCGGCGGCTTCCTCGGGCCGGCCTCGGGCGAGGTGGGCGGCGGAGGCGACCAGCGCCGTGTGTCCCTCCGCCCAGGGTGAGGCCACGTCGGCGGCCACGGCCGGTTCGGTCGCCGCCAGGGCGGCACGGATGTCCCCGCGGGCCAGCAGCAGGCGGGCGGTGGCGATGGCCCGGCCGGCCTCCGCCACCGGGTCGCGCAGGGTGGGGTGGGCGTCCGCCGCCGCGTCGAGATGGGCCCGGGCCAGCCGCAGCTCGTCCCGGTCGACGGCCACGGCGGCCAGGACCAGCCGTCCGACGCCGAAGCCGGACGGCTGCGGGAGGCTGTACCGCTCGGAGACGGTCAGCGCCGCCATGGCCTTGCGTTCCGCCCTGCCGGGCCAGCCGTTCAGATAGTCGATGAGGGCCAGCCGGCCGAGAGCGTCCTCGCGCGGCAGTGCCGTCGACGCGTCCCCGGAGCCGTCGGCGACCAGGGACAGGGCGGCACGTGCCTCCTCGAAGCGCCCGGCCCACAGCCGTGTGGACCCCAGGTGGGCCAGGAGCAGGGCGGTGAGTTCGGGGTGCGCGTCCAGGAGGTGGGCGGGGACCTGCTCCCGCAGTCGCTCGGCCGTTCCGGCCGCCAGTTCCGCCCTTCCCGGCGAGCCGGTCAGCCGGGCCGCCAGCGTCTCCAGCAGGAGACAGCTCAGCCGGGCCGCAGCCGGACCCGGTTCGTCCTCGGTCTCCGCCCGGTCCTCCTCCCCCGCCAGACTCCGCTCCGCGTGCCGCAGGTGGGTCAGGCCCCGGTCGAGTTCGCACCGGGAGAGCTCACGGGCCGCCCGTACGAGGTTCGCGGCCGGGCTCGTCGCCTCGGGGCCCATGCGGGAGAACAGTTCGGCGAGGTCGTCGGAGCGCAGTCCCGTGAAGAGCTGGCCGATGGCGAGGTCGTCGACGAGGGCGCCGGCGGTGAATTCCCAGTCGCCCGCGGCGGCACCGTGGCCGAGCGCCTCCGCGAGGGTTCCCGAGTGGCGCAGCCACCGGGCGGCCCGCCGGTGGAGTTCGGGTTCCAGGCCGGGGCTGCGCATCCGCAGATGAGCGCGGAGGATCTCCCCGAAGAGCGGGTGGAGGCGGTACCAGGTGTGCCCGAGGTCCTCGACGAACGCGTTCCCGCGGTGCAGCTCCGCCAGGATGCCCGCGGCGTCGGTGCGTTCCGTCAGCGCGTCCGCCAGCTCGGGGCTGAACCGCTCCAGGACGCTGACCCGCAGGAGGAGATCCTGTGTCTCGGGGGTCTGTCGTTCGAGCACCTCCGCGAGCAGGAAGTCGGCTACGGCCGTGCGCTCGGCCTCGAACCGCTTCAGATAGGTCTCCGGTTCCGGGCTCTCCCGCGCGGCCAGCGCGCTCAGCCGCAGACCGGCCGCCCACCCCCGGGTGCGCTCCACGAGCGCCTCCGCGACGGGCACCGGGAGCCGCAGGCCGTGCAGGCCCAGCAGGACGGAGGCTTCCTCGGGCGTGAAGGCCAGCTCGGCGTTCCTGATCTCCGTCATGTCGCCGGCCGTCCGGTGGCGGTGCAGGGGCAGCAGGGGTTCGGTGCGGGTGACGAGGACCAGGCGCAGGCCCCGCGCCGCGTGGTGCAGTACGAACTCCAGCTGGTCCGCTATCTCCGGTTCGGTCACCCGGTCGTACTCGTCGAGCACCACGATCACGCGCCGCTCGCGGGCGCCCAGCTCCGCGGCGAGCCGTGTCAGCAGCGTGCGGTCCACCCGGCCGGCGTCGGCCGGGCAGCCGATCTCGGGCGCCAGTGGCACACCGGCGGCGCGCAGCGTCTGGAGGAAGTAGGCCCAGAACATGCCGGGGCCCTGGTCGCCGGCCTCGGTGGTGAGCCAGGCGACCGGCGGGTCCTGCCGTGCGGCCCAGTCGGCGACCAGCAGGGTCTTGCCGGCACCGGCGGCACCGTTGACCACGGTCAGCGGGGTTCTCAGGGCCTGGTCGAGGTGGTCGACCAGCCGTTTCCGCCGGAGGAACGTGGCGGGCCGGGCCGGTACGGCGAACCGGGTGCGCAGGAACGGGTCGCCCTGCGGATCGGCGCACGGGACGGCAGGCCCCGACGCACTCTCACTGGACCTTGCCATGGCTCTCACCACCGGTCGTCAGAACTCGGGTCGCGCTCCTCGTTCAGCATCGGCTTCCCGGCGTTCCCCCGCGACTGCGCGCCGCGTCGGTCTTCGCGACGTCGCGGACTCTTTGCCGTAGCGATCACTCCAACTGTAGTGATCGCTGCAGTAAGGGAGCCGGGGCGGTCAAAGGCCGCGTGCGTGTGCCGGGGGCCCGGCACACCGCGAAAGGCGGATTCCGCATGACGAACACCCCGGTCGGATCGATGCCCTGTTCCACCGGCACGCCGTGCCGGACTTCCACCGCGATCTCCTCGCCAGGGCGGGCATCACCGAGGCGGGCGGGCGCTGCCGGACCAGAGCTCCGAGGGCGCCCCGGAACTGAAGGCCCTGCTGGGCACCGCCACGGCGATATCACAGCCCCGTGTTCGCCGTCCCCGGCAGGTACGAGGTCCAGCGGCGAACGCCCGACCGGGGCCGGGGCAGGCCCGAAGATCCACCTCGCCCCCGACCGGCGAGCCCTCTGAGGCTCGACTCCGCGGCCCTCCGAGGCTGGGCTCCATGCCCTCCGAGGCTGGGCTCCGCGGCTTTCGATCGGTCGGCTCGGCGCGCCCTCACACGCTCCCCTCGGCAGCATTCGGAAAGCCGGCTCGGCGCCCCCTCGGGCCCGGTTCGGCGGGGCGCCCGCCGTGCGTGACCGGGCCCGGCTTACCGTACGGGGAGATCACGATCTGCCCGGGAGTTCGCATGGCCGGTAGCCGCCCGAAGAGAGCCGTCGAGGCCGTCGATGCCTTCGAGGCCATCGAGCCGCCCCGCAACGCCGAACTGGTCCTGGGCGTGCTGACGGTGACGGCCCTGGTGGAGGCGCTCGGTGTGCTGTCCGGGTCCGAGGTGTGGCTCCTCGGGCTGCTGGTGTTCCTGCCGGGGACGGCGTCGGCGCTGTGCACCGTCCGGCAGACGGCGTTCGTCGCCGCGTGGACCACGCTCGTCGTCTTCGCCACGGCGGTGGTGCGCAACGTCGACGCGGACCGGTGGCTCGACCGGCTCCTGCTGGTCCTGCTCACCCTCGCCCTGGGCGTGGCCTCGGTGTACGCCTGTCACCGGCGGATCAGCCGCGAGCACGAGATGTTCAGGCTGCGCTCCACGGCCGCGGCCATGCAGCGGCACATCCTGCACCCGCTGCCCCTGCTCACCGACGACGTCCTGGTCAACGGGATCTACGAGCCCCTTCAGGGGGACCGGCTCGTCGGAGGCGACATCTACGACGTCGTCGCCTCGCCCTGGGGGACCCGGGTGCTGATCGGTGACGTCCAGGGCAAGGGACTGGCCGCCGTGGGCGCCGCGTTCGCCGTCATCGGCGCCTTCCGCGAAGCGGCACATCGCGAGCCCACGCTCACCGCGCTCGTCGACGCCCTGGACGCGGCCGTCGTCCGGCACAACTCCTACGCCGAGAACACCGGCGACGACGAGCGATTCGTCACCGCCCTCGTCCTCGGCATCGACGCGGTCGGCGAGGAGGTGCAGGCCGTCAACTGCGGGCACATCCCGCCCCATGTGATGCACGAGGGCACGGTCACCACGGCCGAGCTGGACTCCGGTGTCCCGCTCGGTCTCGCCGAGCTGGCGTTCGAACCCACGACCGTGGGCTGGTTCCCGTTCCCGGACGGCGCGACGCTGCTGTTGAGCACCGACGGCCTCACCGAGACCCGCGCCGCCGACGGCACGTTCTACCCGGTCGACGACCGCCTCGCCAAGCACATCGACCTCTCCCCCACCGACCTGCCCCGGGCCCTGTACGAGGACGCCCGCGCGTACGCGGGCAGCGGCGGCCGGCACGACGACGTGGCTGTTCTGACGGTCCGCCGGTCACCACGTCACTGAACCAGTACCGAAAAGGGTTTCCGCAGCACGGACGGGCGCAGAGGGACGCCTGCGTGTCCTGAACCGCTCGGTCCACGAACTCCGGCCTCTTCCGGCTCCCTTGACACTTCAACAGGCCGCTCCTACGTTGCGAAAACCTTTCAGGTCGCTTTTCCGCACTCCCCGGTTCACGAACGTCGGTGCCATCGCGAGCGAACGCGTGTTGTCAACGGGACAGGGAGCATCCGATGAGAAGTCCGCACGTCCTCCTGATACGGCGCCGGCGCACGAGGTGCCTCCTCGTCGCGCTGGCGCTGAGCGCATGTTCCGTCGTCGCCGCTCCTCCGGCCGCCGCGGCACAGACCATCGGGTTCCCCTCCTTCGGCGGACCCGCGATACCGGCACCACCCGTCGCGCACACGCCGGGCGACATGATGAAGGCCATCTACGACTCGGAGAGTTCGGGGACCGACTTCTGGATGGACCGCCTGCTGGCCCGCTCCGGCAACGATCCCGCCGGGCCCTGGCTGATGAGCCGCGGGCGGGCGCTCTTCATGAAGGAGCACAACCCCGCCCAGCTCGGTTTCGGCGGGAAGGCCGCCTACTGGGAGAGCATCAACGACAGCAGCGCGTACACCGTGGCGATCACCCCGGGCACCTTCACCGAACAGGTCGCCCAGCGCCGGCAGACGCCCAGCCACTGGAAGAGCGTCCACACCAGCGGCTCGGTCACGGTCGACCAGACGAAGTTCATCACCGACAACAACGTCGCCGTGACCAACCTGTCCATCAGGAACACCGGTTCCAGTTCCACGACGCTGCAACTGCGGGCGACCTCGCCGTACGCCACCTCCGGCACCGGAAGTGAACTGACCGGCCAGGTCAACGCCTTCAACAACCTCACGACTCTCCGCCCCCGCCTCACCGGCGACGGCTTCGGCGTCTCCAGCGGCGGCCTCAACCGGTCCGTGACGATCGCGGCCGGCGCCACGGTGACGGCCAAGGTGGTCATGGGGTTCGTCACCGACGAGATCCCCCAGTCACTGACCGAGTACAACGCCTACGCGGGTTACTCACCCGCGACCGCGTTCGCCACCCACGTCAAGGCCTACAACCTGTGGTGGGCACAGAACGTGCCGTACATCGACGTGCCCGAGCCTGCGATCAAGAAGAACATCTACTACCGCTGGTGGCTGATGCGCTTCAACAGTCTCGACGCGGACATCCCCGGGCAGACCTTCCAGTTCCCGACCTCCACCGAGGGCGTCCTCGGCTACAACAACGCGATCGCGCTCACCCAGCCGATGCACATCGACGACCTCAAGTACCTGCGCAACCCGGCCTACGCGTACGGGGACTGGCTGAGCGTCGGCCAGACCTCCAAGGGCGGCCGTTTCCTCGACAACCCCGGTGACCCGGAGAACTGGTCCAACAGCTACACCCAGTACATCGCCGAGGCGGCCTGGAAGAGCTACCAGATCCACGGCGGCCAGCCGGGCATCGCCGCCAACCTGGCCCGCTATGCCGAGGGCGACATCAAGGGACAGCTCGCGCACTACGACCACGACAACAACAAGCTCATCGAGTACGACTGGGGCGCCCTGACCGGCAACGACGCCGACGCCGTCTCCTTCCACTGGAAGCCCGGCAACATGGACCGCGCCGAGTCCGCCTACCAGTACAGCGGCGCGCTCGCCGCCGCCCAGGCCTATGAGGCGACCGGCAACACGGCCAAGGCCACCGAGATGCGCACGCTGGCGACGCAGATCAAGGACGCGATCGTCAACGTGCTGTGGAACCCCAACCGGCAGCTGTTCGAGCACCGGTTGAAGTCGACGAACGAGTGGGTGCCCTGGAAGGAGATCAACAACTACTATCCGTTCTCGGTCGGCGCCGTCCCGAACACGGCGACGTACCGGCAGGCCCTGCGGCTGTACGACGACCCGGCCCAGTATCCGATCTTCCCCTTCTACACGGCCAACCAGGTCGACAAGCAGGCGGCGGCCGACGCCGGGGAGCCGGGCTCCAACAACTTCTCCACGATCAACTCGACCGTGCAGTTCCGGCTGTACTCGTCGGTGCTGCGCAACTACCCCAACTCCTGGATGAACGCCACCGACTACAAGAAGCTCCTCTACTGGAACACCTGGGCGCAGTACGTCGGCGGCAACACCCAGTGGCCCGACGCCAACGAGTTCTGGGCGGACTGGAACGGCAGCTCCGTCAACTACCGTTCCTGGATCCACCACAACATCCTCGGCAGCAGCAACTGGACCGTCATCGAGGACGTGGCCGGGCTGCGGCCCCGCAACGACGCCAAGGTCGAGCTGTCCCCGATCGACATCGGCTGGAGTCACTTCACCGTCAACAACCTCCGCTACCGGGGCGCCGACCTGTCCGTCGTCTGGGACGACCCGGCCGACGGCGTGGTGCGCTACCCCGGCATCCCGGAGGGCTATTCGGTCTACGTGAACGGCGACCGGGTCGCCACCGTCAGCTCGCTGGTACCCCTGACCTGGGACCCGGCCACGGGTGATGTGACCACGAACGGCACGGTCACCCACCACACCGCCAAGTCCGGGCTCAAGGCCCCCAACCAGGTCGTGCAGGACAGCCCGCAGATGGTCGACATGCTCGCCAAGGCGGGTGTCGACCTGACCGCCGACCTCACCAACCTCGCCGCCGGCGCGACCGTGTCCGCCTCGCACACCGGCTCCGGCAGCACTGTCGCCGGCGCGGTCGACGGCTACCCCACCAACGAACCGTTCTGGGGCGCGGGCGGCTCCGCCAACAGCCAGGACTGGTACGAGCTGAACTTCGGCACCACCCGCACACTCAACGAGGTCCGGCTGCACTTCAAGGACAGCCGCCCGGCGAACACCACCTACCGGGCGCCGTCCGCGTACACGATCCAGTACTACAACGGCAGTTCGTGGGTGAACGCACCCGACCAGACGAAGAGTCCGGTGGCGCCCCGGGCCAACTACAACCGGGTGCAGTTCCCGGCGATCAGCGCCCAGCGCATCCGGGTCCTGGCCACCAACGCCTCCGGCGCGAAGACGGGCCTCACCGAGGTCAAGGTGTTCAACCGGGGTGGCGTCCAGCCGCCGGGCAACCTGGCGACGTCGGCCACGGCCTCGGCGTCGTACACCTCCTCCTGGGAGAGTGTCACCGCCGTCAACGACGGGATCGATCCGCCGTCGTCCAACGACACCGTGAACCCGCGCTGGGGAACCTGGCCGGAGACGGGCCAGCAGTGGGCCGAGCTGACCTGGCCCTCCGCGAAGACCCTGAACAAGGCCGAGGTGTACTTCTTCGACGACGACCAGGGCATCGACATGCCCGCCTCGTGGAAACTCCAGTACTGGAACGGCAGCGCGTACGTGGATGTGCCGGGCGCCGGGGCCTACCCGCTGGCCAAGAACCAGTACAACACCGTCTCCTTCGACGCCACGAGCACCACACGACTACGGGTGCTGCTCACCGGCAACGGCACGAACTCCGTCGGACTCCTCGAAGCAAAGGTGTACGGACCGTGACTCGTCCCAGATTCCTGTCCGCGTTCTTCGCGTCGGTCACCATGGCGGTCGCCTTCCTGGTGGCGCCGCAGCCCGCTGCCGCCGCCGTCGCCTTCACCTCGACGGGGGTGAACCAGAACGGCGGCAACTGCCTCGACCTTCCGGGTGGTTCGTCGTCCAACGGCACTCAGCTGCGGGCCTTGGCCTGCGACGGCGGGGCCAACCAGAGCCTGAGTTTCACACCGGTCCCGGGGACGGCCGACACCTACACGATCACCACCCGGTCCGGGCAGTGCGTCGACGTGTACGGCGCCTCCACGGCGGACAACGCCGCGGTCATCCAGTGGCCCTGCCACGGTGCGACCAACCAGCAGTGGCGGCTCACACCGGTGTCGGTCGCCGGCACGGACAAGACCTTCAACCTGGTCTCCGTCGGCTCGGGCAAGTGCGTCGCGCCGAGCGGCGGTTCGTCGGCCTCGAACACCAACCTGGTGCAGCTGCCGTGCGCCACGACGAACGGCAGGGTGTGGCGGCTGCCCGACTTCACCGGCGGCACCACCACCCCGAAGACGTTCACCAACCCGCTGGCCCAGCGCGGCCCCGACCCGTGGCTGACGTACCACGACGGCTTCTACTACCTCGCCACCACGACCTGGAACTCGACGGTCACCATGCGCAAGGCGAGCACGCTCGCCGGGCTCGCCACGGCCAACGAACAGGTGATCTTCAATCTGACCCGGCCCAACGGGGCAGGCACGATGTGGGCCCCGGAGTTCCATCTCCTCGACGGCCCCAACGGCAAGCGCTGGTACTTCTACTACACGGCCGGCCGGGAGCCGTACGACCTGGGCACCCAGCGGATCCACGTCCTGGAGAGCGCCGGCCTGGACCCCATGGGCCCGTACAGCTTCAAGGCCGACCTGCTCGACCCGACCCAGGACAACACCTGGGAGCTGGACCCCGGCATCCTGCAACTCGACGGCAAGCTGTACCTCCTGGGCACGTTCTACAACGGCTCGCAGCCCATGTTCATCCGCCCGCTGTCGAACCCGTGGACCGCGAGCGGCACCCGCCGTGTGCTCTCCACGCCGACCTACAGCTGGGAGACGGTGGGCGGCGCGGTCAACGAGGGCGCCGAGGTCCTGCAGCGCGGCGGCAGGACCTTCATCGTCTACTCGGCCAGCCACTGCTCCACCCCCGACTACAAGCTCGGCATGCTCACCTACAACGGCGGGGACCCGCTCAGCTCCTCCTCGTGGGTCAAGTCGCCGAACCCGGTCTTCCAGCGGTCCAACGCCAACGGCGTCTACGGCCCCGGCCACAACGGGTTCTTCAAGTCGCCCGACGGGACCGAGGACTGGATGGTCTACCACGCCAACAACTCCGCCTCCGGAGGCTGCGACATGAACCGATCGACCAGGGCGCAGAAGTTCACCTGGAACGCCGACGGCACCCCGAACTTCGGCACCCCTGTCTCCCTCGGCGTCACCTTGACCGCACCATCGGGCGAATAATCGTACCGATTCCTCCTGATCGCCCCAAACCGCTTGCCCGGCGCGGGACCCCTGCCCATCCTTGAGCGGTGACCGATGAGCAGCCGCACGCCGGACCCGACCTCCCGACGACGCTGCGCAGGCTGGTCGACGAACTGGGCCGGGTCCGGGCACTCGGGCTGCTGCGGCTGCACGAGGCGGAGCTGGAGACGCTGTACGCGTGTGTCGCGGGCCGCTCGCCCGGTGCGGAGGCAGCCGCACCGGGCGACGGCGGGGGGCCGGAGGCTGTCGAACACCTGCTGCACACCGTGGTGCTGGGCCTCGACGGGGAGCTGTTGCGCGACGCGGCCCTCCACTCGTTCGGTTTCGCCTCCGGTACCCGTGATCTGTCGGGCAAGGAGCGCCGGGAGCGGGCGGCCCATGTCTACCGCGTCGGGGCGGAGCGGTTCCGCAAGCACCAGGAGAAGCTGATGCTCCAGCAGGTGGCCCGCGCGATCATGAGCTTCGGGAGTCACGAGCCGGCGCCTCTCCCGGACTCCCGGCCCGGCTCTCCGGAGAGCACCGTCGCACCCGTCCGCGCGGGACGGCATGTGTTACGGGCCGCCTTCTCCCACGGGGACGTCCTGCTCACTCTGCATGTGGCACCCATCGAGCTGGTCACGGGCGTGGACGTCCTGGTCTCCTCGGAGAACATCTACTTCGAGATGTCGAAGACGTTCCGGCGCACGGTCTCCGGCAGCCTGCGGCGGGCCGGGGCCACGAAGGACGCCGTCGGCCGTATCACGGACGACGTGATAGCACGGCAACTCGCGGACTGGGTAAGGATGTTCGGGGTGCCCGGTCTCCCGGTGGCGGCGGGCACGGTCGCCGTCACCTCACCGGGCGCTCTGTCGGCGCAGGGGGTGCGGCGGATCCTCCACGCGGCGGTCGCCACGCCCTCGGCGACGGGCGACGGCTACGAGACGGCGCCCGCGGCCGTCGCGGCGGCCGTACGGCGCGTCTTCCAGCTGGCGGCGGCCGAACGCCGTGCCGGGCGGGTCCCCCTGCGGTCCATCGCGCTGCCCCTGCTCGGGGCCGGCCGGGGCGGCCTCGACGCGCGGACCAGCGCCGAGACCGTCGTCGGGACGCTGGAACAGGTGCTCGGGGCCGACCCCGACTGGTCGGTGCACCTGGTGACGCGCAATCCGCTCAGCGCCCGTGCGGTGATCGACGTGCTGAGCGACCGGCGTCCCTGAAAACCGGCCCATGCGCCGGCCGACGCGAAAGAGCACGGTATTCGAATTCCCTCGCCCCGTGGGACTCGAATACCGTGCTTCATTTCTGCCGCATTCCCCCGTCTTTCCCCGCGGCCTTTCGATCAGAAGTATGCACGAGCGGTGGCGGGCATCGGAACCCGTTCCACCGATCCTCCGGAACAACCCGGAAAACTACCGGTTCCCGCCCGGAAAACGCCCCGGGCGGGGTCGTGCGACGGTGCGGGTGGACGGCGTCAGGACCCGATCCCCGGTACGGGGTCCACCGACCCGATCTCGACGCGGTACTCCTCCAGGGTCGCGGCCAGCCAGCGCAGACCGTCCTCGTCGTCGAGGATCCTCGGCGGCTCGTCGGTCACGGTCAGCAGGTCGCTCTCGGCGGCGGAGCCGAACAGGACCAGGGACTCGTTGGGACCGTCCAGACGCGAGCGCCAGACGAAGCCGTCCGCCCAGTCCGCCTCGGCCCGCAGCCAGTGCCCCCAGCGCCGGGTGAACGCGTACTCCGTGGGCTCGGACTCCACGAGCCACCAGTCGCTCTGCTGCACGGCGTTGAGGTGGAGGATGCTGCACAGGGAGACCAGTTCGACGTCCCGGGTGAGCCGCACCTGCGACAGCAGCCTGCCCTCCAGTTCCTTCTGCGGCAGGACGCGGGAGTTGCCCAGGCCGTCGAAGCGCAGGGTACGGACGAACCTCTCGATGATCGCGGTCTCGGGCTTGGGCGCCGCGTACAGGTACGCGTAGGAATCGTTCGGAGTGCTGTCGAAGCGACCGCCGCCGAAGTGGTGGTCCTGCGGTTCGGGGTTGAAGCCGTCCGCCGCGCGGTGCCGCGAGTGCACCCGGTAGAAGAGCTCGCCCGCCCTGCGGACGACCTTCCGCGCGTTCGCCGTGCCCTTGTCGGGGAGTTTCGCTCCACGGGCCATGTCAGTCGTCCTCCCCCACCACGCTCGCGGCGGCGAGCAGTTGATCGTCCAGCCCCGCGCCGAGCAGGGTCGCCGGCACGGCGTCCAGCCACAGATTGGGCCCCAGCCACCAGTCGGCCACACCCCAGGGGTCGGCCGCCGCGCCCAGCATCGCGTTGACCGCGAGCACCAGGGGCCGGGGACGGCCCTCCCCGTCGAACTGGAACGCGGGCAGCAGTTCAGGTCCCTGGGGTACGCGTAGTCGGATCAGCTCGGGCTGGTCGACCGCGATGCCGAAGATCTCCGCCAGTTCCGCGTCCGTCAGGGCGGGCTCGGCCAGCAGCCGGTCGCGGGCCGAGGCCCACCGCACCTCGGGCGGCGGTGTGCCGCCCGGTCCGCCGCCGCCCGAGGTCGCCGCGGGTCCGGCGGGTGGGCCCGCGGTGCGGGACCCCTCGGGCGTGCCGCCCGTACCGCCCGGCGCGAAGCGTTCCAGCAGTACGTCGTGCGGTGGCCGCCGGGTCAGCGACGAGGAGGTGTACCGCCGACCCACCGCGCTCCCTTCGTCGTCCGGCAGGGCCTCGCGCAGATGGGCGGCGACGGCGCGCGCGATCCCCCGCGACCGCTGCTCGCTCCCGCCCTCGGCGACGAGGTCCAGCAGAACATCGAGCTGTTCCCGGTCCTCCTGGGAAAGTCTTTCCCGGATCGACTGCGGTTCCGACACGAGCGCGACGATTAGTTGCTGCTCGTACTCGTCCATTCGTTCCCCTCCTCGAATCCGGAATCCGGATGCGGCCGTACGCTAGTGAGCTACGATCCGATTGGCAATTCAAGAGCCGGGACGGGACATTTCCCGAAGCGGGCAGGGGGCTTTCGTGTACACCGAGAATCAGGGTTTGGATGATCACTCCGGTGAATCCGGGGCGACGGATCGTTTTGATCGGATCGATGTCGTCCTGCAACTCCTCGAAGCCGCCGAGGACGCCCTGGGGCAGGAGGACCAGGGACATGTCGTGGACCTCGTCGACGAGGTGGAGCGGATCCTGGCGGAGCTGTCCGACTCCCCCACCGGCGCGGGCGAACGGCGTCTGCTGCTCGGGCTGTCGGCCGACGCGGCCCGGCTCCGCTACGCGCACGGGCAGGAACCCCGGGACCTGGACGACACGATCGCACGGCTGGACACCGTCCACTCCCTGACCGTCGAGGCGTTCACGTCCACCGGGCCGGAAGGCCCGCCCGACCTCGAAGACCTGGTCCTGGTCCGCCGCGAACTCGCCCTCGACCTCGCGGAACGCTGGCGTACGGGCGAGGCCGGCTCCCGTCGGTCGGCCGACGCCGACCGGGTCGCCGACCTGCTCGGCCCGATCCTCGACGGACCGGACGTGCGGTACCTGCCGGACGCCGCCCAGTGCCGGGCGGTACTGGGCCTGGTCCTCTCGGACCGCTGCCGGTGCCCCGAACACGACACCCCCGAACGGCTCGCGGACCGCCACGCGGCCATCGGACACCTGCGGACGGCACACGACTCCGACGACCTCGACCCGGACCTGCGCCCCGCCGTGGCCTTCGACCTCGCGTTACTGTCCTACCTCGCCCTGGGCGACCGCTACCAGAAGCCCGACCGTCCGGCCGGATCACCGGACGCCTCCTCGGAGTTCGGCGCGGTGCTGGCCGTGCTGCGGCCCCTCCTGGCCGACCGTG
The DNA here is from genome assembly GCF_041435215.1 of Streptomyces sp. NBC_01314. Taxonomy (NCBI): domain Bacteria; kingdom Bacillati; phylum Actinomycetota; class Actinomycetes; order Kitasatosporales; family Streptomycetaceae; genus Streptomyces; species Streptomyces sp. NBC_01314. The sequence goes on along the minus strand of NZ_CP108394.1, from coordinate 9,793,273 downwards.
GTCCGGGCGGCGCCGACGCGGCCGAGCTGGGCGCGGACGTGTGCGACGCGCTCACGCAGTACGGCGCCGGTCAGCGGGCCCAGTCGACCGCCGTGGACTGGTACCGGACAGCCCTCGCCCATCCCGCGCTGCCCGAGGAGGCCGCCCACCGGATCGCGACGAATCTGGGGCTCGCCCTGGCGGAACGCTCCGAGCGCAATCGGAAGGCTCGGCATCCCGACGATCCCGCACCCGCCGTCGACCGCGCCGAGGCCGCCGCCCTGTGGGAGGAGGCGCTGACCCGGCTCTCCGCCGCCGCGGACGCGGGCGGTTCCGGGACGGGCCCGGGTGGTGCCGCCGCCGAGGTCCATGAGGACAGGGTGGCGTGTCTGGCGGGGATCCTCGACCTGTACTGGATCGAGATGTCGGACGGGTTGCTGGACGAGGACGGCATCGGCCGTCTCACCGCCCGGGCACGTGAACTCGCCTCCCTCATCGGGCCCGACGACACCGACCGGGCCGAACTGGTGCTGAAGACCTCGATCGCTCTGACCCAGCGAGTGATCGGCCGCGGTACGCCGTACGCGTACGACCTCGCCAACCACGCCCTCGTGACCGGCGCCGCCGATCCGGACCTGGCCCTGGACCGAGCGCTGCCGCGCATGGTGTCGGACCTCCGGGAGGCCATCGACCTCCTGCGCACGGGCACCGGCCTCTACCACCACCAGGACGAGCTCCAGCTGGGCGCCCAGTGCCTGCTGGGCATCGCGCTGCTGCTGGACTTCGCCTGCGCGCTGCCCCAGGTCAGGCACGACTCCCTCCGTGACGCCCTGCGGATTCTGCGCGTGGTCCTGGAACGCGCTCCGGCCGGCAGCGAGTTCCGCGACGAGAACCTCCACGGGTCGTTCCTCACCGCGATGCTGTACCGCGTCTGGTACACCGACCCGTTCGCCGTCCCCCAGGGCCCCGGCGGGCCACCGCTTCCGGACGTCACCGGATTCCCCATCGTCGAGGACGATCTGCACCTGCTCGCCGGTCTGCTGGACCCGGCCACCCTGGAGCGGGAGCCGCACTTCGTCTTCGTATCCGTCATGGTGAACTTCCTGCGGTCACCGGACGGCAAGCCCTCGGCGGCCGACTGCCGTACATGGTCGGCCCAGTTACTGCGGGCCGCCCCGCGGCTCGAACCCGAGGCGTGGGCGCTCAGGGCCTCGATGCTGGCGGTCGCGGGCACACTGGGACTCCTCATCGGCAGAGAGGGCGAGGCCACCTTCGCGGAGCGGGCCGCCGCCACGGCAGCGCTGCGCGAGGCACAAGCCCTGCTCCCGCCCGGCTCCGAGATGCGCCGGCACATCGACGAGGCACTGCGACAGGGCGCGGTGACCGACTTCCAGACGTTGCTGGGAACCCTGTTCCCGGCCGCCGCGAGCCGCCGTCGGCCGGCCGAGCCGCCGACGTCCCGGCCGGAGGGCGCCGCCCCCGTGGACCCGCGGGACGACGAGGGCACGCTCACCGCGCCCACGATCGACCCCGCCGCGACCATCCTGCTCGGGGACGGCTCGCCTGACCCGTTCGCCGTTCCCCTGGGCAGGGTCGCCGAGATCCTGTCCGGCGACCCGGAGTCGGCGAGCCCGGCCGAGGCCGCCGCACGCTCCCTGATGCACTACCGCCGCTGGCTGCGGGAGCGGGACGGGCAGGACCTGACCCGGGCCATCGCCCTCGTACGGCACGCTCTGACCGTCCTCGGCTCCACGTCGCCGGACGACGTACGGCGAGCGGGGCCCGCCTCCTCGGCCCTCGCCGACCGGTGCGCCGAGTTCCTGGCCCATCTCCTCCTGGACCGGCATGTCCTGCTCGGCGACCACGCCGATCTCGACGCCGCCGTCCACGAGTACGACCTGCTGCTCGACCGCACGCCGAGCCACCTCACCCGGCCGCCGCTGCACACCGTGCTGGCACAGGCGGGCGATCCACGGGTTCCGCCGCACCTCTTCCGCGCCGTGGAGCGGACGGAGCACGTTCCCTTCCGCGCCGAGCTGTCGGCGGCTGCCGGCTCGGCGTGGCTGCTGCTCTCGCGGTCCCGGCGACGCCACTCCGCGGCGCTCGCCGGTGACGCCGTGCGGGCCTGGGAGGAGGCCGGGGGCACGCTGCCGCCGGACCATCCGAGGGTTCCGGCCGTCCGGGCCGAACTGGCCGCGCGGACCCTGCGGGAGGCACGCGAGGCGGGCGACGACGCAGCCGTCCGGGCGTCGGTCGCCGCGCTCGTCGAGGCGGCGACCACCTGCCCTGCCGGGAGTCCGCACCGCCCCGCGCTGTGCCTGCGCGCGGCGGCGGCCCTGGCGCAGCCGAGGCTCGTCGATAGTGCACCGGCCGACGCCGACGCGCCCGGCCCGTCCGGCGGCGGACACGGAGCTCACGGAGCACACGAGCCGGCGGCCGTGCCCGGTCGGCATGACGCTCTCGGCCAGGGCATCGCGCTGCTGAGGGACGCGGCGGAGGAGGGCCCGCACGAGTTCCACGGGTCGCGCGGGCGGTGCCTGTACGGGCTGGGGAGCCTGCTCCTGGCCCGGCACCTGGATTCGGGGCGGCGCGAGGACCTGGAGGAGTCGGTCGCCGTGCTGCGGGAGGCGTGGGTGGTGCTCAACGCGAGCCCCGGCGACCCCTTCGCCATCGCGCTGATCCGGACCATCGCCCTCGCCCATCGCGCCTTCGGGCCGCGGGACGGCGAACACCGGCGGCAGTCACGGGAGACGGCCCGATCGGCGCTGACCGCCTACGGCCGCTCCGTCCTCCTGCAGGCGGGCGCGGACCACGGGCTGGAAGCCGCGCGGGCCGTCGCGCCCGACATGCTGCGGCTGGTCCGCTGGAGCCTCGCCGACGGCCTGCCCGAGTCGGCTTTCGAGGCGCTCGAACTCGGCCGTGGACTGGTGCTGAACGCCGCGACGATGAACGTCACCGTCCCCGATCTGCTCCGGGACGCCGACCGGCGCGATCTCGCCGACGCATGGGTACGGGCCGCCGTCGACGGAAGCAGACCGAGTGAGGTACCGGACGACCTGCGGCGCCGCGTACTGGAGGCGCTGGCGGGCAGCGCCGCCGAGAAACGGCTCCTCTCCGCGCCCGGCCCGGCCCCGCTCGGACGCACCCTGCGCCGGCTGGGGACCGACGCGTTGGCCTACCTCGTCCCCGGTGAGGACGGGGCACCCGGCCACGCGGTGATCGTCACTGCGACCGGGGCGGTCCGCTCCCTGCGGCTGCCGAAGCTGACCTCGGTGTCCGCCGGCCCGGTCGGCGTGTACGCCGCCGCCCTGGAGGCGTTCCAGAGGGCGGGCCGTCTGGAGCGGCCCGCCCCGCACCACCCGCTGGTCATGCACGAACTCCACCGGAAGCGTCTGCTGCGCCTGGAGAAACTGTGGCGGCAAGCGCTCCAGCAGCTGTGCTCGTGGGCCGGTGAGGCCGCGATGACACCGCTCCTCGCTGCCGCCGAGGCCTGGTGGCCGGGCCGGGCCCCCCGGATCGTCCTCGCGCCCGTGGGTCCTCTCGGCATCGTCCCCTGGCACGCGGCGCGCTGCCCCGCGTCCGCTCCCTCGACAGTCGGTGAGCGGCTCACGACGCTCGGTGAGCGGGTCACGGGGAAGGGCGATTACGCGTGCGAGCGGGCCGTCATCTCGTACTGTGCCAGCGCCCGTCAGCTCATCGAGGTGGCCGCCCGCCCCACGGCCGTCCTGGGCCGGGGGGCCGTGGCCGTCGTCGTGGACCCCGGCGGATCCCCCACGATGCACCGTGAGGCAGCGCTCGTCGCGTCCCTCCACCCTGAGGTCACCGTGATCGGCGGCATGGGACGGGAGGACAACTTGTCGGGGAACCCCCACGGGGCGAGGCCGGCGCCCCTGCCGCCCGAACCCCGGTCACTGGAACCCTTCCTGCCGGGCCGGGGGCCCGCACCGACGGCGCTCCTGCACGTCAACTGTCACGCGGACACCGGCCCGACCTCGAACGACTCCGTCCTCAAGCTGGACGCCACGCACACGGTGTCGGTGCAGGACCTGCTGACCGGCGCCGCCGGTCGCGATCCCGGGATGCCCGGCGGCACGGTCCTGCTCGCCAACTGCACGAGCGATCTGACCCTGAGCGATCATGACGAGGCGCTGACCCTGGCGACGGCCTTCCTGGGCGCGGGGGCCACGGCGGTCGTCGGTTCCCGCTGGGCCGTCGCCGACGACCCCCGGACCACGCTGCTGGTGCTTCTCGTCCACCACCACATGAAGCGGGGCGTGTTGCCGCGGGACGCGCTGCGCGCGGCCCAGTTGTGGATGCTGGCCCCCGACCGGGTCCTGCCTCCCGAGCTGGCCGAGTTCGAAGCGCTGGTCGGGGACACCGCGCACGGCCCGCTGGACGAGCTGGAGGTCTGGGCCTCTTTCACTCATCACGGCCAGTGAGCCCACTGCCGGGCCCCGGCCGGGCCTCCCGCTCGCCGAGGCCCGTCATCAGTCCGGGGCTCGTCATGAACCGAGGTCGTCGACTCCCAGGTCGCGGCGCATGGTGTGGCGCATGTCCGAGAGCAGCGTCCACGCCGTGCGCAGTTCCGGCTCGAACGCGTCCAGCGCCGGGCTGTCCACGGACGGCCCGGCGAGGGCCTTCTTGAGGGTGCCGTATCCCGTGTTGAGCCGTCGGCTGACGGCGCCGGCGGAAGCGAGCACGGCCGTCGGCACGATCATCTGGGCCTCGGCGTAGCTCTCCCGGTGGGCGGAGCGGCGCTCGTCCAGCTGTTGCAGACACGCATCGACCCCGGTGCCCTCCTTCAGCGCGTGCCACAGGTTGACCTGGGCGGTCTGGTACTGCCGGGCGGCGGTGTTGAGCGCGATACAGCAGGCACGGCGGAGATCCAGCAGTTCGCGTCCGCGGGCGGCCGACAGCTCGGCCTGGCGCACCCGTTCGGCGTGCTCACGCTCCTCGCGCTGCTGCCGGGCCAGCGCCTCAAGTTCCAGGCGCTTGGTGCGGTCGGCCCGGCTCTGCGTCAGCAGCGCGGCACCCAGCGTGCCCACGACTCCGACCGAGGCGACCATCAGAGCCACCCACGCGTCCCCCACACCCCGCACCTCCGCCCTACTCTGCCCCGCTCTGCCCCGCCCTGCCGGACGCGTCATCGACTCTCAGTCCCCGAGGACGACCACCCTTCGGGGCGTGCCCGCGCCGGCCGTGGTGGGGGAGGCGGCGGACCGTCCTGCGGGTACCGCGCGTTCCCGGCCCCAGGCGCGGATCTCCTCGATCTGTTCGGGGTTGCTGCGGCTGAGGGGTGCCGTGTTGGCGAACGTGTCCTCGACGAACGAGGGATCGAGGCGCTCCGCCCCGCCGCCCAGCAGGACCTCGGCGCCGACGTCGTGGAGGGCGGACTCGATGTCGGAGCCCGCGAAGCCCTCGGAGAGATCCACGAGGCGGTCGACCTGGTCCGGATGGGGTTCGGTTTTCACATAACGCCGGTAGTAGAGGGCGATGATCTCCCTGCGGTCCTGGTCGTCCGGCAGGTCCACGAAGAACAGTTCGTCGAACCGCCCCTTGCGCAGCAGTTCGGGCGGCAGACTGCGCACGTCGTTGGCTGTCGCGACCACGAAGACCCGGGAGTCCGACTCCTGCAGCCAGAACAGGAACTGCCCGATGATGCGCTGCTGGACGCCGGAGCTGTCGTGCGCGCCGGCCAGTCCCTTCTCGATCTCGTCGATCCACAGGATGCACGGGGCGACCCGGTCGGCGGCGTCGAGCGCCTCCCGCATCCGTCCCTCGGACTCACCCAGGTAGCGGCCGTGGATGCTGGCCATGTCCAGCCGATAGAGGGGCAGTTGCCACTGTTGGGCGATGGCCTTCGCCGACAGGGACTTGCCGCAGCCGGGGACACCGACAAGCAGGACACCTCGGGGCGGGCGCAGTTGGGTGCCCCGCAGGTCGGTGTGGATGAGCCGGTGTTTGCGCTCCAGCCACCCGCGCAGGTTGCTGAGTCCGCCGACGGAGTAGTCGACGTCCTTGCGGGCGACGCGTTCGAGGCCGGCGAGGTTGTTGAAGATGCGGTCCTTGGAACTGGCGAGGGCCAGCACGTCGGCGGCTTCCACCGATCCCTTGGCGATGAGCGTGGCCAGGAGGTTCACCGCTTCGCCCTCGGTCACCCCCTGGAGGAACTCGGCGGCCCGGCGGGCGTCGTGCTCGGTCCAGGCGATGGCGACCATGCCCCGGTGGTCGCCGAGGAAGCCGCTGATGGTCTCGTACATCTCGTCGGCGTTCGGCAGGTCCAACTGCAGGCTCATGCCGAGTCGTTGCAGGCCGCTCCAGATCGGGTTGTCCGTGATGAGGACGACGCATCCGGCGTGGGTGTCGGCGATCCTGGCGAGTTCGGCGACGTTACGGGTGAAGGGTGTGTCGGACTCCAGCTCCCCGGGGTCGACCAGGACGAGGGTGGCGTGCGGGCGGGCGCTGAACTGGGCGGCGGCGAAGTCCATGGCACCGGTCAGCGAACGGTCGTCGAGCACGGCCGATCCCGACCGCAGGTCGCGCAGACCGGTGGCTCTGGTGTGGATCCAGAACTGCTGACCGGCGCGCCTCGGTTGGGTCGCGACCTCTTTGAGCATGCGCAGGGCGCGGGCCTGTTCGATGGTGCGCAGTCCGACGACGGGCACCCGCGCGGTGAGGTAGTTGTCCAGGTCACGCTTGCTGTCGGAGTAGTTCGACATGGTGGGCTCTTTCGTGATGCCGTCAGTCGGGGGTGACGATGCGACGTCCGCCGGTCGGCTCGTACCAGCCGACGGGGGGCGGGGCGGATGGCTCGGACAGCACGGCGGTGAGGGGGTTGTCGCGCAGGGTCCGGCGCCGGGTCTCGACGGCGTGGGGGTCCGCGCCGTCCGCGAGCAGGGACCGCACGCCCCGTTCGAGTTCCTCCTGGAGCCGGTGGGTGTGGTCGTCCATGAGGCTCGCCATGCGTCGGCGGAAGTCGGCGGGCAGGCTCGTGTGGGTGATGACGGAGCGAACGGAGCGCAGTACGTCGCGGCCGCGGGTGAGGGCCCGTCCGACGGAGAACTCGTCGGAGGCGTCGTTCACCTCACGGACCATCACGTCGAGTCCGCTCTGCAGCCGCCGGTCGACGGCGGCGGCGATGCGTGCCAGCAGCCGCTGCCAGATGTCGGCGGGCAGGTCGTCGGCGGACAGCGGCGGCAGGTGGACGGGGCCGGCCTGTTCGCCCTCGGCCCACCGGTCCAGGGTCCGGGCCCAGACCTGGTAGTCGCTGTCGCCTCCCCACCGGGCGCGGTTCACAGGTCCCTCGGCGGGCGACGCACGCGTTGTTCACCGGGCGGCAGGGGGTCCCAGGCCGGGAGGTCGGACACGGTCTGCCGCAGCCGTCTGGTGACGGCGGGATCAGGGGCGGGCCGCCCCGGCGGCTGCGACGTGGCCGAGGCCCAGGGGGCGGGCGTGACCATCGGTGCCGCCGGCACCGCCGGAGATACGGGTGCCGGGGCGGTGTCGGCGTCCCGCTGGCCGGGTAGGGCGGGAGGCTGTTCCGGCCTGGGGGGCGCCGCGAACGACCGCAGGTGCTCCGGGATCTCGGGCCTGAGCCAGGGGGGCGTCGAATCGGGCGAGAAGGAGGCGAGATCGTCGCTCATGGTCGTTTCCTCTCGGTCGTCTCAGTCATCTCGGTCTTCTCGGTTGTCTCTGCCGTCTCAGTCGTCTCGGTCGTCTCAGTCGTCGGCGCCGACGACGCGGCCCTCGAAGGGGGACGGTGCGTTGGTGGCGGTGTTCAGGGAGGCGATGAAGTAGCGGGCCTCGGCCTCCACGAAGTCGGCCGCCCAGTAATGCTGTTGCCAGTCGGTGAGTTCGGCGTGGGCGCCCCGGAGTTGGTTGACAGCCTCCTCCATGTGGCGCCCGAGCAGTTGGCGAGCCTGCTCCTGCGCGGTGCGGCCGGCTTCGGCGCGGTTGTAGAGGACGACGCCCCAGATCCCTCCGACGGCGATCGCCGCGAGGAACGCGAACCCGACGTTGACCCCGAGGAAGATCATGAGGATCGCGGTGACCGTGGCGCCGAGGAGGGCGAGCGGGGATCTGTAGTCGTAGGCGAGGGGCTTGACGTACATCTCGACGTAACTGTTCCAGTGCCGGGTCAGCGACGCCTCCAGGTCCGGCAGGTCGTCGGTGAGCGGCTTGGTCCAGGTCGTGAGCTTGAAGCGCTTGGTCCCGTGGCTGACGCCGTAGGTGTTGGGGAGGGAGATCTCGATCTTGGGGGGCATGGCGGCCCGGTAGTCGCGGCTGAACCCGGCGTGCGCCTGCGCGAACCACTCCTGGCACGACGCCACGGCCAGCCGCTGTGCCGCGGGCGAGGCGCCCACAGCCGCGGGGTCGAGGGCCGCGACCGACTGCACGCTCAGGTAGTTGCGTGTCTCGTCGAGCGCCTCGGCCCGCATGTCCGCTTCCTTCCGCGCGGCCTCCTCGTCCCCCTCGTGACGCACGATGGCCTGGTTGAGAAGCAGTTCGCGCTGCAGGGGGAGCTCCTCCTCGTCCGAGTTGCGGACCAGGTTGTCGAGGATGTCGTCGACCGTGTCCTCCAGGTTGTGGGCCGGGAGGATCTCGCTCTCCATGAGCGTGCGGAACCGGGCCAGGAGTGCCTCGTGGGCGCGGGCGCGGGCGAGGACGTCGTCCAGCAACGGCCACTGGGGGCTCACTTCGGCCAGGCGCGGGAAGTCGTCGGCGGCCGACGGGGCACGCATGGAGTCGATCTCCTGACGCCAGCGCCCCGCCTGGGCCGCGCGTACGGCGTCGTCGTCCAGCAGGCGCTGCCGCCAGTCCTCCAGGGTCCGGCTGAGCAGTTGACGTCCCTGGGGTCCGAAGGCGCCCTGGGAGACGCACTCCAGGATGACCTGGAACTCGCGGCCGAGCACGCGGGGGTCCTGACCCTCCAGATAGTGCCGCAGCCAGCGGACGGAGGCCTCCTGACGCCCCTGCCTGCGGAGGATCAGCGCGAAGAAGAGGGACGTCTTGGCCGTCGAGCGCCGGAAGGCTTCTTCCACCGCCCGCGTGCACAGGGCCTCGTCGTCACCTGCCCAGGCCGCCAGCCCGACGAGGGCGGGGGCCAGCCAGTAGCGCGGCGTCTGGATCATCAGCTCTTCGCTGACCTGCCGCACCGTCTCCTCCTGGACGAGCCCGGTGTCGAACGCCTGGAGGATGCCGGTCGCGGTACGGCGGACCACCTTGTGGTGGCCGTACTTGTGCTCGACCTCGTCGTTGATCCGGACGATACGGGTCTCCGCGCGCTGGGCGGCGGCGATGCGTTCGGTTCTCCCGACGTGGTCCAGGAATTTCTCGAAGAGCAGTTCCAGGCGGTCCTTCGTCTGCGCCTGCACGGCTCTGACGTCCCGGACCTCACTGTCCACCTGCTCGATCTGGCCGCCGAGCGAGCGGACGGAGCGGTCCAGTTGCCGCTCCAGGTTGTTGAGGCTGCTGAGGATCGGGCCGATGTTGATCTCGGTCACGCGGGTCTCCGTTCCGTGCCGTGCGGGGCCGTGCCGTGCCGTGCGGGGCCGTGCCATGCCGTTCCGTGCCGAACCGTGCGGCGCCATGCCGTGGTGGATGCCGTGGGTGCCGCCCGTGCCGTGGTGTTCGTGTGGCCGCGGTTCGCCGCCTCAGGGCCTGACGACACTGCCGTCGGGCAGCACGGGCAGGACCAGTCCGTCCGCGTACACCTCGACGAAGGCGTACGCGCCCGAACGGGCCAGCATGCGGGCGGCGTCGAACGGCGGCGGCATCACGTCGTGTGCCGCGCAGTGCTCCAGGATGCGCCCGTCGAGGCCGAGCCGATGGTCCACGTAGGGGGAGCCGAGCAGGCACTGCGCGACGAAGCCCACGGGGACCGGCGCTCCCCGGCCGGCGTACTGCTCGTGCAGCCAGCAGGCGATGTCCTGGACGGCCGCGTCGTCCACCGCGGCGTCCAACCGGCGGAGCCGCCCCAGGAGTTCCTGCGTCCGGGTGGCGAACTGCTGCCGGGTGCTGACGGGCCCGGGCGGCTGTGGCACGGCGATGCGCATGCCGTCGGGTGCGACGGACGTGCCCGGAGGCACGACGATGCGGCGAGGCCGCTCAACGGATCCCATGAATGCCCCCTGCCGAACATGGACCGCCATGCGTCTCGTCGGTGACGCGCGGTATCCGAAGGTTATTGACGCCCCCTCAGCAGCGCCGAAGTTGAGCGATATCTATCGACAATGACCGTTTACTACCCGGATAAGTACCGGATAACAACCGGGCACCGCCCCGGCAGGGGCACGGCTATCCGCGTACGACGGGCACACCGCGTTCCACGGTGTGCCCGCGGACGGCGGTGAGGGCCTCGTGCTGGTCGGCGACGAGCCCTGGCCGAGGACAGGGCGAAGAGGTTCTGCTCGTCGAGGTGGACCCCCGCGCGTGCGGCACGGCACGGCATGGCGAGCGCGGCGGCCGTGCTCCCGAAGCGGACCTCGGCCACCCGATCGCCCGCGCCAGTGCACCGGGATGCCGGTGCCCACCGTGGGAGAGGAGGGCCGGTAGCCGTGCTCGGTGGGCGAGAAGACCCGCTGGACGGACCCGGCCTGACCGGGCAGCGGCGACCTGGTCGTCCGGGGGCCAAGACGTTGGGGACAGACACCGCGCACGTGCGGGATGTCCTCTCCCGGGTCGGGATCCCCGTCCCCGACGTGCGGATGAAAGGCCGGGCGTGAGCACGACGGGCATGTCTTCGGACGAGCAAAATCAGTGGGTGAAGACCGCGCACACCATGGCCGATGACGCCGAGTTGAACACCGCGCTGATCACTCCATCTCACTCCTCTCGGCGTACATGCGTGGCGATGGAACGCTGCCCACACCCACGCTTCGCGAACGACGTGAGAGCGCAGAACGGAAGCCCGGCAGGATCTGTAGACGCTGCACAGCAGTTGACGGGATCAGCCCCACGGGGTTGGTCCCGTCGGCATGATGGCGCCGTGGATCACGTGACGCTGGCCCTGTGGGGGCTGAACAAGGAATACACCGTTGCGCTCGTGGGCTTGTCGGGGGCGCTCATCGGCTCACTGGTGGCCTTTCTGACGATGCGGTATCAGGTGGGACGCCAGGAGAAGGAGCAACAGCTCGACCATGCCACCAAGGAGGCAGGACAGGCACTGCTGAAGCTCCTGCGCCTCTTCCGGCAGAGCGGCACAAGGGCCGGATGGGAAGACGAGATGACGGACCAGTTGGACGTCCTGAAGCTCACGACGCCCCTCTTCCACAGCGAGGAGCTGAGGAAGCGTCTGAACGCGACCGTCGATATCGTGGCGAACTGGCACTTTGTGGTCTTCGACGGCCCCAACCTCGATGAGTACGAGGACTCTTCCCCGAGGATCCGCCAGGTCCTCCAGCACGCCATCGACTGCCTGGGGGCGGTCCGCAGGGGCGCGCGTCAGATCCCAGACGAGACGGACGCCTTCAGGAGCGCCTGGAGCAACATCGACGCCTACTGGGACTACATGGGCGCAAATGACCGACCCCCGTCATGACGTCCGTCAGCCAAGTGCTGGCAATCTGAATCATCTTGACCGCATGATCGCGATCAACAGGACCACTGTGTCCGCATGCAGGCCCCGACTCCTCCGGAGACCGGGGCCTGGGTGACCCGGAGGTTCTGGTCGTGCTGGATGCGGCATACGACGCTCCACGCATTGCCCACCTGCTGGCGGGGCTGCCCGTCGAGATCGTCGGGAGGCTCCGTTCGGACCGCGTGATGCGGCGGCCGACACCGCTGCGGGTCTACGACCCCAAGGGCGGCCGGCCGCCCAAGTACGGCGGCGAGCTCGTCTTCGGCGACCCGGCGACCCGGCGACCCGGGGCACCGAACAGGCCGTGACGGCCACGGGCACCCCGCTCTATGGGAAGGCGACCGCGCAGGCGTGAGACCGGCTGCACCCGCGCCTGACCCGCCGGGCCGCACGGCTTGACCACGACGGCCCGCTGCCCATCATCGAGGGCACCGTCATCCGGCTGGCCGTGGAGAAGCTGCCCAGCGGCGGGGTCAACAAGCCGGTATGGCTGAGGTGATCGGGCACCGGTGCGAGCGAAGCGGATGTCGACCGCTGCTGGCAGTCCTTCCTCCGACGCTTCGACATCGAGCACACCTTTCGCCTGTTCAAGCAGACACTCGGCTGGACCAAACCTCGGCGCCGCGACTCGGAAGCGGCCGACTGGTGAACATGGTTGGTGATCGCCGCCTATGCCCAGCTCCGACTCGCCCGCCCACTGGCCACCGACCTGCGGCGGCCTTGCGAAAGGCCGGCCGAACCGAACAGATGACACCCGCCCGCGTCCGCAGAGGCTCGCGTATTTCCTTAGGTATCCGTAGCGATTCGTCATCCGCCTGCGTCATGCCGTGTGCTCGGTGTCGGTGTCGTATGTGAGTGCGTGGATCGAATGCGTGACCTTCCGCGGGGGGTGTCGTTGACCGGATGACAGCATCGCGGACGGGAAGGGGGTATCGGTGAGCCGGAAACTGCCGCTCGCCGGGGGCGAGACCCCCCGTACCGCCTGTGCCCGCGGTCTGCTGCGTACCGGCGTGGAGGAGAAGAGCGGCGAACTCCTGCCCGCTGCCGTGCTGGCCGAGAGGGTGGGCTGGGCTGCCGATCTGGTGTCGGGCATGGTCGCCGCGCTGCTGGCCGGGCACTGGAACGCCGCCTGTGTGGACGTGCTGGCCGCCGGTGAGGACGCCACAGGCCGCCCGCTGCCGTCGAACGCCTGGATGGCCCTGCGCCGCCTGGGCTGGACGGTCGGCCCGGCCGGGGGCATCCGGGTCAATGACCGCATCGTGCGCATCGCCCAGGAGGCGGCCGGGCGCACGCTGCGTGCGGCGAAGTGGCGCGCCGACCTCACCACCGCGGTCCTCGCGACCTGGCCCGCCGACCCCGTCAGGCGCACCCCCAAGGAGTGGGACCGGGTGCGTGCGGCGGTGCCCGGCGGGGAGTACCTGCCGTCCAGCGTCATCAAGGGCCGGACCCGGCAGATCACCGCGTTCGTCAAGCAGCACGGCCGGATGCCGGTGAACGTGTTCGAGGTGGAGGCCGCGCCCCGCATCGCACGGATGCTGCTGCTGTCCGCCTGCGACCAGCAGCAGGCCACCCTCGAACGCGCCGACGAGCCGGGCCGGGCGCTGCTGCGGCTGCAACTGCCCACCCGCCCGGACCCGCGGTCCTATGCGGACTGGACGTGGGTGGCCTGCCCCGTCAAGCTGCCGCCGACGGTCCCCGGATGCGCGGTGCTGCACCTGCCCACCCTGCGCATCCACCGGGGCACCGTGCGGGCCGACCTCGCCTACACCCACGCCGTCCCCAGGACACAGCGGACCGGGCATACGGTCGCGCTCGGCGTGGACTGGGGACTCAATACCCTGCTGTCCGCTGGGGCCGCCCGGCTGCACGCCGACGGAACCATCACCGCCCTCGGCGGCGGCATGTTCCGGGCCGCCGGGGTCTTGGCGAAACAGCACCGGCTGCGCCGCCAGGGCGAGCAGCTGCACACCAAGGCCGGTCACTACCAGCGGCTCATCGCCGAAGACGAACAGCACGCCCTGACGGCCAGGCACCAGGTCCTGGCCGAGGAGATCCGGCACGTGTCCGGGCGCCGGTCGAACCTCAACGACGCCCTGGCCCGGGCTGGTGCACGGTGGGCTGTCGATCAGGCTCTCGCCGCCGGCGCGAGCCTGATCTACGTGGAGGACCTGCGCTCGATGGAGGCCCGGGGCATGGGCCGCACGATGAACACCCGGCTCTCCCAGGCCGTGCGCGGGCAGATCGTGGACCGGATGCGGCACCTGGCCGCCGAGACCGGTATCGCTGTGGTCACCGTCCCGGCCCGCAACACCTCCAGGCACTGCCCGCAGTGCCTGGAGGTGTTGCGGCACCGCAAGGCCCCCGACCGGCCCACCATTGCGGGCTGGAAGTGGGCCCTGTGCGGCTCCTGCGGCTGGCAGGGCGACCGCGATGCGGGCGCCTGGAAGCGCATCGCCGCCCGCGGCCTGACTCACCAGACCAAGACCGTCACCGACCGCACCACCGGTGCCATGGCCATCCGCACCGTGACCGACAAACTCGAAGCGGGCGCGGTCATCACACCCGCGCCGAAGACCAGCCGGACGGACCGGTCCAAGACCGGACCCACCCGGCACCGCACCACACGTCCGACGCCCAGGCGACGCCGGACACCCTCCCCCACCGGCCCTTCGGGTCCGGCGGGCCAGCGTCCGGAGGGACACTCCCCCACTCTCGACTTCGCTCGAGCGGGGGGACCCCCATCACGGACCGCAGACGGCTGCCCCGCGCAGCCGACCGGCACCAGGGCGTGACGACGATCAGCACACCCACCAACCGGCATCGGCCACGAGGGACAGCACTGGGCGCGGGCTTCCACCTGCACGCCCACGCCACCCCTCCACAGTGGGCAGACCCCATACCGGACACCACGTCCGACATGGGATCACTAAGCTGATCAGAGACGCTTCAGAAACCTTCACGCGAAGACCGGGTCACCAGCCGGTGCACCGAAACCGTCCCGGCCCGGACCAGATCGGCCCCCGGGTTCGAAGAACCGCCGCCAAGCCGCCCGTGCTCGCGCACATAGCCGCTCACCTGCCGGGTACGGTTACGGATCTCGGCGTTGCCGACACCTGCGGGCAGCGCGGCCCGCAGCGCCGTCCACTCCGCCGCGGTGCGCCGGCGCGGATCGGCGGGCCAGGCGGCCAGGATCGCCGCGATCAGGGTGCGCCGGTGCAGGGCCAGCCGCAGCATGCGGGCCGCGTACTCCTGCGCCGCCCGCCGCACCCGGTCCGACACATACACGCCTCCAGCCGCCGCGGCGCTCTGCGCCCAGCCCAGACGCCGCAGCGCCATCCACCCCTTGGACGGCAACCGCTCGCCCTGCCCGTCAACCCCGGCGGCCAGCACATCCAGACAGTCCACGTCCCACCGGGCAGCCACCAGCTGCCGAGTGAGATCCCCGCACAGCCCGGTCAGGAACGACACCCGCTGATGCAGCAGACGTGCCCCGACCTGCTCATCACTGCCCTCGACCATGCCACGGAAGGCGGTACATGGAGCTGTCGCCATCAACCGGCCCACACCCACCACCCCCTCCCACACGGCTCCGCACCGGGCACACCCCGTATCCGATCGACCTAACGACCGACCATCACACAAAGACACGCACCCCTGTGCCACCACCCGATTCACACAGGAAACCGCCAACAAAACCACCAACAGTCGAAGACCCTCCCCGGCACGTCCCGACCGACCGCCTGCGCGTCCTCATAGCGGCGTACGAGGACGAGATGGGCACGTGCTTCCGGTGCTCCCGTCGCCGTGCCCAGGTGACCCGCTTCGGCGAGATGGGCCTGCAGCGGCCCCGGGGGGTGACGCGCATACTCTCCCGGCTCCAGCCGATCGCCGACCTGGAGAAGAATCGCGTTCACCGAGGTCAGCGAGCTGGTCGGCTGGCTGCCGGACTCGCACGCGGCGGTCGCTTTCTCCAGCGCCCGCACGCCCGCACGCCCGCTGGAGCAGTCCGTCGCCACCCGTCATGGGATCGGTGTGGCCATGGGCATCCTCCACCTCTGCGAGGAGGAGGCGTTCGGCGCGAGCGGGGCTGTCTCTGACGATGGCGAGGCACGGAGTGGCAGAAGACGGCTCCTCCGGCACGTGGTCAGAACCAGAGAAGCCTGGCCGGGCCGACCCCCAGGGGAACGCCGTCGAACTCGACCTGCACACCAAGTCCCCCCGCCTTGGCTGTCCACACCTCACAAGCCCGACGACCGGGCCGTGACACGTCGGCCGTCGGCCCGCTCATTCCGTCGGCCCGCTCATTCCGCCGGTTCGTCCGTGCCGAAGAGGTACCCGCAGAGCGCACAGATCGCTGTCCCACACCCGGAGACGCCATGAAAGCCCTGGTCATCGACTGCACGCTCGAATAAGCCCTCCGAGCCCTCCACACCGGGGCCCTGGCCGGCTGTGAGGGTAACCGTCTGTGACCGCCGTTTGAGCCCTCGGTCGCCGGGAACCCGGTTGGGCGCACACGAAGAAGCTGAAGAAGCTGTCGCAGAAGCCGTGGAAGAAGCGGTTCGGGTCCGGAAAGAAGATGAGATGTCGTGAGCACGCACACCGTCGAGAAACTCGTCGTCCGCGAGAGCGGCTGGGCCAAGGCCCGGCACCGGCGCGGGAAGGGTGTGCGCATGTGCCTTCCCGCCCTCACGTGCGACAGCGGCTCCCGCACGGCGGAGACGGATTCGAACATCGTCAGGGGTGACGACTGACCCTCGATCCGCGGGCGGCCACGGGCGAAGGGCCGGCAGAGACGAGCGAAGCTCTCCCTGCCGGCCCTTCGCCCGTCCGGTCCGATCGGGCCCTGTCCGGTACGAGGTGTCAGTCGTCCTTTCCCCGGCCGGTCAGCGCGTCGCGCATGCGGTCGACGAGGCCCATGCCGGGGGCGAGCAGCTTGTTGGCCGGAGGGGTGTCCGGGGCCGACGGGTGGGGCCGGGTCGGGGCCGTCTGCTTGGCCCTGCGGACCTTCTCGCCGAGGCTGTTCAGGGTGTCGGCCGAACAGGACGCGCGCAGCCGGGGGAAGAGGTTGTTCTCCTCGTCCTGGATATGGGACCTGATCTCGGTCATCAGCTGGGCGATCAGCAGGTCGAAGTCCGGGTGGTCGGGCTCGCACCCCTCCAGGGCCTTCATGGTGCGCTCGGCCTCGGCGTGGTCCTCCAGTTCCCGGTCGGCGATCACGTCACCGTCCGGAATGTGCTTTCGGACCGCCGGGTAGAGGTACGCCTCCTCGGCCACCGAGTGACGCACCAGTTCGATGGTGACCTTGTCCACGCAGTCCTTGCGCCGGGGGTCCCCGGAGGGCAGCGCCTCGATCTCGCCGAACATCTCCTCCACCTCCCCGTGGTCCGTGGTCAGTTCGGCGATGACGTCTCCACCGTGTCCCATGTCCTTCGCTCCTCTCCTGAGTACAACGCTTCCGCATCTGTACCCGTCGGCCCTGTCGGCCTTTCGGCGCGACGCCGAGTACCCGCGAACGGCCCAGCCACGCAGTTCTCCGACATGGGTGACCTCCGGGTTCACGTGTCGTGCTCCGGGTGGGCGTCAGGCAGCCGATCGTCTTCGGGGTGGCCCTGCTAGCCTCCGGGCGCACCCCGGACTCGGCCGGACGATCACCGGCACCGCACCGCCCGCGATCTCAAAGGACTTCTTCACCGCGATGCTCCACGGCACCCGTTCGACGACGGCGCCCATCGGCTGGAACGACCGTCTGCGCCTGTTCGGGTACGCCGGACGCCCCCGGAGCGACATCCGTGAACGTCTGGTCCCGCCCTTCCCGGAGCCGGAAACCGGGCTCTGGGAGCGCGCGGGGCTCGGCCCGGTGGCGGCGTACCGCGTCGTGAAGGCGATGGAGTGGCTGGGGCCGCTGCTCGTCGCGGTGTTGGCCGGAACGATTCGCTTCTGGCGTCTCGACCGGCCGCACGAACTCGCCTTCGACGAGACCTACTACGCCAAGGACGCCTGGTCGCTGCTGCGGCTCGGCTACGAGGGCACCTGGCCGGACCGTAAGGTCGCCGACCCGCAGGTCCTGGGCGACCCCCAGGTGATCCCGCTCTCCGACACCGGGAACTTCGTCGCGCATCCGCCGACGGGCAAATGGGTGATCGCCGTCGGTGAGTGGATGTTCGGCCTCGACCCGTTCGGCTGGCGCTTCATGACGGCCGTGCTGGGCACGCTGTCGGTGCTGATGCTGTGCCGCATCGGACGGCGTCTGTTCCGTTCGACGTTCCTGGGCTGTCTGGCCGGCGCGCTGATGGCCGTGGACGGCCTGCACTACGTGATGAGCCGCACCGCTCTGCTCGACCTCGTCGTCATGTTCTTCGTACTGGCGGCCTTCGGGTGCCTGCTGATCGACCGGGACCACGCGCGGGCCCGGCTCGCGGCGGCGTTGCCGGTGGGCGGCGACGGGCACGTCGGCCCGGACGGAGACACCGGCGACCGGGCCGGGACGGGATGGCGGCCATGGCGGCTCGCGGCCGGCCTCTGCCTGGGTCTGGCCGCCTCGACCAAGTGGAACGGCCTGTACTTCCTGGCCTTCTTCATGGTCCTGACCGTGTTGTGGGACGTCGGCGCCCGCCGCGTCGCGGGGGCACGCCACCCGTACCGGGCGGTGCTCCGCAAGGACCTCGGCCGGTCGGTGCTGTCCGTCGTCCCGGTCGCCGTGGTGACCTATGTGGCGACGTGGACCGGCTGGTTCCTGTCCGACGACGGCTACGGGCGGCACTGGGCGGACGGCCGTGGCGGCGCCTGGTCGTGGATACCGGCACCGCTCCGCAGCCTGTGGCACTACGAGTACGGCGTCTACCAGTTCAACGTGGGACTGGACACGTTCCACAAGTACGAGTCCAATCCGTGGAGTTGGCTGGTTCTCGGCCGTCCCGTGCTGTTCTCCTACCAGTCACCCGAACCCGGGGAGGCCGGCTGCCACGCGCTCACCGGCTGCTCGCAGGCGCTCCTCGCCCTGGGTACACCGATGCTGTGGTGGTCGGCGTGCTGCGCCCTGGTGTATCTGCTCTTCCGGTGGGCCCTGCGCCGCGACTGGCGCGCGGGCGCCGTCCTGTGCGCCGTGGGCGCGGGTTATCTGCCGTGGTTCCTGTACCAGGACCGCACGATCTTCTCGTTCTACGCCGTCGTCTTCGTGCCGTACCTGTGTCTGGCCGTGGCGATGACGCTGGGGGCGCTGCTGGGCCCGCCGGGCGTGAGCGCCGAACGCCGCACTCGGGGAGCGGTGGCGGCGGGCACGCTCGTCCTGCTCATCGCCTGGAACTTCATCTACTTCTTCCCGGTCTACACGGGGAGCACGATCCCGTATCCCGACTGGCAGACCCGCATGTGGCTCGACACCTGGATCTAGACCGCCACCAGGCCACCACGGATGTTGCGCTACCGTCGCGGGCCCGCGAGGGCGTAGGCCGTCGTGCCGGTGACCGCGAGGGTCAGGGCCGTCCAGGTGGCCGTCGGGGTGCCGGACGGCAGCAGCATCCAGGTGGCCGTCTGCATGGGCACACTCGTCGGGGGCGGGGCAAAGACCGAGAAGGACAGCCAGGCGATCGGCAGGGTCCACGCGTACTGCGCCCCGCACACCACCGCCCCGAGCGCGACGAGTCCCGTCAGCCCCGCGCTGTCCCGGACGACGAACGCGGTCGCGGCCAGGTCCTCGCCCCCCGTCGTCTGCACCGCGAGGAGCGCGGCGCAGACGACGGTGCCGATGAGCAGTACGTGTGCCGCCCTGCGGGGCCGCCAGCTGATCGCGGCGGTGCGGTCCAGCGCGAGGTCCTGCCCGCCGAGCCCGATCGATGCCGCCGTCACCCCCGCGACGAGGACGAACACGGGCACCTTCAAATCGCCCGGTCCCCCGCCGCCGTCCCGGGCGAGTGCCCACACCGCCACCGTGCTGATCACCACCGTGGCTAGCGACGCGGGCACCTGCCGGGAGCGCGCGTACAGCGTCAGCCATCTCACCGGCGGGTACAGCGTCAGCCATCTCACCGGCGCGTGCAGCGTCAGCCGTCTCATCGGCCCGAACCGCCGTCCAGTATGGCGAGCGGGTCGCCCGCGCAGGGAACGGCGGCGGTGTGCGCCGCCTTGACGCGTGCGACCTGTTCGGACCACGGCAGCGCCTTGAGTTCCTTCCACACCGGGCGGGCCGTCTTGAGCTGGTCGCTCGACGTGTGCATGGCGCCGCTGAACGGCTTGAGGTCCCCGAGGACCCAGCCCGCCGCGACGCTCTGCCCGGCGATCTCGCTGAGCATGCCGCTCTCGTTCGCGCTGCGGCCGGAGCAGATCGGCGCCATGCCCTGGGCGAGCAGGGCCCGGGTCAGCTCCTCGCCGTTCGCGTCGGCGATCACGCTGTCGTCGAAGTCGAAGAGCACGGCCGAACGGGACCGCTCCGGCGGGTCGAAGATCCCCCGTGGGGCGGTGCTCTCCCGGACGGACGTCGGTGCCTCGCCGCCGAGGACGCCCCGCAGGAGGCCGAGCGCCTTCTTCCCGGGGCCCGCGAGGTCGGCGAGGCGGTCCTGATGCACCTTCGCCACGCACACCGGGCCGTCGCACACCTGGGCCGCGGTGGCCTCGTCGACGACGTACGTCCGGCGCGGGTCGGTGGGAAGGAGGAGCAGGGCGATCGCCGCGCCCGCCAGGACGGGTGCCAGGGCGAGCAGGCGGGCGCGCGGGGTCGCGGCGGCCAGCAGCGCGAAGCCGGTGGCGGCCATGCCGAGCAGCCAGACCGTCTGCCCCAGGTGCACGGGGGCGGAGAGCGTGAGGAACACGTCGCGTACCTCGTCCACCACCGGTGACAGCAGCGCGACCCGGGTCGGTACCGTGGCCGTCGCCACCCCCGATTCCGTCGACACCCGCAGCAGGTTGACGAACACGAAGGCGGCCACGGCCAGCGTGGGCGGGATCAGCGGGGAGGGGAGGATTCGCCCGATCCCCATGCCGAGGACGGCTCCCGCGACAAGGGCCAGCCCGCCGACGAGCGAGATCGGCAGCCAGCCGAGGTGCGTGTACCGGGTGTCGCCGAGCACCTGGACCGCGCCCAGCACGACGACGAGCGCGAAGGCCGAGGCCAGCGTGATCGCCGTCGCGCCCGCGGTCGTGGCCGCGCGGTGCCGGGCCGGTCGCGGTGTGCTCGTCAGCAGCTCGGCCATCCTCGAACGGTGGTCACGCAGCCCCTGGAGGGCCCCGAGCGCCATGCCGAGCGGCCACAGGAAGACCAGCAGGAACCGGGTCCACAGGGCCATGGACGTCCACTGGGTCGTCCACAGCGCGGTGCCCTTCCACCACGGCCCGCTCAGCAGGTACAGGAACGCCGGGGCGGTCGTCAGGACCACGACACCGGCCCATGGCGCGACGGAACGTCGCAACTCGATGCACAGGACACGTACGTTCACCAGGTGCCCCTCTCCTGCTCAGGGTTGAGGAGCAGCGCCGAGTAGCCGCGCTCCAGCGGGCTGTCGCCCACGTGCTCGGGTCCGCCCGCCGCGGCCAGCTCGTCCGGGGTGCCCTGGAAGACCAGCCGGCCCTCGGCGAAGAGCACCACGTCGGTGCAGGCGGCGGCGACGTCCTCCACCAGATGTGTCGAGACGACCACGCAGGTGTCCGTGCCCAGCTCCAGCAACAGCTCGCGGAAGCGCAGCCGTTGGGCCGGGTCCAGGCCGACCGTCGGCTCGTCGAGGAGCAGGATCGCCGGGTCGTTGACGATGGCCTGGGCGATCCCGACGCGCCGCACCATGCCGCCCGACAGGGCCTTCATCCGCTCGTCGGCACGGTCCGCGAGGCCGACCCGTTCGACCGCCCGCTGCACCGCCGCGGGGATGTCCGCCTTGGGAACCTCCTTCAGCCAGGCCATGTACTCGACGAACTCGCGTACCGTGAAACGCTTGTAGTAGCCGAACTCCTGCGGCAGATAGCCGATCCGGCGGCGCAACGCCCGGTGTTCCCCCAGGCCTCCCGCAGGCTCGCCGAGCAGTTCCAGGGTGCCCTCGGCGGGCCGCAGCACAGTGGCCAGCGCCCGGATGAGGGTGGTCTTGCCGGCCCCGTTGGGTCCGAGCAGGCCGTGCACGCCGGTGCCCATGGACAGGTCGAGGCCGTCGACGGCCATCCGTTTCCTGCCGACTCTCACCTTCAGCCCCGTGGCCCGGATCTCCCAGGCGTAGGGCGTCGGCGCGAGGTCGGCCGCGCTCACCGCGGACATCAAGTGGTGTTCCTTCCGGTCGGTCATCGATGGGCTCCCAGCACGGCGTACGCGCCCCTGCGGGCGATCACGACACCGATGCCGAGAGTGAGGATCAGCCCCCAGACGGGCAGACCGTCCGTCTGCAGGGCGAAGGGCGGGCGGCTGGTGGCCAGGGTCGGCGCCACGACCACGGCGGCCCACACCGCGACCAGCGCGACAGCGGCGCGGGTCACGCCGACGACTCCGCCGAGCGCCAGGGTCGTCGAGGTGAACGCCAGACAGGGCAGCAGCCACTGCGCGGCCGTCACCCCCGTCACCCAACCGCCGGCCATCAGCGCGGGGATCACGACGGCGAGCACGGCCGTGGTGCGCCGCAGCACCAGGGGAAGCCCGGCCCTGGGCACGGAGGCCGTCAGCTCGTACGCCGGGTCCAGGCCGCGTGACCAGGACGCCGCGACGCCGAGCACGGGCAGGACGGGGGCGAGCAGCAGCACCAGTGGCACCTGGCCGGGGCCGGAGCCGTGCCCCGTGCCGGTGTCGGCGACGTCGAGCAACAGCGCGAGCAGCGTCACGCTCATGACCATGGCCAGCCACGGCACCATGGTGGGCGTCAGCCACCTCGACACCTGCGCCGACCAGCGCCGGCGGCGGGGCATCGTGGGGGTGGCGGCCAGCCGGGGTTCGAGGTCGGACCAGACGGTGCCGACCAGTGTTGCCACGGCGGGCGCGTGCGCCGTGGAGGCGGCCGACAGCCGGTCCCGGCAGATCCGGCACGCCTCCAGATGGGCCTCCAGGGCCCACACCTCGTCGGCGCCGATGTCCGTGTCGCCGCGCACGTAACCGTCGATGATCCGCGTCGACGCGTGTTCCACGCTCATGCCAGGGCCCTCCGCATCTCGGTCCGGGCCCGGCGGGCGCGGGTCTTGACCGTGCCCTCGGGCACGCCGAGCAGGACCGAGGTCTCCCGGACGGACAGTCCGTCGAGCACCATGGCCTGCAGTACCTGTCTGAGTTCGGGCGCGAGGCGCCGCAGCGCGTCGCCGACGTCACCACCGACGGTGGCCGCGAGCGCCTCGTCCTCGGCGGCGGGCACCATCGGCTGCCCGGCGGCCGCGGGCGGCGGCTCGGCGTGGTGGGCCCTGCGGCGGAACGCGTCGACGAGACGGCGGGCCGCGATGGTCCACAGCCAGCCGACGGCGGTGCCGCCGACCGCGGCCCCGGCGAACGCGCCCGCCGCGCGCCACACCGCCAGATACGTCTCCTGCATGACCTCGGCCACGATCTGCTCGTCGGCGCAGCGGCGCCGCAACCGCACCGCCAGCCACGGCGCGGTGCGCCGGTACAGCTCCTCGAACGCCGCGCGGTCGCCTCTGGCCACGAGCCGGACGAGGCGCTCCTCGTCCGGCTCTGCCGGTGCTTTCCTGACTGATCTCACACCGGCTAGACGCGGCGCCCGGCCGACGGGTTTTCCATCAGACGTGATCCCCGTCACGTCGCTGTCGCGCACCGGTGACGGGCGGGGTGTTCACCTCCTGAAGCGGTACTTCAGGTGGGTGGCGAGAGGGGTGTCGACCACCTGGACCGGTTCGAGGTCGCGGCGCCCCGTGCCCAGGTCGTCGAAGAGCCGCAGCCCCGCTCCGAGGAGCACGGGCACGACGTGCAGGTGCAGCTCGTCGATGAGCCCCTCCCGGAGGT
Organism: Streptomyces sp. NBC_01314; assembly: GCF_041435215.1. NCBI lineage: Bacteria > Bacillati > Actinomycetota > Actinomycetes > Kitasatosporales > Streptomycetaceae > Streptomyces > Streptomyces sp. NBC_01314. The sequence goes on along the minus strand of NZ_CP108394.1, from coordinate 9,769,808 downwards.
ACTGCCGCACCGTGCTCGCCCCGCCGGCGATGTCGACGTTCCGCTCCCCCGCCGCGGCCCTCGCCCGGTCGAGAGCGCTGTGGATGCCGTCGGTGACGAAGGTGAAGGTGGTGCCGCCCTCCTTGACCAGGGTCGGCCGGGGCCGGTGGGTGAGCACGAAGACCGGGGTCCGGAACGGCGGGTCGGCGCCCCAGAACTCCTCGCCGGTGTCGTACATCATCCGGCCCATGACCACGGCGCCGGTGGCGTCGAACCACTCGCGCATCAGCTCGGAGTCACGGTTCTCCTCCCCGCCGGTCATGCCCTGGCGCTCCCGCCAGCTCGCCAGCCCGTGGATCCACTCGAAGAGCGGCTCGGCGCCGTCGCCTCCCGGGTTGTCGAGGGCGACGTCGGTGCCGGCGACGTATCCGTCGAGGGAGATGGCCATATCCGCGGTCACGGTCACCATGGGTGCTCCTGAAGTCCTGGGACGTACTGCCTACACCCTCACGTCGATCGGGAACCGCCGCATTCGACATGACCGGGGTGCGCCGCCGGGACTTGTCAGTCCTCCCGTTCGTCCGGCCGGGGCAGTCGGTCGTCGGGGACGACGTGCATCGCCGCCTCCTCCGCGCCCGCCGCTCCGCCGTCGATGCCCTCGTCCTCGGCGACGAGTTCCTTGGTCGTGTCCGTTCGCGCGCCCTCGTCCGGGGCGACCAGACGGCCGGCTCGGGCCGAACCGGCCTCCGGGTCGAGGGGTTCGCCCTCGCCACCCGGCAGGTCGCCGATACCGTCCCCGGCCGGCACCTCCACGTCGGGCACCTCCTGCCGCAGCCTGTCGTCCAGCGACTCCCCCTCGTGCTGCTCGGCCACTGTGGTGCCGCTCCTGGTGACGCCCAGGGGCTTCTCCGGGGGCGAGTAGCCCTCGTCCAGGATCTCGTCGTACGTACGCTCGTCGAGGGCGTCCTGGAGATCCAGCGGGGAGGCGTCCTCCTGCTCCTCGTTGCCACCCGTGGGCTGGTGGGCGTCGTCCGCCATGCTCTGGTCACTCATGATCGCCTCCGGGACGGTCGGCTGGTTCCTGTTCCCGTGCGGAGTACCGAGTTCCCCGGGTGTGACACTTCTGCCGCCGCGACCGCCCAGGCACTCGGGCACTCGGGCACTCGGGCACTCGGGCGACCATGAATCAGAGCCCTGATCGTCCCGCCCGTGACGGGGGTGGCAAGCTCCGCCCGGCCCGGCGGAGCTTGCCCGCGCCGGGCGCCCGGCGCACGCTGGTCGTATGGCTGCGCACGACGATCCCGGCCCCACACTCATCACGTCCGTGCAGCGGGCCTTCCGCCTGCTGGAGGCGGTGAGCGCGCACGAGAACGGCGCGCCGGCGAAGCAGCTGGCACGCGAGACGGGGCTGCCCCTGGCCACCGCCTACCACCTGCTGCGGACCCTGGTCCACGACGGATACCTGCGGAAGCTGGGCGACGGCGGGTTCGTCCTGGGCGACAAGGTGCAGGCGCTGCACACCACCGGGCGGGGCCAGGCGCTGCTCAGCCGGGTCCGTCCGACGCTCGCCGCACTGCGGGACGAGCTGACCAGCGCCGCCTACCTCACCTTCTACGAGGACGGTGAGATCCGCGTCGCCGAGATCGTGGACAGCCCCCGGGCACCCCGGGTCGATCTCTGGGTGGGGTTCGAGGACGCCGGGCACGCCACCGCGCTGGGCAAGTCGGTGCTGCGCGAGCTGGACGAGGAGTCCCGCAGGGACTATCTCTCCCGGCACCAGCTGGCCGATCTCACCCCGAAAACCATCACCGACGCGCCGGAGCTGCTCCGGCGGCTGGACTCCTCCCCCGAGGCGCCGGCCGTCACGGACCTGGAGGAGTACGCCCTCGGGACGGTCTGCATCGCGGTGCCCGTGTACAGCGGGGACACGCTCGGCTCGCTCGGCGTCTCGCTGCGGTCGGACCGGCTCTCCCGGCTGGAGGAGGTCCGGGCGCGGCTGCTCCCGGTCGCGAACCGCGTGACCAGGGGCCTGTCACTCACTATCTGAAAACCGTGTCCTTGTGGCGCCGGAGCCAATCCTCTTTCCTGGACCAAACGGACAATTCCGGAGCGCGAGCTCCGCGCACACGTGAGGATCGCGGGCGATACATGAGTCAGACCCGAGAGCTTGGTGGCGACCACGGGCCGATCCGGCCGTCCAGGAAGCGAGCGTCCGCCCCGGAGAGGCCGGCCCCCAACCGTGTGGCCGCGCAGTTGGCCTCGGGCACGCCCGTACTGCCTGTGCTGATCGTTTCCGCGATCGTGGTCGTCGACCTCCTCGGCGGAGCCGGGCTGACCTGGCTGCCGCTGCTCGCCGCCGGGCCCGCGCTGGCCGCCACCACCAGCGGGCCGCGCGGGGTTCTCTGTGTCGGCCTTCTCGCCGGGGTGCTGGGCACGATGCTCGGCGTCCGGGACGGTGCGCCGGGCCGCGAGCTGGCCTCCGTACTGTCCGCGCTGGTGGCCGTCACCCTGGCGAGCGGCCTGGCCAGCGCGTTGCGCGGGCGGCGCGAGCGGGTACTCGCGGCCGTCCGTTCGGTCGCCGAGGCCGCCCAGCACGCACTGCTCCAGCCGGTTCCGGCGACCGTCGGCCCGTTCCAGGTGGCCGTCCGCTACAGCGCCGCCGCAGCCGAGGCCCGTATCGGCGGGGATCTCTACGCCCTCGTGCCCACCCCGTACGGGGTTCGGCTGATCGTCGGCGATGTGCGCGGCAAGGGGCTGCCCGCGGTCGGGATAGCCGCTCTGGTGGTCGGGGTCTTCCGCGAGGCGGCGTACGAGGAGCCCGATCTCCTCGCGGTCGTCGACCGGATCGAGCGGAGTCTGGCGCGCAACCTCCGCAGCGACGACTTCGTCACCGCCGTGGTCGCGGGACACCCTCGGCCGGGCCTTCTGGAACTGGTCAACTGCGGTCACGCGCCTCCGCTGCTGGTGCGCGGCTCCGGGGTCGTCCCGGTGGAGCCCGCCTGTCCGGCCCCGCCGCTGGGGCTGCGCGCGCTCACGGGCGAGACCCCCGGTCTGCAGACGCTGCCCTTCGCCGACGAGGATCAGCTGCTGCTCTACACCGACGGCGTCACGGAGGCCCGCGACCGTGACCGCGAGTTCTACCCGCTCGCCGAGAGGCTGGCACACCACCTGTCCGACGAGCCGGCCCACACCCTCACCGCCCTCCACAACGAACTGCTCACCCATGTGGGAGGCCGGCTCCACGACGACGCCGCCCTGCTCCTGCTCCGCAAACCGACCGCTCCCGAGACAGCCGTGGTCGGATAGCCGCCGGTCGTCGTGGTACTGGTGGGCGGTACCCGCCTGGCTGGTCCCGGCCCGTCGGCGCGGCGCGGCCTGAAGTACGGGGACTCGCTCTCACCGACCCGAGAAGTCGTACACGGTGAAGTCGGCGACCGGGACGTAGCCGATGCGCTGGTAGAGGGCGTTGCTGGTGGGATTGGCCAGGTCCGCGAAGAGCAGGACCTCCGTCGCGCCCGCGTCGAGCGCGGCACGGCTCGCCTCGGCCGTGGCGGCGCTCGCGTAGCCGCGGCCTCGTAGGTGGGCCGGGGTGTAGACGGGGGCCACCCGGATCTGGCCGGCGGTCATCGGGATCATGCCCGCCATGGAGACGGGAGTGCCGTCCGGGGTCTCCCAGAGGGCGACGCGCCGGTCGGCGAAGCGGGCGGCGGCCCGCGGGTCGGCCGGCGGAGGGTGTGCCTCCGATGGCGGCGGCGAACTCGTGGTGCCAGCGGACCAGTTGCTCGCGGTCCTGCCCGCCCGCGATGCGGCCCCGGCCCGCCGGGAGCGGCCGTGGCGGGGTGAGTGTGCCGAGGCGGTACAGGCGTTGCCGTTCGCGGAGGGCCGGGGTCGCGCCGGTGTGCCGCTGCCAGGCCCGCGCGAAGGCGGTGGCGGTGGCGTGGTCCGCGCCGACGCCGGGGAGGGGGTGGCCGAGGCCGGCCAGACGGGCGGCGAGGGCGTCGGCCTCCTCGGGCGTGAGCGAGGTGAGGTTCACACGGTGGGGCGGGGTGCGGAAGAAGGTGGCGCGGACCTTGCCCGCCCGCTCCAGCCGGCCGAGGACGGGGGCTTCGGCGCCGTACGCGTCCGCCCCGTCGGTCTGCGGCGTCTCGGTGACCGTCAACTGCACGGTGTGCGGGACGGGGCGCGAGCGCAGGAAGTCTCCGGCTCGGGCGAGGAAGTCGTCGACGTCGTCGGTGAGGTGCCAGTTGCCCGGGTTCATGCCTGATGAATTCCCCGTCCCTCAGGTGCGCTCTCCTCCCCGGCGCCGGGCGGTCATTCGCTCTCCGTCAGGGTCGTGTGCGCCTCGTGACGTACGTCGGCGTTCGCGTGCCGGCGCAGCAGGCGCAACAGCGACCGCCACTCCTCGGGCCAGCCGAGCGCGCTGCCCGTTCCCTTCACCAGGCCGACCGCCAGCAGGCCCGCGGAGGTGCCGCCGTCGCGGGCGAACCGGTCGGCCGCGGTCAGCAGCGCGTCGGCGCGCTCCGGATGAGCGCGAGAGGCCGAGGACGTCCGCAACCGGCCGGACGCGTGGACCGCGACGGTCACGCCGGTGTCTTCCAGCGCGTCCGCCAGGTCCCGCAGCCGTTCGAGCAGCGCGGCCGGCTCCACGGTGTGGTCGACCAACTGGCCCAGCAGGTAAGCACGTTCGGCAACCAGCAGGGGTTCCGACGCCAGCTGTCGCGCGACCGCTTCGAGCAACTCGGGGCGCACTCCTTCGACGTAGCCGAACGACGTCAGACTCCGCAGTCGCTGCAGCGCCGGCAGGTCCCGGCCCTCCAGCGCGTCACAGCCGCCCTCCGTCGTGCGCGTCGCGGCCAGCAACTCGGCCACCGTGCCGTGGAACACGCTGCCCGGCGCGGCACCGCCCACGGGATGCGGCAGCTCGGAGGCGGCCAGATCGCGCAGCACACCCTCCGCGCTCCGCCAGTGCGTACGGTCGCCGAGGTCGCGGACGGTCCGGGAGATTCGGACGGCCAGTTCGGGTGAGTAGCGGCACCACACCTCCATGGCGCGCAACAGGCCATAGCCGCCCCCGAATCCCTCGGTGAGCGCGAGGGACGTGTCGTAGGCCGCGACGACCACGGCGGCGTACGCGCGGCGGTGTGTCTCGGCCAGCTCCCAGGGAGTGACGGCCCGGAGCGCTTCGTGTACGGCCTGGCTGTCGTCGCGTGCGACGTCCTCCAGCAGGGGCCAGGCCTCCGCCTCGCCGAGGAGCGGTGGCAGCGCACGGACGACGGCCGCCCGCACGTCCGGGTGCCGGTCGGGGGCGTGGAAGGTGCTCGCCAGCAGGGACACCGCCTGCCAGGGCGGAAGGAAGCGCGCGGCGAGCCGTACGGCCTCCTTGCGGGAGGTCACCTTCGCGGGCCGCTCCCCGGTGAGCAACGCGCCCAGTCCGAGGGCGAGTTCGGACGGTGCGGTGAAGCGTGCGGCGCGTGCCGCCGCGTACACGGCGACCCTGGCCCGGTCGCCGCCCGCCTGTTCCAGCAGCGCCGGCAGGGTGTCGTGGGGCCGGTCGGTCCAGGGCAGCGCGCCGAGCGCCGCCTCGGCGACGACCACGTTCGTATCGTCCTTGTGCGCGAGCGCCAGGGCCCGCCCGAACGCGGGCACCGGAGCCGCGGCGCGGATCAGGGCGGCCCGTTCGTCGAGCGGAAGCGACTCGTCCGCGACCGCCCGACCGGCCAGCCGGACCGCCGCCCGCTGCTGTCGGAACAGCCAGCGGTCGCTGTCACCGAGGTCCGGCAGCGGGCGCCGGGCCCCGTCCACCAGGAAGCGGCCGTACGGCGGGGTCTCGTCGAGCAGGGTGTCCAGCAGATCCGTGCGCCGCCGGGTCAGCACCCGCCGTACGGGCGGGAGGACGACCGACGACGGTTCGAGCGCGACGATCGCGGCGACCCGTTCGTCTCGGGTCGCCGGTGCGGCCAGCCACAGCTCGGCCGCCTCCCGGAACGTGTCGTCGTCGCCGCGTTCCAGGGCCGTGGCCAGCCGGTCCTGGAGTTCGGGCAGTCGCCGGGCGCGCGGTCCCAGTGCGGCGGCCAGGCCCAGCAGCAGCCGGAAGTCGGCCCGCCCGGCCCCGGCGTCGAGCCAGGGGCGCAGGGCCTCGAACACCTGGTGTTCCTGGCCCCGCCGCAGGACGCGGTGGAGCGGGCCGAGGTCGGGTACGCCGACGCGGCTCGTGAGGCGCTCCAGGGTGCGCAGCGCCCAGTGCCGCAGAGCCGGCTCGTCGTCCGCGGCGTGCTCGACGAGCAGCCGTACGGCGAGTGTGCGCAGTGCCGTCATCGTGCCGGCCGAACTGTCCCGGGCCTCCAAGGCGTCGGCGGCGATCGTGTCCAGCAGCGGTGCGTGGTCGGAGCCGAAGAGCCCAGGGTGCGCTTCGGCCAGTGCGCCGAGCGCGGCGGCGCGTACCGGGTCCCGATCGTTGCGCAGGCGGCGCCCTGCCGTGGTCAGCAGCTCGGTGATCGCTTCCCGGCCGCCGTCGCGGGCGGCGCAGGCCACGAACAGCGGCCAGGCGGTCTCCCGGTCGTCCGCGTCGGACCGTCCGATCGCGGCGAGCAGTTGGGGGCGTGCCTCGTCGATGGGGCCGTGGGCGAGGGTGTCCAGCTCCTCCCACCAGTAGTCGGTGCCGTCGAACTCGGCCGCCGCGCGCCGGACTTCCGCCCAGCGGCGCTCTCGGGGCAGCAGACCGAGAACGCTCAGCGCCGGGTTCCGGTGTGTCGCTCCGTCGGCGACCGCGTCCACGAACGCGGGGCGTCGGCCGGGTGCCATGGCCTTCACCAGGGCGCCGAAGTGGTCGCTGTGGTTCAGCCAGTGTCGGCCCAGCGCGGTCAGCGACGCGGGTTCGGCCCGCACGAGCCGGTGCAGCACTCCGGGCGGCGGTACGGACTCGTGGCGTTGTTGCCGGCGGACGGGGGCGGTGATCCAGCGGATCACGCGTTCGGCGTCGGCGGTGACCAGGGGGCCGAGCCCGTCGTTCAGCGCGGGCGGCAGACTGCCGGGGCCTTGCCGCTCCAGCAGCGTGAGCACCCGCTCGGGGCGCAGGGGCGCGAGCGCCGCGACCGTGGTGGCGTGCAGGCGCCACCAGTGGTCCCGCTGCTGTCCCCCGGCCCGGTCGGCCAGCGTCCTCTCGGCGTGGTCCAGCACCGGGTCGGGGTGTCGGCGCGCGAGCCGCGTCCAGCCGTCGACGGCGTGCGCAAGCCCGGGCAACTCCCGTGACACGAAAGGCGTGGAGCAGGCCGGCAGCAGCCGCGCGGCCTCGGCGTCGCCCCACTCCGCGCGCAGTCGCACCACCAGCCGCTCGGCGAGTGCCGTCCGGCCTCCCGCGGCGAGCAGCCGGGCCAGCCGCTGCCGCAGCACGGCCGGTGCGTCGTCGTACGCCGCCTCCACCGCCCGGTCCGGTACGGGCAGGTCACGTGCGGCGCGTCGCGCATACCCGGCGACGACCGGGTCAGGGTCGGCCAGCCGCTCCGCGAGGAACCCCGCGTCCCGTCCGACGAGGGCCGCCAACGCCGCGAGCCGCCGCTCGTACGGCCCTCGCCCGTCCAGCTCGGTCAGGAACGGGGCGAGCGTCCCCTCGTCCGCGAGCCCGCGGGCGGTCCGCGCCGTCAGGGTCAGGCGTGCGGGGAACGACAGCGGTTCGAGGGCGGAGATCAGATGCTCCGCGGCGGTCGGCATGCGCCGATTGTGCCCGGCAAGATCCGCTCATGCGATCGATTAAAGGCGGGCGGGACGGACCGCGCCGACGGGGCCGACGGCAGCCGCGCGGGCTGCCGCCGACGCCGCACCAGCAGATGGAGGAAGGGAACTACGGAGTACCGATCGCCGCCGCCATCAGGCCGCGCGCCCCGCTGGGCGGCGGCGATCACTGTGCGGCCGAGGAAGCCAGCCGTGCGGACGGGACAGGCGCCGAGGAGGAGGCGACCGGGACAAACCCGTACATGCCGTCGGCCGGCGACAGCGCGCGCCGCGTGCGGCGCCCACGCAGCCCACACAGCCGATGCTGTCGTCGGCCGAGGTCACGGCCGTGGCGCTGAGCAGGACGTCCACCACCAGGACCCCGGGTTGATGCGGGACCACGCCGACGGCGATCCCGTGGTCAGGGGTCAGGTCCGGTCCGGTCCGGTCCCTCGATCATCCGGGGACCGGACCTGAAGCGCGCCCGGCGGCTAGCGGGCCCGGCGGGCCGCGCCGACCGGCACGGCCAGGAGGACCAGACCGAGCGCGAGGACGGCCAGCCCGCACCAGGATGCGGCCGGCAGTCGTTCGCCGAGGACGGTCACGCCCAGGACCGCCGCCACCGCGGGCTCTCCGAGAGTCAGCAAGGTGGCCGTCGATGCCGGAGTGCGGCGCAGTCCATGCCCGAAGAGCCGATAGGCGAGGTGGACGGTGAACAGAGCTAGGTACGCCGCCACCGCCGCCCCGCGCGTGGTGGCGAGCCAGTGCGTGTCGACGAACGCCACGAGCGGCAGGACGAGCAGCCCGGCCGCGCCGAACAGCACTCCCATCACCGCGTCGGACGGGTGCCCGCGCGTGATGAGCCTGCCGCCGATCAGCGAGTAGACGGCGTACGACAGCCCACCGCACGCGGCGAGTGCGACGCCTACCAGGTCAATCGTCCCGACGTGGCCGGTGAACTCGGGGCCCAGCACCAGCAGTGAACAGCCCAGCACGGCGACCGCGGTGGCGGCGGTCCGGCGTGCGGTGGGTCGGGCCTGCCCGGTGATCCAGGACAACAGTCCGGCGAAGACCGGCGCGCTGCCCAGCGCGATCACGGTGGCGACGGCCACACCGGTCCGGGCCACCGCCGGGTAGAAGGTGACCGGATAGCCGGCCACGGCCAGAGCGCCGAGGAGCAGCAGCCACCGCTCGGAGCGCGTGCAGGCGGCGGGCAGCGAGCGGGCGCCCCGGGAGGTGAGGAACAGCAGGATGCCGCCGAGGGTGAGCCCGGCGCAGCCGATGGCCGCCGCCGGGGCACCCGCGGGTGCCAGAGAGCTCACAGCCCCGGTCGTGCCCCACAGCGCGGTGGCGACGAGGATGGGGGCAGGGCCGCCGAGGAGAGCGGTGCGAGAGGGGCGCGGGCCTGTGGCGGCCGGGCGCGCGGGAGTCAGAGAGGTCGTGCGGTTCGGCACAGTCGTGAACTTCCGTCGTCGAATGCGTCTGGGGACCGATCCGAAACGAGCGCACGACAAAAGCCCCTGACCGCCCTGTGGGTCGGATGGGGCCGGGAATCACACCGTCAGTGTCTGCGCCCGGTCAGGCGCCGAGCGGCGGAAGAACGACGTGCCAGTAGGTGTTCACGCCGCGACAGTACTACGCGGGCAGGAGGCGGTTGTCACCGCGCGCGCAGGAGACGGTCGTCACCGGGCGGGCAGGGGGCGGTCGTTGACGACCTGCTTCGTGCCCAGGCAGCCGTCTCGGTGCGCGCCTGGAGCGCATCGCACCGGGACGCGTGCACCTCGTGCTGCCCGGCCGCCCCGAAGTGACCGACCAGCACGGGTATTTCCCCGTCGGCCCGGGCGCACGGCCCCGTCGAGGAGGGAGCCGAGTCCACGGACCACGGTCCTCGGCGGGCGTACGTCCTGCTCGGCGCGGGCCATCAGGCTCGCCCCGTCCAGGGCGCCGACCGTGAGCGTGGTGAGCGCTTCTGGCCCGTTGTCCGGGCGCACCCGTGTCCGGTCGGCGGGCCGGACGGGCGTCCGGGGGCTCCTGCGGGACCACGGCGCACCGTGGTCGCCGTCGGCGTTCAGCACGTGCTCTTCCGTTGGGGATTCATCATGAGGAACGGGGGGTCGTCCACGTCGGTCTCGGGCTCCGCGGTCATGCCCGGATCGAGGGCGACGCCGTTCACCACGATGTAGTCACCGGCCGTCGCCATGTGGGTGATCGCCGTTCCCGGAGGTTTCCTGCAGGCGACCTCCTTGCCGCTCTTCAGGTCGTACGCCAACAGCGCGGGACCGTTGTCCTTCCAGTCCGTCGATCCCGCCCAGACCATGTCGGAGGTGACGGCCACGTCGTTGAAGGAACGTAGTCCCGCCACGTTGAGTGGTGTCTTCACCTGCCAGGCAGCCGTGCGGGCGGCCACGTCGGTGGCGGACAGGGTGAATCCCCCATCGTTGAGGGCCACCTGGAAAGGCTGGTTCCCTGTCTCCGGGGCGGCCTTCCCCTCCTCCAGCGGAACCGGCCTGCCGTCGCCGTCGATCCACCAGTACAGCGGCTCCACCCCTCCCGAACTGCCATACAGCTGGAAGATCAGCTGGTCGCAGACGTTCCGCAGGCAGGCGTACTCACGGAGGGAAGGCGCCTCGACGCCGTCCTCACCGACCGGCGGCCATGCGGCGGGGATCTTCGGGTTCAGGTCCGCGGTCTGCCTGCCGGTCCGCGGATCGAGCAGGCGGACACGCTTCTCACAGCTGCCCTGCACGACGACGGCATGGGTGGCCACCCATGAGCTGGTCGTGTCCCCGGGCTCGTCGCACTTCCAGCTCTTCTTCCACAGTTCGCCGCCGTCGGCGGCGTCGAAGGCGATCAGGCCGTCCTGAACGTCGACCAGCACCACCGGGCGGCCGTCCCCCGGTGCCACCCGCAGTCTGGGGTCCGCGTCACTGCCGCCCTCGTCGTGCAGATACCGGCCGAGCGCCGACCACCGGCCGCCTGCGGGATAACCACTCTGCGCGCGCCAGGCCACCGCGCCGGTCCGCGTGTCCACCGCGGTCAGCGCACCGTCGGCCCACAGGGAGACAGCGAGCGGGGCGCGTTCGGGGCGTTCGGCCAGCACCACCTTCAGCAGGGTCTCGTCGCGCTCGTACGACCAGTAGGCGGACGTCTTGCGAGGCGCCTCCAACGGCTCGGCCCACACGCGATGCGCGGCATCGAGCACCCGAAGTCGTTCGTCGGCGACGAGCGGGACCGCGGGCAGCGCGACCTCGAACCCCGGGGAAGGCCGCTCGACCCGGTCCGGATACGCACCCGTGGCCTTCGTGACCTTCTCGGCGACCTTCTCGCCCTGTTGGCAAGCGGTCAGAGCCACCGCCAGCACCATTCCTGAGCCCAGGGCCAGACCTGTCCGTAACGCGCGCCGCCCCGTCCGTCTCCCGAATCCCCGTATCAACATGGGGGCATCGTAGAACTCCTGACGGCGGCACCGGCTCCCCCTCTCAGGCCAGGCCGAACCGCTCCGCGTGTACTTGCCCGTGGGGAACCCTCAGGCCCCGCAGGCCACTGAGCACGGCCGCCGTCATCGCGGGCGGGCCGCAGACGTACACGTCGCGTTCGGTGATGTCGGGGACCAGGGCACGCAGACTCTCCGGCTCGAACGGCGGCCTCCCCTCCCCTCTGCGGCCGGTGAGCAGGTACAGCCGCCCGCCGCGCGCCGCGACCAGTGCGCGTACCTCGTCGACGAGCACGGCGTCCCTCTCGCTGCGCACCCGGTAGAGCACGACGACGTCGCCGGCCGGTTCCTCCTCCAGCAGAGCTCGGACGGGCGTGATTCCCACCCCGCCGGCGATCAGCAGGGCGCCGGGCCGGGTGCGGTGCAGCGACGTGAACGCCCCGTACGGCCCCTCGACGAACACGCGGGCCCCGACCGGGAGATGCCGCAGGCCGGCGCTGGTGCTGCCGACCGCCTTGGCGGTCAGGCGCAGCGCATGGCCGTCGGGTGCCGCCGACAGCGAGAACGGATTCGCCAGCCACCAGTGGTTGTGACCGGGGAACCGCCAGATGCAGAACTGGCCGGCCCGGGCCGGCAGTCTGTCGAGATGACGGCCGCTGATGTGGACCGACACCACATCGTCCGACTCCGGCACCACCGCCACGACCCGGAACCGGTGATAGAGGTTCCGCCACACCGGCACGACGACGCGCCCCGTCACCAGGGCACCGAACGCGAACAGCCACAGCGCCCACCAGTAGATCCTGGCCGCCGCGGACGAGGTGAACGTCGTGGTCTCCAACAGCTGGTGCACGAACGCCAGCCCCAACGCCAGGTACAGCAGCAGGTGCAGACCGTGCCAGGTCTCGTACCGCAACCGCCGCCGCACCTGACGGACGGAGACCGCGGCGACCACGACGACGAACGCCGCGGCCCACATGCCAAGCAGAGAGGCCGGCACGCCCGCCAGCGCGAAAAATGTCTTCACCATCGACGTGTCGTCGAGGTTCGCGTACCCGAGCACCACCAGCACGGCGTGGGTGAGGATCGTCCACAGCAGGGTGAAACCGACCCACCGGTGCCACACCGTCAGCCGGTCCATGCCGATACGGCGGTCCAGCCACGGCAGCCGGGCCACCAACAGCAGTTGCGACAGCAGCAGCACGGCGGCGTGCAGCCCGAAGAACTTGGCGACCGTGAGCACGCTGTTCTTGCCGGTCCCGGCGGTGACGAAGAGAACCTCGACGATCACCAGGTTGACGAGGACGAACGTCCACAGCGCCCGGCGCGCCGCGACCACCGGAAGAACGGCGCCCCGCCGCACGGCTGATGAGTGCGCAGCCCCCATTGCTCCCCCTCACGGATCGAGGCCGGAACGTGCGGCTGAGTACGCGCGCCGGTCGTCGAAACCGCGCGCACCAACGGCCGACGTCACCGGGCACGCGCGCTGGAAGTGCTACCCGAAGAAGAGTCGTTTCACGCTCCGACGAGAAATCGGGCGGAAGCGGAACCCGCGGCGGAACGGACCGACAAGTGATGTGCGCAAGGGACGTGACAAGTGACGTAAGGACGAAGGGGTTTCACCGGCTGCCCCCGCTGGTCAGAATCGACAGGAGTCGTACCGAGGGGCGGGGGGCCTGTGTCGCTGTCGGGTGAACACCTCGCGCTGGACAGCGCGTCCGTCGTCACGGCACTCGGTGGACTTCTCGCCGCGATGATCGCGGCCGCGGTGGCTCTGTGGCAGTCGCAGCGCGTCCGGAGCCTGGAGCGGCAGCGGATCCAGCTCGAAGCCGCCGCACAGATGCGGCTGAAGGAGCAGGAGTGGGAGCACGAGCGGCAGCAGACGGAGCGTGAGCGTCGGCGTGCCGCCCGGGAGGAGGAGCAGGAGCGGGAGCGGGCCGCCCAGCGGGTGGCCGCCCGGCGCTCCACCCTGGAGGCGGAGGCGGCGGCGTACTGTGCGCGGCTGGTGCAGGAGTTGTCGACCATGCGGATCCTGGACATGTCGCGGCCGCTGCGGTTGGAGCAGCTGTATGTGCAGGTGGGGGTGCAGGAGCAGCAGCCGTTGCGGTTCCTGTCCGCCGACGAGGTGGAACGGCAGGCCCGCCGTACGGACTCCGAGCGCCGGACCTGGCGTACGGAGGCGGAGCGCGCCGAGGCCAGGGCCGCGGCGGACACCCAGGCCGCCGTTCATACATACGCGCCCGTCGACGCCCTCCAGCGCTACCGGCGCATCGTGGTCGTCGGCGACCCGGGCGCCGGAAAGACGACGATGCTGCGGCACTTGGCTCTCCGCATGGCGACCCAGTCGGAGCACGAGTCGCTGCCCGTCCTCCCGGCGTACGTCGAGCTGTTCCGGTTCGTCGAAAGTGGTCACGCGTCGTTGCTCGACCACCTCGCCGAATACTGGGCGGACCAGTACGGCTTCGAGGACGCCCGCGACTACATCGTGGAGAAACTCACCGACGGTAGTGCGGCGTTGCTGCTGGACGGCCTGGACGAGGTGCTGGGCGGGGAGAGTGCCCGGGAGGCTGAGAGCGCCTACCACCGCGTCACCACCGAACTGACGCGGCTGGCGACACGGTTCCCCAGGGCGCCGATCGCCACGACCTGCCGTCGGCAGGGCTGGCGGGGCGGGCTGCCGCAGTTTCAGGTGCTGGAGGCGCTGGATTTCGAATGGCCGCAGATCGAGACGTTCGTCGCCAACTGGTTCGGCCCCGGCGATCGTCGCCGCGGCGGCCTGACCAGGGCCCTCTCGGCGAACGGCCGACTGCAGACCCTGGCCGCCAACCCGCTGCTGCTCAGCCTGATCGCGATCGTCTACGAGCGGGACCTCGAACTCCCGGAGCGGCGGGCGGCGTTGTACCAACGGTGCGTGGAGGTCCTGCTCCGCGAGTGGGACGCCCACCGCAAGATCTCGCGCTACAGCCGTTTCACCACCGACCGCAAACAGGACCTGTTGAAGGAGATCGCCCGTCACTACCACCAGCGGGGCCTGCGCTACTTCCCCGAGGACGACCTCCTCGACCAGATCGCCCGCTTCCTGCCGACGATCGACATAGCCCCCGAGGAAAGCCGCGCCATTCTCGACGAGATCGCCGCGCAGTACGGCCTGCTCAAACCACAGGCGCACGGCTGGTACGGCTTCCTGCACCTCACCCTGCAGGAGCACTTCACCGCTGCCGCCCTGCTGGAGCGGGGTGCCGACGGGATCCGGCAGGCGGTGACGGCCCGGTACGACCCGTGGTGGGAGGAGGTCATCCTGCTGCTGGCGGGGGCGCTGCCCGACACGTCTCCGCTGCTGTCGGGGCTGCTGCAACTGGAGCCGGACCGGCCGCGCACGGACGGCTCCGGGCTCCTCGTCCTGCCCGACGACGACCTCTTCCACACCGACCTGTTGCTGGCGGCGCGCTGTCTGACGGGGAGCCCCAGGGTGGCCGACGTGGCGCTGCGGCGAGAGATCGTGGCCACGGTCTGGGATCTGTTGGGCAGTTCCCTGCACCTGGACGAGAAGCGCCGGGCGGCCGAGGCACTCGTCGGGGTGGCACGGTCCGACGAGCAGTTGGACGAGGTCATCGCGTACATCTGCGACGACCAGCGCGACGGCGAGGCCCGGCTCGCGCTGATCCAGGCTCTGGGGGCGCACGGAGGACGGCGGGTGGGTGAGCGGCTGCTGGGCGCGTTCTCACTGGGCGGTGTCGACTCCGTCTACTACCTGCGGGAGGCTCTGATCACCGCGCTGGGCACGTTGCGCGTGGAGGCCGCGGTCCCGGCGCTGCGCGCGGAGCTGGAGCGGCGGCTGGAGCACGTGGGCGACGGGTCCAGACGCGGTACCTGGTCGGCGGCCAAGGGTATCGCCCTGGTCGTACGGGCTCTGGGCCAGGCGGGTGCTCCCGCCGATGTCTTCCTGGAGGCACTGGAGAGGCGTGTGCGCCTCCAATGGTTCGAGGTCGTCGCGGCCGCTGTACGGGACGCGCTGAAGAACAATCGGGAGCCCGGCACGGCCGAACGGCTGCTCGGCCTGCTCCAACAGGCCCTCGACGACGAGGACGTGGCCGGCGCGTATCTCGACGCGGCGGGTGAGGCCGGGGTGAGGACGCTGCTGGACCGGTTCCGGTCCATGGGCAGTGGCACCGCGCTGCTCACGGCCGTCCGGGACCACATCGCCGAGGGCCACGGCCGCGTCCCGCGGGACGAACTGCTCGTCCTCGTCCGGGACAACACGGTGACGATCCAGGCACGCTGTCTGGCGCTCGAATGCCTGGACGAGAGTCCCGGAGACCCCGAGGAACTCGACAGGTTCGTCCGCCACCCCGACGCGAGTCTGCGGGTGGCCGCCTCGGCGACGCTGGCCGCGTGGGGGGTGCCGGTGGTCCTGGACGTGATCCGTACGGCGATCGTGAACGGCGAAGTGGTCCTCCTGGACCGCTGGAACGTCCAGGAGGAGATGGACGAATCCGTCTCCACCCCGCACCGCCTGGTCTCCGTACTGGTGCCGTACGGCGTCTCGGGGATCGTGGAGCACTTGCGGGCCAGGGCGGGGTTGCAGGGCCCCGACGGTGTGAAGGCACGGGACTGGCTGTACGCCTTCTCCCCCGAGGACGAGGTGGATGGCTGTCTGTACCGGCTGAGGGGCGGCGAGCACCTCGAACCCTACGAGATCCCGAATGCCATACCCTCGTCGCGGGCCCAGGCTGTCTTCCGGTACTTCCAGAGCACCCCGAGCGCCGGCTTCGGCACCCTCCGCAGGGACTACGAGAAGCTTCTGACGGTGGCCGCGGCCGCCGCCGAGGGCGCCGAGTCGGTCGCGTGGCTCGTCCGCTTCCTGCCCGGCGGCGACCTCGGAAGCACGCATTTCCCGCAGGCCCACCACCATGCCTACGAGGCGAGCCGTCGTGCCCGCGTCAGAGTCCTGCGCGACGGCACCGTCCACCCCATCGCCGTCACCGGAGGATCCTCACCGGCCTGACCGTCCGGGAAGCCACACGGCCGCCGAGGCCGCGACCCGGGCGTCGTCCTCCTGAGCCGACGCGCCCGCGCGGACCGCGCGGGCGTAGGCTTCGCTCAGCATGGACACGGTGGGGGCGGAGCACATGACGGCTGAGTCGGCGCAGCGGTGGGGTTCGACCCTCGATTCGGTCGTGGTGTACGCCCAGGGCGCGGTCTGCCGCCGCCTGGCCCGTGGCATCGTGCCGGCCGACGGCCGGGTACGGGTGACGGGACTGCCCCGCTCGCTGGACCCGGGCTCGCTGCGGGCCCGGGTCCTGGGCACCTCCGGGGCGCGTGTCACGGAGGCTCGGGTGGACGTCGAGGCCGAGCCACTCGGCACGGGCACGCCCAACGAGTTGCGGCGCGAGGTCGATCGCCTGGGCGACGAGTACGCGGCGGCGCGGGGACGCCGGGGCCGGCAGCTGAGCCTGATCGAGGAGGTCGGTGCTCTCCGCCCGGTCCCACCTGCCCGCAGGCGCGATGACCCGCACCGCACCACTCCGGTCGACGCGTGGCTGGAGCTCGCCGACTTCGTCGACGAGCGGCTGACGGGACTGCACATCCGCCTCGTCGAGCTGGAGGAGGCGCTGCACAGCGTCGAGCACGAACTCACCGTCGCCGCGGACCGACTCGCCCGCGCCTCCACCGACGCACCGTCAGCGCATGTGGAGACCACGGTCTGTGCGGTCCTGACCCTCGACGGCGCCGACGACGCGGACGTGGAGCTGGAACTGGAGTACGGGGTGCCGGGCGCCGTCTGGGCACCGGCCTACCGTCTCACGCACCGTCAGGGCGACGGCACGGGCCGTCTGGTGCTGCGTGCCTCGGTCGCCCAGCGCACCGGCGAGGACTGGACCGACGTGCGCATCGCCCTGGCCACCGCCGATCTCCGGCGCCGCACCGACCTGCCGAGGCTCCGCTCGATCCGCGTCGGACGCCGTCAGCCCGCCCCCGCGCCCTCTGGCTGGCGCGAGCCTCCGGCCGGGCTCGCCGGCCTGTTCACCGGGTACGAGGCAGCCGGCCCCCGCCCTGCCTCCATCGCCGCACCCGGGGCTGCCATGGTCGGCACCACATCCGTGCGTGCCGCGGGCGGCTCCGCGCCCGGTCCCGTTCCCCCACCACCGCCTCCCCCGCCGCCGGCGTCGCAGGGCTACGGCGGTCCGCAGGGCTACAGCGGTCCGCAGGGCGCGGTCGCGGTGTCCGGCGGCGCGTACGCCCCCTCCCCGGCGTCGTTCGGCGGCGAGATGGCCGCCTTCGCGCAGCCGGGCCCCTCGCGACCGGCCGCCAGGCCGCGGACCGGCGGCAGTTCCGTTCCGGGTGCCCCGGCCCTCACGGCGCCCGCGGCTCCCGGCCGGGCCGCACCGCCACCTGTTCCGGCACCGGTAGCCGGGCCGCCGCAGCCGAGTGACGCCGAGCTCGACTACGCCGCCCTCGTCCTGTGCGGCCCCGACGAGCAGAGCGGTCGCAGAGGCCGGCTGTTTCCCGACTCCCCCTTCGACCCGGTGGCGGCCGAGTACCGCCGCCGCGCCGAAGCGGTGGCCGCGCTGCCCCTGCCCGGCCAGGCCGTGCGGCCCCGCGAGTCGGCGGGTTCCTTCGACCACCGCTTCGATGCCACCGCCCGCGCCGACATTCCGTCGGACGGCACCTGGCACACCGTCACCGTCGGTGAGATCCCGGTCGGCCTGCGCACCGAGTACCTCTGCGTGCCGTCCGTGGAGCAGACCGTGTACGCGACGTTGGTGATTTCCAACGCGACCGACCAGGCACTGCTGGCCGGCCCGGTGGAGGTCACCGTCGACGACGACTTCCTCCTGACCGCCGCACTGCCCACGCTCGCCCCCGGGGGTGTCCGCCGGGTGGGGCTCGGGCCGGCCGAGGGAATCCGGGTCACGCGTCGTACGAACCTGCACGAGTCGACCTCCGGTCTGCGCAACAACACCACCGTGCTCGACCACCGCGTCCACGTGGAGCTGGCCAACCGGCTCGTGAGGCCCGTCACCGTCGAAGTCCGCGAGCGGGTGCCGGTCACCTCCGATCCGGACGTCCGGATCGATGAACGAGCCGACTGGACGACACCCGAGGAAGACACGGGGCCCGATCGCCACGTGCCGGGCACCCGCGTCTGGCGACTGGACCTGTCCGCAGGCGCCACGGTCACCCTCGACGGCGGCTACGAGATCCGCATCCCGACCGGCAAGGCCCTGGCCGGCGGCAACCGCAGGAGCTGACACACCCCATGTCCACGGCCCCGAAGCCGATCGCCCTCCCCGTCACCGCCGTCACCTGCCTCGAGGACCGCGCCCACATCGAGCGCGCCGCCGTGCTCGACCTGGAGGCCGGGGTCCAGCGGCTGCGTCTCGGGCCGGTCAGTGCACTGGCCGTCGACCGGACCCTCCATGCCGAGCTCACCGCCGATCATCCCGCGACCGTGCTCGACGCACGGATCGTCCGCAGCTGGACGCCGCGCGGACCGCTGCCGTCCACCGCCGACGACTCCGCCCTGCGTCACCGCGTACACGCTCTCGAAGAGGAGCGGCTGGCACTGGGACAGCGACGCGACCGGCTGTGTGCCCGCCTCGACCTGCTCGGCCGCCTCGCCGCCGATCTGCTGCGGGAGATCGGTGAAGGCGCCGGCTCAGGGGAGAGCGAACGGCCCCGCTGGGCCCGCGAACTGGACCGGGTGGACGACGAGCGCGACACGCACGGCGAGCGACTCCGTACCGTGGAGGCCCGGCTGGCCGCGCTCGCTGCCGAACTCGACGAAACCCAGCGGGCCATGCGCCTCTCCGAGGAGGAGCCCGCCGAACTGGTCGGCCATGTCGAGTTGACCGTGGAGGCCGCGGTCGCCGGGCCGGTCGGGCTGCGCCTGAGCCACCTCACCCCGTGCGCGCTGTGGAGGCCCGCCTACCGTGCCGTGCTCGACGGGGACTCCCTGACGCTGGAGACCGATGCGATGGTCTGGCAGCGCACCGGTGAGGACTGGTCGGACGTACGGCTGACTCTGTCGACGGCCCGCTCGGCGCTGGCCACCGATCCGCCACAGCTGGGCGAGGACCGGCTGACACTCAGGGACCGCTCCGCGGCGGAGCGCCGCACGGTCGACGTCGAACTGCGCGAGGAGGAGATCGGGGACCTCGGCCCTGCCCCGGTGCTCGGCCTGCCCGGGGTGGACGACGGCGGCGAAGCGCGGGTGCTGAGATCCCCCGCGCCGGTCTCCGTGCCGGGAGACGGTCGCGCCCACCGGGTGCCGCTCTCCGTGTTCACCACCGCCGCGAGCAGCGAGTACGCCTGCTCACCCGAGGTGTCGCCGCTGGTCACCCAGGTGGTGCGGTTCGACAACCTGTCCGGCCACGCGCTGCTCGCCGGGCCCGTGGATCTCGTCCGCGGCGGCGGATTCAGCGGCCGCGGCACACTGGACTTCACCGCCCTCGGCGCCCCCGTGGAACTGGCTTTCGGCAGCCGCGACGACTACCGGGTGGCCCGGCATGCCGAGGAGTCCCGCGAATCCGCCGGCCTCACCCAGCGGACCGTGGTCACCCGCACGGTCCGGCTGCACCTGTCCCGTTTCTCCGCCCCCGGAGAACACGGCGAGCGGCTCGTCGTCGTTCGGGAGCGGATCCCGGTCTCCGAGGTCTCGGCGGTCGAGGTACGCCTGCGCAAGGACGCGTGCTCCCCGGCGCCCGACGTGGTCGACGCCGAGGGCATCGCCCGCTGGGACGTCGTTCTCCCGCCCGACAGCCGCCGCACACTCACCCTGGTCTACGAACTGTCGGCGAGCGCCAAGGTCACCGGGCTCTGAGCGGCGCGGGGCTCGTTTCTCCGCCCAGGCCGGTCACCGCGGTGATGTGCGCGCCCACTTGGCCGTCGGGGCGCCATGGGAAACGGCCTCGGCCGGGCCCGTGGACGCCGGGTGGGTTGGTACGCGCCCCGGCACGGTCGCTCCCGGACCACCATGTCGCGCCGTACCGGCACCGTCGAGGGGCGCCGGGTTCGGGCGAGGAATGAGCCGCGTCAGCGCATCAGCTGGGCCGCGACCGTCGCTCCCAGTTCCCAGCACGCTTCGACGTCGGCCCTGCTCGGTTCTCCTGTCACGACGACGGCCTGGGCCTGACGTCGCCAGCCGAGACCTGTGGTGATCGACTCGATTCCCCGCACCGCCCCGGTGACGTCACTGCCGCCGTGCACGTAGTAACCGAAGGGCCGACCGCGCGCGGCATCCAGACACGGGTAGTAGACCTGGTCGAAGAAGTGCTTGAGAGCGCCGGACATGTAGCCGAGATTCGCGGGGGTACCGAGCACGTACCCGTCGGCGGCGAGCACGTCGGACACCGTGGCGGACAGCGCCGGCCGCCGCACGATCCGGACGTTCTCGATCTCCGGCGCCGTCGCGCCCGAGACGACGGCTTCGAACATCGCCTGGCAGTTGGGCGACGGTGTGTGATGAACGATCAGCAGAGTGGCCACACCCCGAACCCTGCCATGCGCCGGTGCGGCACCGCTCGTCGCACCGAGGGGACATCTGGTGGTGTGACTTCACTACGATCACTGCCCGTGGACAGGCACTTCTGCCGCTTGCGCACGATCTTCGGCGAGCGCCTCGGGCTGACGGCACGGCCGGGCCAAACGGCGGGTCCTGAGGGTGGTGAAGGCCCACTGAATGCGGTGCGAGGAGGTGATCGCGTCAGCTCGGACGCCGGTACCCGGTCGGGTGCGAACGCCGTGGCGGGCGCGGTCCGAAGGTGGACCGCGCCCCCTGCCGGTCAGTGAGAAGCGACTGCGCGAACGGGAGTCAGCCGGCCGGTCCGAGGATCACCGCCTGACCACCCGCGCTGGTCATGGCCACGCTCAGCACGGTGTCAGCGGTGACCGTCCGGGTGCTGACCACGGTGGGCGTCCCGTACGGGGAGGTCGCCGCCGCCCCGTCGGCGTAGATGGTGGCCGTGTAGGTGGTGCCGCTGTCGAGGAAGGACAGCGGGACGGAGAGGGTGCGCGCGGTCTCGTTGTTCATCACCCCGAGGAACCAGGTGGCGCCGCTGCGGCGGGCGATCGCGACGTACTCGTTGATGGACGCCGCGACGGTCGTGCTCTCGTCCCAACTGGTGGGGACGGAGTCGAACCAGGCCAGGCCGGGCCACTTGGCAGTGGTGGCATAGGCGGAGGGCTTGGAGTACCAGTAGAGGAAGTTCAGGGGCTGGTAGTAGACGGCGGCCATCGCCATCTGGTGGTTGTTGGTGGTCTTGTCGCGCGACTGGCCGTAGCAGATCGTGTAGTCCATCGGCCCGCCCACATTGCGGGCGAAGGCGAGGTTCACGTTGTTGGTGGCGGTCGGGAACTGCTCGTTGCCCCGGACGCCCTCCAGACTGATCCAGTTGGGGTACGTGCGTTCGTAGCCCCAGGGCCGCACGTCGTCGTGCATGTCGATCAGCAGCCGGTGTTTGGCCGCGATCTTGGCCCAGGTGATGATCTGGTTGGTCATGGCCTGGGTGCCGTCGTTGATGAAGCCGAGTTTGATGCCGGCCACACCCCAGCTCTTGAGGAGGGCGAACAACGACTCGGGGTCCGAGAGGGCGAGGCGGTTGACGTAGAGGAAGACGCCGACGCCCTTCTGGGTGGCGTAGGCGATGACGGTCGGCAGGTCGATGGCGGCGATCGGGGTGGTGGCGTCGGTCGTCGTGAACTCCGGCCCGTACCAGCCCGCGTCGTACTCGATGTACTGGAGGTTGCGGGCGACAGCGAAGTCCACGCCCTCGGTTCCGGCGGCGGTGGTCAGTTCGCAGCGGAACACCTTGCCCGGCTTGATCCACGACGTGTCGGTCAGTGCGTTGCCCGGCGCCAGGTTGAGGACCAGCTCGGCGTTGTCGATCAGCTCGCCGTGCTCGGAACCGAGCAGCATCACCCGCCAGGGCGTGGTGAACGGCGTGGTGACCGTCGAGGTGTTCTGCACCGTGCCCGAACCACGTGCTGTCTTCTTCATCAGGTACGTCTTCAGGGTGTTGGGCTGCCCGGAGACCGAACTGAGCATCGAGCGCGGGTAGTTCACGCGGGAGGACTCGCAGATGGTGGCGACGAGCCCGCCGTCCAGGGTGACCAGCAGCGGCAGGTCGGTGAGGGGGCCCGTGTCGGTGCCGGAGGTGCCGGTGGACGGGATGGCGTCCGGGGCGACAGGACTGTAGGCGGCCTCGTCGCGGGCGCTGTACACCAGGGTGTTGTCGGGGAAGACGAAGGTGGTCAGCTCGTCGGCGATGGTGGCACTGCCCGTGTCCAGCAGGACGTAGCGCAGCGCGACACCGGCGTTGTAGGCACGGAGCTGGACGCTGAAGTTCATGCCGCTGGTGCCGTCCAGGAGGTTCCAGCGCATCTCCTGATGGTGGTCCCGTACGGTCGCGTTGCGGCCGAAGGCGGGGGTCCAGGTGGAGTCCCTGGTCCAGTGCTGGTATCTGGTCACTGTCGTGTTGCCCTGGCCCAGCGTGGTGCCGTCGCTCAGCTGCAGGCCCAGCACCGAGGGGTCGGCGACGGCCGTGCCGTTGCGCCTGGCCGACCACTGGAGCACTCCGCCGACCAGAGACATCGTGATCTTGTTCTTGCCATCAGGTGAGGTGGCGGTGATCGCGGCGTCCGCCGCCTCTGCCGCACCCGCGGCGCCGAGGCCAAGGACCACGCTCCCGGCCGTGACCGCCGCACCCTTGAGGACCCCCCGGCGTGACAGTCCCCCCGCATTCCCAGGTTGCTGACCGTCGGGCAGGTCCTGACCCTCCGAGGTTGCCATAAGGTGCATCTTCCGAACAAAAGTGATCAGGAGTAAACGCTTTCAGACGAGCATGGGCTGTTTTACGCCACCTTGATCGTTGGGGTCAATGCTTGGGGCAGAGATTTCCAGGAGGGGGATGCGCGGTGCGGCCCGGTAGGGATGAGCAGATCGGCCCAGTTGAAGAACTGGGCGCCTGAGGCCCCTCTCAGGCTGACCACAGGCTCGAAGCCTGCCGGACTTCCCCGAGGAAGCCCGACCGGACCAGACGGTCCGTGTTCTTGGTGTTCGTGTCCGCGCGAAACTCCGTCAAGACAACGTGGTCGTAGCCATGCGGACCGACCGGCCTTCCCAGCAACGCCACCCGACAGGCACCACATGGGGCCCGCGGGCGGTGGCCACCTTGTGCCGACTGTCCGTCAGAGGCCCATGTCGAGCGTGTCTTTCATTTCTGGGCGCCGCTCACGAAGCGTGACTGTAGGACCGTTAGGGCAACCCGACGCTGGCCGACCGGCCTCGGCGATGCGGCGCTCCCGGTCCATCAAGAACGTCGTGGGTTGGAGTGGACTGCCAGCGCAGCATCCTGCAAGCGCTGGTAGAAGAGCGCGGCAGAATCGAGTTGTGCGGGCATGTCAGCCAACCGTGCGAGATTACGCGCGGCCCACACCAGCAGCGCGTCGCCCTGAAGGTGCCGGAGATCCTCGCCTGCTTCCCTGAGCCAGGGAGCGTTGCCCTGTCGATGGCTGACCCCTCGGCTGGCCTCGCACAGCATCCAGGCCGTGTCCTCCGATACCGTCGGGTGCGTACCCGCGCAGTTACTCCAGGTCCGACTGGAGCACGTTCTGGCCAGGTTGGGCCGGTGGCACACAGCCACTGGCAACACCCACTCGACCAGCGACACAGGCACCACGGCCGGCCCATCCGCGGGTGCCCCCCGCACCGCCCGCAACAGCCTGCTCGCAGAGAATCAAGGTGTTGCTTCGCGTGATTCGGCTCACTGTTGTGATATCGGCGTCTCTGATGAGGTTTCGAGGCCGTCGGCGTCGGGGGCGAAGCGCGGCTGGACCGCGCGATGGGTGGGCAGCCTGCGGAGGACGGTGCGCCCCTTGCCGTGGACTCTGTACGCCTTCCAGCGGCCGGCGATCGACTCGTCCAGGGGCAGCGCGCCGTCACGGACTACCACCAGGCGGCGAGCGTGACGAAGTCCTTGGAGAGGGAGTACGGCACGACCAGGGTGTCGTCGCGCCAGGGGCGGGTGCGTCCGGCGTCGGCCCAGCCGCCGGTCAGCCGGACGACCTCCCGGCCGTTCTTGCGGACGGAGACGTCCGCCCGGGTCTCGGCCGACGGCCACCAATCGTTCGAAGACCTCGCGGACCGTCTCGTACCCGTCCGCAGTGTTTCCCTCGACGTGCATCGCGTCCGCTCGCCTCGTCCGCACCGGAACCACCCATGGTACCCCCTAGGGGTATCATGGGTGGGGTTGGACCAGTCGTTCACTTGCCGCTGTCAGGCACCTTCAGCTTGTCCCAGCTGACCTTGCCGGGGATGCCGTCCGCGTCCTTGCCATTGAAGTGGAGCTTCTGTTGCCAGGCGGCGTAGGAGCGTCGGTCGGCCTCGGTCCACTCGGGGCCGGGGCTCTCCTCGTAGCGACCGCAGCCCTCGGCGACCAGTCGGCGGCCCATGGCGGTGATGACCGGGGACTTCTGGCCGACGTGGAAGAAGCCGGCGCCCGGGAAGGGCTCGTACGTCACCGGCTTGGGCGTGGGCTTCGGGTCGGGCTTCGGGTCGGGCTTCGGCGCCTTGCCGCTCAGCCGCTCCGCTATGCGCTTGCGCATGCCGTCCATGGTGAAGCCGCGCGGATCCACCTTGCCCGGCTGCCACTCCTTGTGGCCGATGACGGAGCGCTCGCTCCAGCCGTGGTGGCGGCAGATCGCGGCGGAGACCTTCTCGATGGCCTCCTTCTGTGCCTCGGGCCAGGGGTCCTTGCCGTCGCCCATGTTGATGCACTCGAAGCCGTAGAAGCGGCTGTTGCCGTCGGTGTCGGCCTCGTTGTCGGCCGGCAGCCTCGACTCGTTGATCACGGCGCGCAGGACGTCACTGTCGCCGGAACCCGCATGGTTGGCACGGCCGTTGCCGACCAGGTGGATGTGGCCCTTCTTGTCGATGACGCCGTGGCACAGCGGTCCCGGCAGGCCCGAGTAGCCGTTGTAGCAGATGTTCACGGAGGCCTCGGTGCCTCTGGTGACGGTGTGGTGGATCATCACGCCGTTCACCGGCCCCCAGGCGCCCTTGGTGTTGCGGTTGTGGGTGCGCCACTTGCGCACCTCATGGACCGTCAGGCCCTCGGCGCGCAGGATCTCCACCATCTTGGACGCGCTCAGCGGCTTCGCCATCACTCGTCTCCTTCCGCCGCGGCCTCCGCCACGGCCGTGGTCTGCGACCTCCCGCCGGAGGGGTCGGCCTCCGCGGCCTCCTCTTCCCGCCGTGCCTGTTCCTCCGCCGCGAGCGTCGCCTCGTCGGCCGCCGGGATGCTGCTTGCCAGCGGGCCGAAGGCGAGGCGCAGGTCCACGGCGCCGTACTCGCCCTTGACCAGCGCCAGCGGTGCGAAGTGGCGGGCGATGCCGACGGCTCCCTGGAGCAGCGGGCGGCGGGCTGGGTCGGTCGGCCATTCGACGCTGCCGGTGGCGGTGCGGGCGGGGATGATCCAGTGGTCGCCGGTGCGGTAGGTACCGCCCTTGGCGAGGTACACCTCGACGCCGTCCTCGAGGGGCAGCCACTCGCCCTCCTCGACCTTGACCGCCCCGTCACGCAGGACGGAGGTGCGGCCCTTGCGCTTGGGGCCCTCGTGGTGGTCCCAGCGGCGCAGGAACGGATTGAGGTGCGGCAGCCGTCCGACGCCCGGCTCCGGCTCGGCGGACAGGCGGACGCGGCGGCCCGGCAGGTCCAGTTCCTCGACGCGCAGCAGCGGGAGGGCTTCGAGGCGGGAGGAGTACGCGGTGTCGGTGAACTCGACGAAGTCGCCGACGTCCAGGTCCAGCTTGTCGTCGTGGCCGAGGGACGCCAACTGCACCCAGGTGCCGTCGAGTTCGTCGACGGGGAAGACCACCGAACCGTTCTCGCGGGACCACTTGAAGGTGGCGTCCTTCGCCTCGCCGCCCTCGTGGACCTCGACGCGGTACAGCTGGTTCTCCGGGCCGCGGTAGCGGGCGTCCGGCTTGACCAGGCACGGGTCCTCGTCGGCGTGGTCGGGCCGCTCGCTGCGGGCGGCGAGCCGGGCCGACGCGGCCGACCGGCGCCTGGCCCATTGGTCGAAGGCGGCGCGTACGACCTCCTTGGACGGGTCGGTCTCCTCGATGTCCAGCGCGGCCAAGGACAGCGGCAGCACCTGCCAGACGACCTTCACCCGGGCGGCGGTGTCCGGCATCGCCGTGCCGAGCGCGACCTCGCGCAGGGCCGGCTCCTCGGCGGCGAAGACCGCCCGCTCCCACACCTGGAGGTAGACCACGAACGGCGACTGGGCCGGCGAGGGCAGCCGGTCGCCCGGCTTCTCCGGGTTGCGGTACCCGTCGGGCTGGTCCCAGTAGGTCCAGTGGGTGAGCGGCTCCGCGGTGTCGTCCTGCTCCTCGGCGTCGGCCTGATCGGCCTGCACCGGCGTGCCCGGCGCCGGGCGGTACGCGTCGCACAGGATGCCGTCGACGTAGTAGCGGCCGCCGTGGATGTACAGGGTGTCCAGGTCGTGCATGCCGCCGACGTACTCGATGCGGAAGCCGACGGCGTCCTTCGGTCCGCCGTGCCGGCCGATCAGGTCGGCGGCGAAGGTGCGGGCCTGATGGAGCTGGATCGCGGTCTGCTCGTTGGTGTCGGCGTCGAGCTGGACGCGGCCCTGCTGGGCGATGACCGCCGAGTAGTGCCGTTCCGGCCGGAACGTGAGGCGGGAGAGATCAGCGTGCATGAAGGGGGTCCCCCTGGTTCAGGAAAGTGCGGGTTCGCAAAGTCGGTGGTTACGGCTCACGCCACTGCGGCTCACGTCACGAAGAAGATCCCGGCGTCGGTGCCCGCCGGCGTGTACTCGGCGAGCCTGGCCCGCAGGCCGTCCTCGCGCTGCGGCCGGTACAGGTCGTGGAAGGCGCCCATCTCGGCACCGTCGTCGGAACCGCGCCGGATCTCCTCGGCGCACCGGTCGGCCAACAGCCCGTACCAGGGCGTCCCGTAGCGCTCAGAGGTGAACAACGGCCGTATCCCGGTGGACTGTTCGGGCTGGCAGCGGTATCGGCGAGGCGTACGCGATCCGGCCGGCACGTACGAGTACCGCAGGCAGCCGATGCCGCGCCGGGCGACATGGAGCTTCCCAGTGAAGACGGAGTTCTCGGCGGTCTTCACCGCATGGGTGTGGACTTCGCCGATGACGGTCGTGCGGTGCAGGTGCAGTACGGCGTGGGCGTGGCGGCAGTCCGGTGCGGACAGGGCCTCGCAGTCGTTGCCGGTGGCGTCGAGGATGCTGTCGCGGAGGTGGATGTCCAGGGGCTCCTCGGACACCTCGTCGCCGATGACCTCGATGGTGCCGAGGATGCTGTGCTCGATCTGGAGGCATGCGGTGGTGCGTTCCAGGACGATGCTGGGCTCCTCGGGCGAGTGCGGCTCGCACTCGGGCTTCAGGGACCAGCCGGGTACGAGCGTGGAGTGCCGTACGACCACCGCGCCCATGGGCCCGGTGACGTTGATGCCGCGTCCGGCGACCAGCAGCCCGTCGAGGACGATGCGCGGCCGTTCGTGCGGGGCGCAGTCCTCGGACACCGCACGGATGTTGAGGGCGTCGGGCCGGTTGCTGTACCAGTCGAGGAGCCGGATCACCGGCCGGGTCCCCTCGGCCGCCCTGAGTTCGAGGCGGTCGCCGGGGTCTAGGTCGAAGTCCAACTGCTCCTGGTAGGCGCCGCTGTGGGTGATCTCGATGATGCCGGCGGGGCCGGTGCGGTCGGCCCTGCGGTCGTGCTGCCAGGCCCGGTAGGCGTCCATGATCTGGCGGTACGGCTGTCTGGGACCGACCCGGTAGACGTCGGCGTCGGGACGCGGTTCGCGGTCCGGGCGCTCGTACTCGCCGCCGCCCAGGTCCGCGCCGGACGCGTAGTGGTAGTCCACCCATACACCCTGCCGCGGCGCCGACCGCGACCCGAACGCGATCCGGCCCAGCTCGGGGTCGACGGCCACCTGGCCTCGCCTGGGCCGGTAGCGCCAGTCGGACAGGTCGGCGACCACGATGTCGGACGGCGGCACAGGCTGGTCCTCGCCGTCGCGCCGGATGACGAGGCTCTTGCCGGGGCCGTAGTAGTCGGCGAGCCGGTCGTGGAGTTGACGGCGGCCGATGAACGCCGGGACGTTGTCGCTGGTGGCGGTGGGGGTCCCCCCGCTCGAGCGTGGTCGAGAGTGGGGGAGTGTGGGCGACGGCTCCGGGAACGGCTTGGTGACCAGCGGGGTGTCGTTGCCCAGGATCGAGAAGGTGTACAGGTTGCGGGCGCGGTCGATGCAGTACGCCGGGGAAGACGTCAGCGAGTACGCCTTCAGTCGCCAGACGAACAGCGCGACCCCGGCCGGGGCCCAACCGCCCTGCCGGTGGCGGGAGTCGGCGCGGCGGACGTCGACCGTACGGGCCGTTGTACCGAAGGGGCCGCCCGCCAGGTCGAGGGCGGAGTTGTCGCGCAGGTCGACGCGGCGCCCCCGGTCGCCGCGCTGTCCGCTCCCATAGAGCTTCACCGGCTGGGTGTGGGCCACCTGCCGCGACAGCTCGGCGGCGCGCGCGGGCCAGCCCGCGACCTGCTCGGAGATCTCCTCCAGCAGATGCAGGGTGCCCTTGCGGCGCCGGTTGGCGACGGTGGCGGCCACGTCGCCGCGCGGGGCGATCGCCTCGGCGAGGGCGGCTCGGCCGCCGTCGTGCAGGCCGGTGGTGAGGACGCGTTCGTAGCCGGGCAGGGTGCGGTAGCCGACCAGGTCGCCGAGGTACGGCAGCACCCAGGGGGCCGCCGTCTCCACGAACAGGTCCTGGTAGCCCTGCTCAACGCCGTCGCGTACCCGGTCGAGCTGCTCGGCGATCACCGCGAGCAGCGCACGCAGCGGCTCGCCCTCCTCGGCGTCGCGCAGCAGATGCCAGCGGGGCAGCAGCGCGGCGAGTCCGTCGGGTTCCCTGGACGTCGTTGCCGGGGCCGCGGTGTCGAACTGGACATCCGCCGGGTTCGCAGACATCACTTGACCTCCGTCAGAATCAGGGTGTCCGCGGCCTTCGGCGACAGCAGCGCGAGCTGGGCCGGGCGGATACCGCGGAAGACGAACACCGAACGGCCCTTGGCCAGGCGCCGGGTGTCGGTGATGTCGGGGTTGAGGCGCAGGAGTTCGGCGAGCGGGATGGCGTACCGCGCGCAGATCTCGGAGAGCGTCTCGCCGTCCGCGGCGCGGACCGTGTGGACCTTTTCGTCGTACGTCGCCGGGTGCGCCGGCACCGATGCCCTCGGCGGGCCGGGGCGGGTGAGGGTCCCGGTGAGGTCCTCGGGCGTCACGGACGCGGGGACGCCGGTGAAGACGTCGACGTCCAGGTAGTCGACGCCGGGCACGGTGTGGGCCGTGGCCAGGATGTCGGAGAGGCGGGCGGGGCGGCCCAACTCCCGTCCGTCGTAGCCGAGTCGGCGGAGCAGTGCCTGGCGCAGGCGTGGCTCCACGATCTCCCAGGCGTGGTCGGGGGCGACCTTCACCTTGGCGGCGACGAGGAGCAGGACGAGCTCGCGCACGTCCACGCGGACCGGGAGGTTGATGTCCCCGTACTCGGTCAGGGCGCCACGCAGAGCCCGCAGGGTGGCTGATTCCTCACCGTCTCCGCCGATCGGGACGTCGTCGGTGCCCGCGACCGTCACATGCAGCACGCGCCGCCGTCCGTCAAAGAGTTCGCGTGCGGCGGCCCGGCCGATGCCGGCGCGGGAGCGGGCGAAGTCCTCGTAGTCGGCGGCGGAGACCAGCCGGTCCAGCGCGGAGACGGCGAGCGGGATCGTACGGCGGGTCAGGCCGGGGCCGTCCGCGTCCGAACCGCCCTTCGCCGGACGCGGGTTGGTGACCTGCGTGACACCGAGGGGGCGGGTGAGGGGCTGGGTGACGCGGTCGGCGGCGACGTTGGCGGCCTTGCCGGTGCCGAAGCGGTAGCTGGCGCGGATGTTCTCGTGGCCGCTGGGCAGCCGGGCGCCGTGGACGCCGTCGCCGAAGGTCACCGTCGTACGGCCGTCGGCGGTGGAGCCGGTGATATGGACGCGCTCGCTCGGGCCGCGTCCGGCGAGGCTGTCGACCTCGTGCCAGAGCACGCCGTCCACCCGGATCTCCAGCACCGGTGTGGCACCGAGGGGGTTGTCGTCGGCGAGCCAGGTGAGCGGGGACTGCCAGAGCGCGAACGTCTGGTTCGTGCGGTCCGAGTCACCGCTGCCGATGGCCTCCTCGCGGCTCTCGCCGTGGGTGGCCTCGACGACGTTGCCGAGGACGCGGACGGTCTCGCGCCGGTAGCGGTGGGCGAGGTCGGCGGTCAGGGTGAGGCGGGTGTGGACGTGGTCGCCGGGGAGCCGGGGGTCGACGGCCGGGTCGGCGGCGGCGATGGTGACGACCTCGGTGGCCTGGACGCCTGCCGTGCCCGGGATGTCGCTGCGTTCGCCGGTGACGACGAGGGTGCGGCCGGGCTGCAGTCCGTCGTACAGCTGGGCGAGTTCGATCTCGTTGCCGTGGACGTCCTCGCCGAGGGGTTCGTCGGCGAGGCGGAGCGGTTCGCCCGCCGCGTGCACGGTGGTGTCGCGGATGTGCGACAGCAGGACATCGAACTCGTCCAACCACGGTTCGGCCAGGGTGAGTTCGGTACCGCGCCCGGTGATGCCGTAGTTGCTGTACGCCGCCGTACGCGCCGCGGCGACCTGCGTGGTGACGAACGCGAGCTCGGCGTCGCCGGGGATGCCGCCCTGGGCGCCCTTGGCGGGGCGCTGGATCGCGACCCAGCTGCCGACCGTGATGCCGTCGTGGACGGTGTCCAGTTGGAGCACGCGGCGGTTGAGGAGCTCGGGCTTGCTGGCGATGACGATCTCGACGTTGGGCTCGGTGCTGCCCACCGTGTACCTGACGCTCACCTCGTACTCGCCGTGTGTGAACTGCTCGCTCGCGCCCGGCCGCAGGACGATCTGCTCCGACGTGCCGTTGTGGACACCGACCTGGACCAGGCCCTCGTCGTCCGGGCGCGACACGAAGAGGGTGCGCTCGGGCAGACCCGCCTGGAGGCGGGCGGTGACGCCCGGGTCCTGGGAGTCGGTCGGGCGCCGGTTCAGCCAGTTCAGGTCGCGGTCCTGGCCGTTGCGGACAGACAGCTCCACCTGGCCCGTGCCGAGCGGGAAGGTGATGGGCTGGGCGGGCGGCAGGTTCTCGGCGCGCTGGTCGGAGCTGCTGCCCTCGACGTACTGGAACTCCGCCCGGACCGGGACCTTGCCCGCCGGGTCGTACACGACGCGCATGGCGGCGAGCACGGCGCCGGTGAGCGGCCAGTCGGCGGTGCGGATCACGCGACCCCGGTCGTCCTGGACCGGCTTGAGCGGGGCCGTGGCGCCGAAGGGCGCCGCGGTGACCCGCATGGCCAGCAGCTCGCGCAGCGGCTGCGGGGTGCCGGGGGCGGCGGCCGTGCGCCAGGCCGGGTAGAGGCTGCCGGTGGTGGGCGCGAGAGCGGCCAGCAGGCGGGCGGTGTCGGTGCCCGGGCGCCGGGGGCCGAAGACACCGCGGGGCGTCGGGGTCGCCGCGCGCAGGGCGGGCAGAACGGCGCCCAGGGTCTGGAGGGCGGCCGCGCGGGGGTCGGCCACCGCGGCCTTGAGAGGCACCACTTCGGCGGCCTGCGCGGGCGCCAACTCCAGGGCCCGCTCGGCGAGTTCCGCGAGCACGGCCTCCAGCTGCTCGAACCAGGCCGCCACGTCCTCGTACGGCTCGGCCAGCACCTGCGCCTCGCCGAGCCGGGCGACGGGCTCCGCGAGCCGGGCCGCGAGCCGCTCGGGCGTCTTGACGGTGTCCAGGTCCTCCCGCAGCGGAGCGAGGACCTGGTCCTCGAAGTCCTCGATCAGCCGGCTGACCGGGCGGGGGTTGGGGACCTCGGGCGTGGGCGGCTCGTCGCCCGGCTCGCCCGGGACCTGGGGTTCGGCGGTCCAGCGGAGCACCTCGTCGACGAGCTCCTTCAGGGTCGGCGGCGCCGACTTCGGCAGGGAGATGGCCGTGATCTCGTCGTCCCGGTCGACGCGCGCTTTGGCGACCGGCAGCAACTTGCGTGCGCCGCCCGCCTGTTCGCCGAAGACGAAGAGCAACTGGTCGCCGGTCCGGAGGGAGTTCGCGGTGCCCTCGACGAAGAGTTCCGAGCGGCGTTCCAGGTCCGCGGGGGTGACGAGGGAGGGCCGGCGACGCCGTACCTTCAGCTCGTTCCAGTCCCAGCGGGCCGTCAGGTCACGGCTCGCCTCGAAGGTGAGGGACTGCTCGTCGGCGGAGGCGGGGACGCTGTGGCTGCGGGCGCCGCGCGGGATCAGCACCGGCAGGGCCTCGGCGCGCGGGTCGCGTTCCAGGGTGTACGCCAGCTGGGTGGTGGCGGCGACGCCGGGGCGCGGCCGGTGGCCGACGAGGCGGCCGAGCAGCACCAGGGAGCGGTGCTCGTTGGCGGTGCGGACGTATGCCTCGTCGGCGATGCGCTCGGAGTGGAAGGTGAGCAGGTCGCCCAGGACGGCGGTGGCGTCGAGGAAGCCGATCGCCGGATCGTCCGGGGTGCGGACGGTCAGGCCTCCCCCAGCCCCCGGCCGGGGGGACCCCCACTTCGCTTCGCTCAGCGCGGGATACGCCGGCGAGGCGAGCCGGTCGAGCAGGGCGGCCAGGAAGGAGCCGTACTCGCCGACGCGGTAGTCGAGGGCGGTGCGGCCGGGCGGGTTGTGCAGTGGGGCCGGGGCCAGACGCTCGTCGTGTCCGCCGCCGCAGGCGCACTCTTCGGTCAGGGAGTCGGTCGCGGTCATCGGGCACCTCCCAGGGATATAGCCAGCCGGCCGTTCTCCGGCCGGTCGGGGTCGTTGTCGCAGGTGGCTATCTCCAACGGGCCGAGCCGCAGCACGCCGTCCTCCTTCTCTCCTCGGTTCGGCTCGAACAGGCGCTGCAGCCGGGTGACTTGGACGCTCTCCACGCCGGGCACGGCCGCCGCGACGGCGACCAGCCGACTGAGCCGTACCGGTTCGCCGAAGGTCAGCGCGTCCGGGTGGAAGAAGCCCCGCCGGCCGCTGCCGAGGACGCGGTACAGCTCGGCCAGGATCTGCCCGTGCTGGTGACCGGGCTTGGCGCACACGGTCAGCGCGAGGTCCAGCGGGACCATGCGGGCGGGGCCGACGACGAGGTCGTGGCCGATGCGCCGGTACGTCTCCAGGGACTGGGCGACCGAGGCGAGCAGCTCGTCCGACGGGGCGCCGGTGCCGTACGCGTCGATCGCGAGGTGCGCCTCCTGGACGCTGCCGGTCCAGCGGATCGTGGCCGCCGCCCGCTGCACGCCGGGCAGGGCGGAGGCGAGGGCCGCGTAGTCCTCGGCGGTGACGGCGCGCAGGCGGGTGCGGCGCAGGTCGAGGGGGGCCAACTGACGTACCTGCTCGACGGGTTCGGGTTCGCTGCCGCCGGTGGCGGGCAGCGGGTTGCGGACGGTGGCCACCGGTGCCTCGCAATCGCCTTGCACGACAAGGTGGTTGATGGCTTCGGCGCCGACGTTGCCTGCGGTGCCGCCGCCGAGGCGGTAGCTCGCCGTGAGCCGGGAGCCCGGGGTGGGTTCGGCGCCGTGCCGTCCGTCGCCGAAGCGCAGGGTGAGGCGGCCGTCGTCGTCCAGTTCGCCGACGAAGTGGCGGTCGCGGGCGGCGCTGTCGAGCAGGTCGCGGCGTGGCTCCCAGGTCACGTCGTCGCCTTCGTGGAGGCGTACGGCGGGCAGGGCGCGGCGCGGGTCCTGGCCGAGGGCGTCGGTCGCGGAGCCGCGTAGAACCGGCTCGTCGGGGTGCAGTCCGGCCATGTGGGCCGGGCCCCAGCTGTGGGCGATCTCCCAGGCGATGTGCCCGTCGAGGACGGTGCCCGCGCGGGCACGTGCCGTGAGGACCTCGACGCGGCGCAGCTTGGCGTCGAGCAACTGGTCGCTGCGGTGCAGGAGTTCGCGCAGGGCCCGGACCGGGTGGCGGCGCAGCTCGATGCGTTCGAGCAACTTCAGGCCGTAGATCACGGCCAGTTCGGCGATCTCCGCCTCGCCGAGTCCGTCCCGGTCGCGGGCGCTGCGCCACAGTTCGACGAGCCGCTGCCGGACGCGGCCCGGGATGGCGGCGATCCGCTCGGCCTGTCCGGCGGCGACGGTCCCCGGGTCGGGGAACGGCACGGCCTGGACGACGGGCGTACGGCCGAGGACAGGGCGGAAGCGGGGCCGGATGCCCGGGTAGACGGACTGGGCGAGCAGGGTCCGCAGAGCAGAGGCCTGGGCGTAGGCCGTGCCGGGGACGACACGTTCGTGCCGCTGGCCGGCGCTTTCCAGGCCGAGTCCGGCTCTGGTGGTCGCTTCCTGCCCCGCCACCTGGAACAGCTCGCGGACGTCGTCGGGGGTGAGCGCCTTGCCCGATTCCGTCTTGTCCGTGAGGGAGTTGATGAGCCGTGCGGGGGCGTTGCCCTCGTCGCGGTCGTGGCAGCCGAAGTCGGGAGGGGCGCAGGGGGCGACTTCCGCGGGTACGGGCGGCGCGGTCAACGTCTCGGGGAGTCCGCCGAGGGTCCGGCCGTGGTCGACGAGGACGACATTGCCGCGGGCGATCGTCACGTCCTCGACGGGCAGGCAGTCGCGGCCGCCGCGGGTGGTGAGGCAGAGCGGGAAGCGCAGGGCGTCCTCGGTGGCCCAGGCGATCTCCAGGACCGGCTGGTCCTCGATGCGGTCGACGGCCGGGGTGACGGAGGTGAGACGGACGGCCTGCCGGTGGCTCGGGTCGGCGTCGCCGGGCGTGCCGGTGCGCGGGCCTCTGACCTCCTCCAGGACGAGTACGTCACCCGGCTTCAGGTCGAGTCGGCGATCCCGGCAGGTCTCCGGGTCGACCCACTGGTCGCGCAGGGTGGCGGAGGTGGCGGCCTTCGGCAGGGTGCGCACGTCGCCGCCCCAGGTCCACAGCCGGATCGCGTTGTGCGCGACGCGCAGCTCCAACGGGTCGGCGGAGACGACCGGTTCGAAGACCTCCACCGAGCCGCGCTCGTCGAGGTCGGCGAGGTCGTTCTCGTCGACGACCGTGCCGGGTTCGGGCCGGTCGTGCGGGTCGAGGGTGCGGACGTCGACGGAGGCGAAGCGGAAGGTGCCCGGGGTGAAGGTCTGGTCGCCGGCGGTCTGCACGGTGACGTAGACCCGGGCGGTGCAGCCGTCGTGCATCGCGTAGTCGATGAGCCGGACATGACGGCGTACGGAGATCCGGCGGCGCGCGGTGTCGAGGTAGGCCTCGGTGGCGACCGCGTCCTGCTGGTAGCTGATCCGGTCGCCGGTGTACGCGAGCAGCTCGACGAGGGTCATACCGAGGTCGGCGGGGTTGCGCTCGACCCAGTCGGGGGTGGTGAGCGCGAGCCGGTCGAGGAGCAGCTTGCGGATGGTGTCGTAGTCGCGGGCCGTGTAGTCGATGACGGGCGCGGCCGGGAAGCCCTCGGGCTCCCGCTCGTCGTCCTTGCAGTCGAAGGTCGTCGGGCAGTCGGGCCGGAAGGCGAAGCCGGCGCTGTGGTAGCGCTGGTCGAAGCCCCGGTACGGCTCGGTCCCGGGCCGCCCGTACGGGTCGGTCTCGACGAGGGAGAACCGGTAGCGGGAGGTGTCGCCGGCCTGGTCGAGGGTGACGTAGAGCCGGTCGTCGAGTTCCGGGTCCTCCTCCCGCTCGACGCTGACGTCGACGGCGGTGATGCCGGTGATACGGCGGCCGCCGTCGATGCGGACGTTCTCCGGGCAGATGCCGTGCGGGGCCTTGCCGAGGAAGGTGACGGTGAGCAGCAGCCCGTCGTCGCTCACCTCGACGGCGTCGACTCCGTTGAGCTGTGCGGCCCTCACCTTGGCGCGGCGGGGCGTCGTCGTGCTCGTCATGCCGTGGCCCTCCCTTCGAACACGTCGTCACGGCGGGTGCCGGTGGCACGGACGGCGTACGACAGGTACACGCGGACGACGTTGTCCTCACTGACCACGTCGAGGGCCTCCACGTCGATGAGGTCGCCGAGCCAGCGCTGGAGCGAGGCATGCACGGAGAGTTCCAGGGTGCTGATCAGCTCGGGGCCGGCCGGGGCGAAGACCAGGTCGAGGAGTCCGCAGCCGAAGTCGGGGCGCATCACGCGCTCGCCGGGGCTGGTGAAGAGGAGCTGCTCGATGAGGTCGTGGACGTGCTCGCCGTGGGTGGCGTGCGCAGTACGTCCCCGTCGGTCGGCGCGGAACGGGAACGCGACGTCGGAACGCGGGCGGGTGCTGGTGTGGCGGCTCATCGGACGGTGACCTTTCGCTGCGCGGCCTGGACGACGGGCGGGCCCTGCGGCACGAAGGCCGCGGTGAAGCACTGGGCCGCGGAGGTGTCGAGCAGCACGGGCGCGCCGTCGACGGTGATCCCGGAGCCGTCGGCGGCCCAACGGACCGTCACACACGGCGAGGGCGCGCCGTTCACGGTGTGCGGGCAGCCGGTGACCACGTAGCTGTGCGCTGCTGTGGCGACGGCGGCGCCCCCGGCCCGTACACCGCCGGTGGATGTGGTGGCGGCGCTGACGCGGCCGCCGTGCGGGCAGCCGATCAAGGCGTCGGCGTCGAGTAAACTCCCGGACAACTTGGTTCGTCCCCCGTTTTCTATCGCTTCGAGAGCACAGTCAACTGGCCCTCGTTGATGGTCACTTCACGTCCGCGCAGGACGACCTCGGCGCCCGCGCCGGTCGCGATGACCACCGCTTCTCTGGTGATACGGATGTACGCGCCGCCCTGGGCTTGGAGCAGAATCCCCTGCTCGGCGCCGGGCGTGTCGTTCATGACGAGCTTGTGCGCCTGCGGCGTCTGCACGACGACGGGCTTGTTGGGCGAGTTGGCCTGGAGTTCGCGGCGCGCGTCGGGCGGAAGCTCCTCGGCGGCGCCGTACCAGCACCCGGTCCACACCGGAAAGCTGGGATCCCCCTGCTCGAACTCCACCCACACGCCGGCCCCCGGTGACGGCACCACGAACTGCCCCGACTGCGGCCCGGTGAACGGCAGGCAGGGCAGCGCCCACGTCGACGGCTCGTCGCCGAGGACGTCCGGGACATCGACGGTGATACGGCCGATGCGCAGCGGGTCGTCGTTGCTGACGACCCGGCCGCGGAACTTGCCGAGGTAGCGATTGCTGGGTGCCGCCATGCTGAACTGCTCCTGGTGGTCGGTGACGTGGCCCTTATGGCCGTACGAAGTCGCTGCGGGCCTCGAGACCCTCTCGGGAGAGGGTGAAGTTCTGCTGGAACGAGCCCGGGCGCAGGTTGTGCGTGACGGACTTGACGTAGTAGTCGCCGTCGTACGCCCGTCCCGCGCCGCGTACGCCGACGAGCTGGCGCGGCTGCAGGATGTAGCCGTGCCGGTTGACGTCGAGCGAACCGGAGCCGGAGACGACGTCGGCGGACACGGCGGCCCGGGCGAGCAGCTCGGCCTCAGCCTGCTCGCGCTGCTGCTTGGCGGTGCCGGCGAGGGTCCTGCGCTTCAGCGCCGGGGTGGGCCGCTTGCCGAGCGGAGGCCGCAGCGGACTGATCGACGGCTGGGGCAGCAGGGCCGACTGCCGGGTCCCCGGATCCTGCCAACGGGCCTGCGGTTCCTCCCGCGCGGTCCCGTCGTAAGCGAACGTCAGCTGGTCGACAGTGGAGTTGGCGTCCATGTTGACGTTGAGGGCGTGCTGACGGATGCCGAGACGGACTTCCGGTCCCCAACGGGCGGAGGACTGGCCGGGGTTGGGGCCAGGCTCCAGGTAGAAGGTGTAGCCGTTGGCGCGGGCGAGCTCGGTGACGTACTGGAGGTCGGTGCCGGTCTGGTAGTGCACACGCAGATCCTGATGCGGCGGCTGGGCCACTTTCTCGGTGTAGACGTCGGGCCGGATGCCGTAGTCGGAGTAGCGGCGCAGGATGCTGAGCACCCGCTCGGAGGGCGGCAGGTTGGGGTAACGGGCGGTGCGCTCCTCCAGGTCCATGAGGAGGGTGAGGTCTTCCCCGGTGACGGTGAGGGTGGAGTGACCGGGCTGGTTGCTGGCGCCGACCTCGTGGCGGACGATCAGGCCGTCGAAGAGCACGTCGGGGGTGCCCTTGACGGCGACGGTGACGATGATCCGCGTCTTGGGATCGAAGAACCCCTCGGGCAGGAGCCGCCGGCTGATGAGCCCGTTCTTGGTCAGGTCGAAGGCGAGCTGGAAGCCGCTCCGCTCCCCCGCCGTGGCGGTGATCTGCGCGGACAGCAGCGCCTCGGTGACCTCGGCCGGGACGGGCCGGGCGAGCTTGGGCCCCATGTGGAGCGTGATGTGAACGGGGCCCTGCCCCACGGGCAGATCAAACACGCCGGTCTCCCCTGCCACCGGAGAACCCGCCGCCGAGCGGAATGTCGACGACGCGCCCGGCCTCGTCCGTCAACTCCCGAGGGTCGAGTACGGGGTTGACGTCGGCGATCTGCCACCACTGGCCGGGGTCGCCGAAGTAGCGCTGCCCGAGCAGGTCGGGGCGCTCGCCGGCGCCGACGGTGTGGGGCTGGGTCTCCTGCTCGTCCAGTGGGGGCAGCAACCGGCGCTTGGTGTACCGCACTTCGGTCCCGTCGGGCTGCCGGTGGATGCCGATCTCGGCGTCGTGGTAGCGGCTGGTGCGGGGGTACGGGTGAGCTCCGGGAATCGCGTCCAGGGCGTTCTCGTACGGCTCGATGTCGGCCATGGTGTGCGGTTCAGCCCCTTCCGATCACGGCGTTGGTTCCGGTGAGCCCGAGCGAGCCGAAGCTCCCGCCGCGGGCGGCTGCGGCGAGGCGTTCCTTCTGGGCGAGGTGCGCCAGGTAGAGGTCGGCGCCGCGGTGCCCTGCGGGCAGGTCGCTGACGGTGAGGATCTTCATGCCGATGCTGAGCGAGGCCCGGATCGGGTTGAGGTTCACGTCGAACGCCGACTCGTTGACGGACAGTTCAGTGAGGCGTACGGGCATGACGCGCTTGCTGCCCCAGGTGAACAGGGTGAGCGGCATCTCGATCGGGCTGATCTCGATGATGCCCTTCTGCGACAGCTTGCTCGCGGCACGGAGTTGCGCCACGGTCGGCTGCACCAGCATTTCGAGCGTCGCCAGCTGCGGGTGGATCCCGTCGGGCGCGGCGACCTCGAACTGGTCGGTGGCGTCGATCTCGGCCGTGAACTTCCAGGTCTCCTGGGCGGGACCCTTGAGGCGGAGGGCCTCGTTCCTGTCACCGCTGCCGGTGCCGCCGCCTCCGGCGTCGCCGCTGTCGCCGGCGGACTGGGGGCTCACGCTGCGTTCCAGGGTGTCCGGGTTGAATTGGAGGACGATGATGCGCTGGGGGGTGCCGGTGTCGGGGTTGATTACGACTATTCCGGAGCGGATGGGTTTGGGGATGTCGGCGTAGCGGGTCACAGGCGTTCCTCAAGTCGGGCCCGCAGGTCCGTGTAGTCGTGGTCAGGGAAAAGAGTGGGGAAGGTCTCCACCATTTCCTTGAGTCCGGCAGAGCAGGACACGAAGCCCAGACCGCTGAGCGCCGGCTCGCAGTAGAGGTACTGCCAGCCGATCACGCCCTTGGTGATGAGGACGGCGTCCAGATATCCCGGGTAGTCCAGCTCCATCCGCATGGCGCCCTGGCGTGTGTCGAAGAACCAGACCTCGGGGTCCATGGCCCCTGGCGTGGCACGCAGCAGGGCCATACGGCCTGAGCCGCTGCGGGGCGTGTCGTCGAAGAACCGTAGTTCGCTGTAGAGCTCGCGCTCCCAGTCGTCCTCACCTTCCCAGATGTCGTCCATGTAGTGCTCGACGATGGCGCGCATGATGTGGGTGAGGCTGAACTCGCCGACCATCCGTGAATCGGCACGCCGGGGCCGCCAGTGCGCCGCGATGCGGTCGTGCCGGAAGAAATGCCCTTGGACGCGTTCGCTCAGGGGAAGCTCCTCGCCTGCGGCAAGGTTCCGGAAGACGCTGGACGGTTCGGCGAGCAACTGGGACACCTCACCGAACCGGGCCCACTCCACATCGAGTTCGGCGGCTTCTTCGAGCTCCCGCAGAACCTTGTCGCAGCACTCCTCGAAGGGAAACTGGAGCACGGTGTCGTTATTACCCGTCATGACAGTTACTCAATTCCAGTTGACTTCGCGTTCACGATCCAACTTCCGCAGGTTGCGTTTCAGTACCTCGATGCCGGCTCGCTTTGGGTTCAGACGGTCCGTCAACAGCGCGTGGACATCAGCCTGCCCGCTGAAGGTTCCCCCCGTCTTGTGCAGATCGTCCCGGGCTGCGACGAAGTCCTTGGCCAGGCTCTCGTACTTTCCGTCCAGGAGTCTGGCTTTGATGGTCGGACGACCGACGTCATTGATGGACAGGCGGGTTTTCTCGTTCGCCGCGATGGGTTCGTGGGGCAGGCCGAACGGCTTCGAGGTCCCGTTGGACCGCCAGTCACTCCGATTCTTCCCCGTCCCGGAGACCTTGTCGTACCCCCCGTACTCCGCGTAGATGTGGCTGGGAATGTGGGGGTAGTCCTGGTGATCGAATTTCGCCCTGGACTTGTACCAGATGACCGCCGCCCGGTCCGGAATCGCGTCGTAGGCCTCCTGCTCGATGCCGTGCAGGAACTTGTTGTTCATCTCCGGTCCGCGAGCCGGAACGAGGTTGTTTCCGGACGCCTTACCACCGAGCCGCTCCGGCAGGAGATGCATCCGCACCCAGCGGCTTCCCTCACTCAGGCCCCGCTGCCTGATGTCCGTCCAGCCAGGGGGCTGCCCGTCCTTCGCCTCACCGGCGTCTTGGCCTCCGCCACCGAAGACCGACTTGGAGGAGGTGCCGAGGTACTTGGATATGTGGTTCTCCTCCGGACGCCGGCGCGGGTTCTCCGGGTCGCCGAGCGGGTGGTCCTTGAAAGGCTGGAAGTCCGGTTCGGGCAGGTCGAAGTACAGGCGGTTACGGGCCTGGTCGGCGAACTTCTTCATCTGTTTCTCCAGTTTGTAAACAAGCCGCCTCTTCTCCTGCTTCTCCGCCTCCCCCTTGGTTTCCTTCGGAATCTTCTTCTGGGTGTCCAGCGCTTCCTTGTACTCCTCCTCGGCCGAGTTCACGTAATCCAACTGCTTCGCCTTGTCATTCTCGGCCTCAGGCTTGTCCAGGTCCTTGCGCCAGTCCGCCATGAACGGCGGCACCTCCTGCGGCGTGCTGTGGATGTACATCGGTGCGCGCGGGCCCCGGCCGTGGAACATCAGCGTGTGTCGCTCGCCGTCGTCAGCGTCGGCGAACGGCACCTTCGGCAGGTTTACCGGCTTCGCGGTGTCATCGCGCCGGTCCCGGCGGCGGGGACGGTCTCCGGGACGACGGTCCCCATCGCGGTCCCGGTCTCGATCCCGGCCGCGGTCGCGATCCCGGCCGGTGTCACGACGCCGGTCGTCCCTGCCGTCGCGGTCCGGACGGCGGTCGTCCGTGCGGCGCTTGTCGTCGGGGCGCGTGTTCCTGGGATCGCGGTCGCGATCGTCCGTACGGTCCCTGCCAGGACGGCGCCGGTCAGGGCGGAGCGTGTCACGGGCCGGACCACGGCGTGTGGCGCGGCGGTCCCGGTCCTCGTCGCGCGTCCTCTTCTCCGCGTCCTTCGCTTTCCGCCTGGCCGCGTTGATGTCGCGGCCCTCCTCACGGCGTTCGTCGTCGCGGCGCTTCTTCGGCCTGGTCGTGTGCGAGGGGCGCGGCTTCTTCTCCGGGGAGGAGCGCTTGCCGGGGCGGGGCTTGGACTGGGGGCGGGACGTCTTGTCCGGGGACGGCTTGCGCGGGGCCGGACGGTCGGCCGGCTTGTTCGTGGCCGACGGGTCGTCGTCCTTGGGCTTGTCGTCCTTCGGCTTGTCGTCCTTGGGCTTGTCGTCCTTCGGCTTGTCGTCCTTGGGCTTGTCGTCCTTCGGCTTGTCGTCCTTGGGCTTGTCGTCCTTCGGCTTCTCGTCCTTCGGTTTGTTCGGTGTGGACGGCTGATCGGGGGTGTCCGGCTGCCCGGGCTTGTCCTTCTTCGTGCGGATCGTCTTCAGCATGTCGCCGAGCCGGTCCGCGACCTTGCCCATGAACCTGCTGACGCCCTCGATCAGGAACTGGTAGACGATCTCGAGCAGGGCCACGACACCCGCGGCGACCGCCTTCGCGAAGGGCAGC
This sequence comes from Streptomyces sp. NBC_01314, assembly GCF_041435215.1. NCBI lineage: Bacteria > Bacillati > Actinomycetota > Actinomycetes > Kitasatosporales > Streptomycetaceae > Streptomyces > Streptomyces sp. NBC_01314. The sequence continues at coordinate 9,727,535 of NZ_CP108394.1, read as the reverse complement.
GCGCCGTTGCCGCTCTTGACCGACTTCAGGAAGTCCATGAAGAGCCCGAAGGCGTTGAGGACCTCGCTCAGCACTTCCCACGCCACCTGCAGGGCGTCGATGATCGCCATCACCCAGCCGGCGCCTGGGATGAGCTTGGCGACGACCTTCTCGACGACCAACACGCCGATGATGACGGGGAGTTGGGGCACCGCTTCGTCCCAGGCCATCTGGGCCATCTGGTCGACCGTGACGCCGCCGTCGATCAGTGCCTGGAAGTCCTCCATCGGGATGCCGATGATCTCCTGGACCTTCTGGTTGAACCAGGCCTTGACCGCGGTCTTGATCTCGTCGAAGAGGTGATCCCGGGCGCCGGTCTCGGCCGCCGCACCCGCCTTGCTGATCCAGTCGCCGGGGTCGGAGACGATGTCGTTGAAGATGGCCGCCCATTCGCCGAGGCCCTGGACGACCGCGGCACCGAACTCCAGTGCGCCGACCGTGACGGACTCGGCGACGTCGACGGCCGCCAGCAGTCCGGTCTCCAGGAGGTCGAGGCCGGCGAGCAACGCACCGCACAGGCCGTCGAGCAGCTTTCCGGCGACCTCCTTGAGGTCGTCGGCGAACTCGTTGACCTTCTGCACGGCCCAGTCGCGGGCACCGTCGATGGTGTCGCGCCACTTGTCGCGCATCGCCGGGTAGTCGGCGAGGAGCTCGTCGCCGAGGGCGATCAGGGCGTCGGCGAAGGTGTTGATCTGGTCGATGACCCAGTTGCGGGCGTCGTCGATGAGCTTGAAGACCTGCTGCTTGAACTGGTCGATGAGATCCGTGACGGCCTTGCGGGCCTTCTCGAAGATGCCCTTGATGGCGTTCTTGAGGCCCTCGAAGAACTCCTTCAGCTTCTCGATGGCCTCTTCGAGCCAGTTGTCGGCGTCGTCCTTGCCCTCGTTCTGCTTCTTCTCCGCGTCCTGCTCGGCGGTGGTCTGCTCCGTCTCGATCTTCTTGTTGTCGTCCTCGGTGCGCTTGTCGACGTCCTTGTCGGTGTCCTCTTCCTTCTTCTTGACGTCTTCGCGGACCTTGTCGTACTTCTTGCCCCTCTTGTCGTCGATCTCCGCGACCTTGTCGTCCTGCTCCTTGCGCCACTGGTCGCGGGAGTCGGAGATGTCGGTGCGGCCCTTGTCGCGGGCGTCGGACTGCTTCTTGCTGCTGGCGTCGACCTCGCGCTTGAGGTCCTCGTCGTGCTGCTTGCGGTCGTCCGTGGCCTTCTTGTCCTTGGCCTGGCGCTCCTGGCCCATCTTCTGTCGGCCCTCGGCGAAGCCGGCCTGGATCTGCGGGCCGCGGTCGTGTTCGGCGACGGCGGAGGCGGACTCGATGGGCACGCCGGCGGACACCGAGCGCGGGCCGCCGGCCTTCCCGCTCTTCTTCCCGCCGGGCACCTTGCCGGTCAGGGTCTCCTTGGGGACGTCCGGGTAGAGCTGGTCCTCGCCCATGGGGCGGGCCGCGTCGTCACGCCCTGCCCGGTGGAGTTCGGTCTTGCGTTCGTCGAGCTTGCCGCTCTGCTCGTCGGTGCGCTGCGGGTCGGAGTCGTTCTCCAGGGGCAGGCGGGGGGCGTCGCCCACCTTGGCCTTCTGCAGACCCTCGTCCTGGGTGGGCAGCCCGAGGATGGAGTCGATCAGGTCGTCGAGCGGGAGGATCTCCTTGAGGAGCTTGCCGAACAGCTGGGCGCCGATGGTGAGGGCGATGTCCCACCAGCTGGGCTCGGGCACGTTCGCGCCCGGGACCTCGCCTTCCGGCTTCTGTTCGCCCGTGATCTCGGGTGTCTTGCCCGCTGTGGCCTCGGTGCGGGCGACCTTCGCGTTGGTGTAGGTGCCGGGGGCCGCGGGCGTCGGGCCGCCGGGCACCGTGCGCGGTGAACCGGACGGCCGCTGCGTCTTCGGCGGCGCCTTGCGCAGCGTAGAGCGCTCTTTCTCGACCGAACGGCCCACCGCGCCGTCGACGCCCTTCAGCGTCTCCAACGCCTGGTGCGGCTTGAGCGATCCCGCCGTGGCCAGACCCGACTCGGGTGTGGCGTTGGAGACGTCCGGGGCGGGTGCCTCCTTCTTGGCCTTCGAACCGCCGGCCGGGGCGCTACGGCTGCCGCCGCGGCCACCGGCCCGAACAGGTGCGGGTGCGGATGCCGTACGGCCGCCGCCCCCGCCACCCTTGCGAGCGGTCTTCGCGGCCTTCCGCGCCGCCTGCCGTTTGCTGCCCGTCGGCTGGGCGCGCGAGCCTGTCGAGCCTCCCGTCGACCCGCCGGATGCCGGCGCCTCGGCGGCCTTGGGAGCGTTGGTCTTCGCCTCCGGTCCGGCGGACATGGGAACGGGGCCGTGGCCCGGTGCCAGTTTCAGGGCAGTGTCGGGTCCCGGGGTGGAGACCTTGTCGGGGCCGGTCACGGGGCCGGGTGCCGTGGCGTTGCCGTTGCCGTCGGTCAAGTCCTGGTCCCTTGAAGGGGGCGTGGTGGGGGCGGGCTGTGTGCCGTCCTTGCCCTGGTCCGTGCCCTTCCCGTCCTGGCCGGTGGCGTTCTCGGACTGGCTTGTGCCCTTGTCGGCCTGCTGGCCCGTGTCCTTCCCGCCGCCTCCGCCGGCCTCCGTCCCGCTCCGGCCCGAGGCGCCCGCCTCCGATGCCGTCCTGCCTGCTTCTTCGCCGCGGCTCCCGCCGTCCGACGCGCCCTTGCTGCCCGACGGCGAGCCCGCTGTCTGGGTACGTGCGTCCTCGTCCGCCTTGGCCAACTGTCCGGGCCCGGCTGCCTCACCGGGAGCGGGCGCGGTGTCCTGTCCGGCACCGTCGGCGGCGCGTGCTTCCTCGTCGCGCCGCGCGGCCTCGGCATCCTCCTGGCGTTCCTCCGTCCGCTCCTTGTCCGCGTCCTTCCCTGTGATCGACACGGACGTTTCCAGTGCTCCGAGACCCGGCGATGCCACGGCCCCGGCCAGCCTGTCCCCGTCCGCCGCGGAGTCCTGGTCCGCGGTGATGCCGTCCAGGAGCCCTTGGACGGCCCGGTCCTCGTCGGTGCGCGCGGCGCTGTCGGGGGCGGTCTCGGGTTCCGCCGTTTCCTGGGCCTCGTCCGCAACCGACGGGCCATCGGAGAACGTAAGGGTCGGCGCACGGGGCGCTCCCCTCTTACGCCGTTCGAACAGCCGTGGGTCGACCGCCGTGTCCTCTCCCGACGCCTCGGTGTCGGCGTCGGGCGCACGGCCCGCCTCTTCGTCGGCGTCCGGTTCGGTGTCGCCTTCGGCGGACTCCGCATCCAGCCCCAACGGCTCGTCGTCAGCGTCCTGTTCGTTCTCCGGATCCCCCACGGTACGGGCCGCACCGATGTCACCGCCGGTGCGCGGCCTCTCTCCCGGCTCCGCTCCGCTCCGGTCCACCGCCGCCGGGGCGGGAGCCTGTTCCCGGACAGCCTCGGCCTGTTGCGGCTCCTGCTCAGTGGCCTGCTCCTCCGGTTCCGGCGCGGCCTCGTCCTGCGCGCTGTCCGTGTCCTCCTGCGCCTCCCGCTCCTCGCTCTGGTCCTGCTCCTTCTGCTCCTTCTCGGTGCTCGCCGCGTCCTTGCGCTCGTCCGCGGCGTCCTTCTGTGCGCCCTGACCGGAGGCCTGCCGGTCCTCCTGCTGGTCCTGGGAACGTTCCTGCTGTCGCCCAGCCGCCTCCTCACGATCCCTGGCAGCGCCCTGCCCGCCGGACGCGTCGCTCTCCTGGCCCTGGGCGTCCTCGTCCTTCCGGTCGTCAGCGGGGGCGGTCCGCCCGTCGCCCTCCTCCCGGGGGCCGTCCGCGCGCTCGTCCTCTTCCTGCCGCTCCTCGCCCGACTCCCGCTCGCGCTCCTCCTCGACCTCCTCCACCGCACCGGGCACGGCCAACGGGGCCGCGGCGGCCTCCGTCGGCAGCGGTCCGGCCTGCTCCGTCTCCTCCACGGCCTCCAACAGCCGGTCGAGCACAGGCGTCGGCAGCCGCAGCTCCAGCCGCTCCAGGACGATGTCCTGCACCTGCGGCCCCATCCGCGCCAACTGCAACCGCACCCGCCCCGACCGGTCCTCCGGGTCACCGCGCAGGGACCGCAGGAGGGTGTTGGCCATGCGGTCGACGATGGTCGCCGGGTCCAGTTGCTCCATACGGCGGCGGTCGGCGTCGGCCGTGGCGTACCGCAGCCAGCCGGGTGTGGCCTGGCCCTCCTCGATCTCCGTCGACTCGGCGGCGGAGCCGGGCTCCGGCTGCCGTACGAGATCCTGCGCCGCAGCCTCAGCCTCCCGCTCGATGGCCTGCTGCGGCAGGCTCACCGCGCCCAGTTCGCGCCCGGCGCGCAGTGCGCCGAGGCCGTGCGGGTTCTGGACGGTGTGCAGGAGTTCGTGGGCGAGGAGGTGGCGGCCCTCGTCGGTGCCGGGCTTGAAGGTGCCTTCGGCGAAGAAGATGTCCTGGCCGACGGCGACGGCGTCCGCGCCGAGGAGGTCCGTGAGGTGTCCGGCGTCGCGGCCGGTGTGCAGGCGTACGCGGCTCAGGTCGTGGCCGAGCCTCTCCTCCAGCTCCCGTCGTATGCCGGGGTCGAGAGGCTGTCCGGCGCCACTGACGATGTCCTTGGGTTCGGGCGTACGGGAATTGGCGGCGCGTTCCTTGCGCTTGCGGCGGCGCTGTTCGGCCGTCTGCTCGGAACTTGCCTCCTGGTACTGGGAGTTCACCGGGTCACCTCCCCGTGGCCGCTGAGGCCCTCGTGCACCGCACGGGCCAGTGCCTGGCCCAGGCGGCGGGCGGACAGGCCGGCCGGCAGTGGGGGCAGGCCGGAGAGTGTGTCGGCGGTCAGGGCGCCGTCGGTCGCCATCGGTACGCCGTGGACGCGGATCAGCCGGGTCAGCTCGTCCTCGAACGCGGCCGAGACCCGGTCCGGGTCCACGCGGAAGCCGTGGAGGGCGAGTTCGCCGATCTCCACGCGGATCTCGCGGGGGTTCTCGTGCTGAGCGTTCCTGATCACACCCATCCCCGGACCTCCGTCGGCGTCAGGGAGCGCTCCAGTTTCAGATACTCCGTGTGGGCCGCCGCGAGCATGTGCCGCATCTGCAGGCGGTCGCCCTCCTCGGCGGCCAGGAACGCGCCGGACAGCGCGATGTTGCGGATCGAGCCGCCCGCTACGGTGAGCTGGGCGAGGAGGTTCGGGTCGATGTCCTTCGTCGGGGCCTGGGCGGGCAGTACCCGGCGCCAGATTTCCGCTCGTTCGCCTTCCGCCGGGAAGGGGAAGTCCACGACGAAGCGGATGCGGCGCAGGAAGGCCGTGTCGAGGGCCTTCTTCATGTTCGTGGTGAGGATGGCCAGGCCCCGGTAGGCCTCCATGCGCATGAGCAGGTAGCTGACTTCGAGGTTGGCGTAGCGGTCGTGGCTGTCCTTGACCTCGCTGCGTTTACCGAACAGCGCGTCTGCCTCGTCGAAGAGCAGGAGCGCGCCGCCTCGTTCGGCGGCGTCGAAGACACGGCGGAGGTTCTTCTCCGTCTCGCCGATGTACTTGCTGACGACCTGGGACAGGTCGATGACGAACAGGTCGAGGCCGAGTTCCTTCGCCATCACCTCGGCGGCGAGTGTCTTGCCGGTGCCGGAGCCGCCCGCGAACATCGCGGTGACGCCCAGGCCGCGGCGCAAGGTGGCCGCGAATCCCCACTCCTGGTGGACGGTCGCCCGCTGGCGGACATGCGCGACGATCTCGCGCAGCACGCTCGTCTGCCGGTCGTGCAGGACCAGGTCGTCCCAGCCCGCCTGCGGTTCGATACGGCGGCCCAGCTGGTTCATGCCGATCCGGGCCTCCTCCAGGCCGACCCGCCAGGCGAGTTCGGCGGCGTCGAGCCGGTCCTCGTAGGGCAGGCGGCGGCGTACGGTGGCGGCCGCGGAGCGTACGACGTGCGGCGGCAGCTGGAACTGGGCTATCAGGGACCGGAGTTCGGTGTCGTCGAGGTCGGCGACGGGGTGGAACGCGTCGGCCCAGAGGGCGAGTTGCTCCTCGTCGTCGAGACGCGGCACGGGCACGCGCGCGCCGTGCGGGCGGTCCGTGCGCAGCGGGTCCTCGCTGGACACCACGACGGGTACGGCGGCCCCGGCCAGAAACGCCTCGACGGCCGCGCGCTGGTCGCGGTCCACCTCGCCCACCTCCACCAGCAGCGCGGCGGGCAGCAGGATCGCCTCGCGCTGCCACAGCCGGGCGAGCCGGTCACGCTCGGCGGGGTCCGCCGGAACGTCCTCGGCACCCATCACGTACACCCCGAGCCCGGTACGGGCAGCCGCCGCGGCGGCGATGTCGGCGCGGCTGCGCAGATCCTCGCCGGTCACCTCGACGACCGGCGGCACGTCCGGGCCCGCCACCGTCGTCCAGCCTTCGGCGACCCGGCTCGCGGCCAGGTCGTAGGACGGCGGCAGCCGGTCCGGCACGGGCGCGCGGCGCAGGCGTCCGTGCAGCCGGGCGTCCAGATAGGGCGAGCCCAGCAGGAAGTGCAGGATGCGCTCGTCGAGCCGGAGCCGTGACGTCGTCAGCCGCGACTCGTCGTCCAACTCGACGATCAGCCACCGCCGCAACGGCGCCACGGGCGTGAGCCCGCTCCAGTGCGGCTCGGCCAGGGCGGCCAGGGCGAGCGAGAAGGTGGGGTACGCCCGCTGTGGATCGCCGCAGGCCGCGGCGCAGCGGGCGGCGGTCGTGGGGTCCAGTTCGTCGGCGGCGGTGAGGAGGATCAGGTCGCGTTCGAAGGGGGTGAGCCCGAAGCAGGCGACGAGGGCGCCGAGGGGCTCGGTGACGGAGGCGTCCGTCGGCACCGGGGCGTCGGCCCGCCCGGGCTCCGCGCCCTGACCGGTCTCTCCCGCCGCGTGCGCGTCGACGCGGGCCAGGACGCGCCGGATCTCCGCCATCAGCGCCGCGCCGCCATCACGTGCGCCCGCCGCGCCCGACGTTCCCTTCGCGCCGGTCGCGCCGGTCGCCCCTGGCTCGTTCGTCCCCATGTCCTCACCCGCCCCCGTCGTCGTCATGTCGTCTCAGTCCTCCGTGGCCTCGGACCCGCCGCCCGTCTCCGTGCCCCGCGCCCTCGTCGACTTGTTCGGCTGTGCCGTCTTACGGCCGCGTGCCGTCGCCTTGGCGGGTGCCTTCTTGGCGGGGCTCTTGGCGACCGTCCTGGCGGGCGTCTTCGCAGGGGCTTTCGCGGCCTTCTTGGGACCTGTCGGATCCGAGGCGTCCGCCTCAACAGCGCTTGCCGGTGGACTAGTTGACGGCACGCCAGCCTCCGGTTCCACCCCCGGAGGGATTGGCGCCCCCTCCGCCCCGAACGGCAGCACCCGTACCTCCGGCCGCTCCACCGGCTTCGCCGGTACGGGCGTCTCGCGGCCGTCGATGAAGACCAGGGACGCCTGGTAGACCACCGACAGCGAGTACGGCGTCTGGTGGAGCATCCCCCACAGCTTGGACGTCTCGTCGATGTCCATCACCATCGGTGTGAAGCGCACCCGCTGCATCGCCTCGACGAGGTCACTGCCCGTCAGATACGGGCGCTCACCAGCCTGTTCGATGACGTCCTTCGGCAGCACCGGTATCTCGTGCAGGGCGCGCACCACGGCGCCGATCAGGCGTTGTCCGACCAGTTCCGTCTCCTCGCCGTAGGCGCTGATCAGGTAGTGCAGGTCCAGCGCGGCGGCGGGCCGCTTGATCAGCCGGCCGTCGGGTGCGCGGGTCGGCAGGTCGTTGTTGCGCTGCGAGGTATTGGGCGTGACCTGGTACAGGAAGACGGAGATGGTCGGCTCGGCCGGCGGTTCGGCGGGCGGCTTGCGCGGCTCCACCTTGACGGCCTCGCCGAACTCCGGCCCCAGGTTGGACTCGATCAGCAGGGCGAGGGCCTGGGTGACATGCGCGATGGCGAGTGCGTTGCTCATGACGTCCGTTCCTCGGTTCCTCTGGGTGTCTCGTGCCGCATGTCACTCCCGCCCGCGCGCCAGATAGTCCGCGAGGCTCAACGTCGCTCCCTGGCGGCCGCGTTCGGGGGTCCGCTGCCGGGTGCCGCCGCCGGACGGCGCCGGTCCGGCCGTCACCTCCAGCCGCCCGATCTGTACCTGCACCACCTGCTCGGGGGCCCGCCCGGGCCGCCGGGCCGCGGCCTGCCGTACGGCGTCGCGTGCCGCCGCCGTGTCCGCGGCGCTGGGCCGCAGGGGGGTCGACACGGTGGGAGAAGCGGCGTCCGCACCCGGGGGGGTGGGTACGGACGCGGCGCTCTGGGTGGAGCCGTGCTCCGGACGCCGCGGGGCCGGGCCGCGCCGGGCGGCGTCGGGCGCGGGCCGGGGCCCCGGGGCGACCGGTGCGACGGGACGCAGCAGCGGCGTCTCGGGCACGGCCCGTACCGCGGGTCGCGGTGTCAAGTCTCCGTCCGTCGGGGCGCGTTCGGTGCGTACGACGGTCCGCTCCCGTTCCGTACGCAGCCGCACCTCCGCCGCCGGACGCGGTACGTCCCGCTGCGCGTCGGCGGACGGCGTGGCCGAGGGCCACAGCAGGCCGGACCCGTCGTCCGCCTCCGGTGCCGTGCCCCGTACCGCCTCCACCCGTTCGAACGGCCCGGCCAGCCGGGGCCGCACCCGCGACACGCCCGGGCGCGGGCCGGCCGCGGCCGGGGTGTGGCGGGCGATCAGCCGGTCCAGGAAGTCGGGGACCGGCGTCCCGTCGGCGTCAGACATCCGCACACAGCTCCAGGTAGTAGCAGCGCCGCAGCGGGCTGAGCGCCAGGATCTCTGGCTCGCTCCAGCCGTAGGCGGTGGCGAGCAGGTGGACGTCGAGGAGCACGTCCCGTGCCCAGGCGTCCAGTTCGGTCCAGAGGTAGGAGGCGATGTCCAGTTCGGCCCGGGTGGCCTGCCCGCACTCGGGGCAGGCCACGTTGAGCGTCACGTCGGCGCCCGGGTCGGCGGCCTCGGCCGCCTCGGCGATCCGGCGCTGCACGGGCGCGGGCAGGTCGTCCGCGGCCACGGCGGACCCGTCGCGCACCGCCGAGACGAGGCATCGCGCGAGCAGGGCCGTACGCGGCTCCGCCGCCCGGGCCGCCGCCGTCAGGTCGGCGACGGAGGGCAGCCGGAACTCGACGTCCCAGCCGTCCTGCCGGACCCGGACGACGGAGTCCGGAGCGCCGCCCAGGGACCGTGCGAACTCCCCGGCGTCCAGGTCGAACTCCATGTCCGCCCCGCACGCCGTGCACTCCAGCCGCACCTGCATCCGTTCCCCGAACAGGGCCCGGCGCAGGGCGAACAGGTCGGCCTCCCGCTCCCCCAGCGGCAGCACCGGCAGGTGCGCGGGGTCGAGGTCCGGCCGTGCGGTGCGGTGCAGCAGCAGGGCACGCCCGACCGGAGCCTCGGCCAGCCCGGCTTCCCAGGTGGCCAGCAGGCCGGCCGCACCGGCGATCGCCATCTCTCCCCCCGATTCCCTCAACTACCGTCAGTTCAAGCTGGGTTGAGGAACGAGGGCTCCTCCGGCTCCGGCACCTCGTAGTCCCGCTCCCAGCCCTCGCACTCGAGCTTCAGCGACTGGATGGCCACCGCGTTGGCGTTGGCGTCCAGTTCGCCGAGGACCTGGTACTCACTGGGCCAGGTCCGGTACAGCTTGTGCGAGACGGCGACCTGGCCGGCCTCGTTGAGGACCTGGATGACGATGTCCTTGCGGAAGTCCGCGAGGGACACCTCGGAGCCGAGGCCCGCGCCGACCTGCCAGACCTTGTTGGCCCAGCGGTCGAACTCGGGATCGTGGGTGACCCCCCGCTCCAGGGTGATGCCCTCGAACTCGGAGCGTCCGGGGGACTTGCGCGGAGACGACGGGTCGCCTCCGTGCCGGTGCTTGACCACTTCCGTCGTCCGCTTCAGCGGACTGACCTTGCTGATGCCCGCGACCGTACGCCCGTCCCACAGGACCAGGAACTTGAAGTTCTTGTACGGGTCGAAGCGATGGGCGTTGACCGTGAACTCTGCCATCGGATTCCTTCAGCTCTCCAAGATTCCCGGACGCCTAGAGCGCGAACTGCCCGGACGTCTGCTGGATTTTGACGATCACGAACTCCGCCGGCCGGACCGGTGCGAAGCCGACGAGGACGTTGACGATGCCGTTCTCGATGTCCTCGGCGGTCGTCGTGTCGCTGTCGCACTTGACGAAGTACGCCTCGCGCGGGGTGCCGCCCTTGAAAGCGCCCTGCCGGAAGAGGGTGTGCAGGTACGAGGAGGCGGCGAGCCGGATCTGCTGCCACAGGTTCTCGTCGTTGGGCTCGAACACGACCCACTGCAGGCCGCGTTGGAGGCTCTCCTCCACATGCAGCGCGAGCCGTCGCACCGGCACGTACTTCCACTCGCTGTCGAGGGCGTCGGAGCCCTCCAGCGTGCGTGCGCCCCAGACGACCGGGCCGGTCACGGGGAAAGTGCGCAGGCAGTTGACGCCGAGCGGGTTGAGCAGGCCGGTCTCGCGGTCGGTGAGGCTGACCGTGAGCGAGTGCACGCCCGCGAGCCGCGCCTCGGTGCCGGCCGGCGCCTTCCATACGCCGCGCTCGGAGTCCGTACGGGCGATGACGCCCGCGACTGCGCCGGACGGCGGGAAGGAACGTAGCCGGCCGGTGAGCGGGTCGGTGAGCTGGAGGTGCGGGAAGTACAGGCCGGCGTGGTTGCCGCGGACCGCGTCGAAGGCGGCGAGCCCGGCGCGGGCCGTGTCGACGCTGACCCAGGTGCTGGGCGCGTCGACCAGCAGGAAGATCCGCCGCTCCGCGCACAGCCGCTGGGCGGCCGAGACGACGGTGAGCAGGTCCTCGGTCTTCTCGTACGCCGCGAGCTCGGGCAGCGCCAACAGGTTGACGTCGGCGACACCGCGCAGCGCCTGGATGCCGGTCTTGCCGGCCTCGGAGCCGATCAGGTCACGCGGACCGGGCGCCTCACCGTCCTCGCCGCCCGCCAGCGGGAACACCGGCGGGTTGACGGAGGCCTCCAGGCCCAGGTCGTTGGCGCACTGGCCGAGGAAGCGGACGACGTCCTCGGGGTCGGTGGAGCCGGCGACGACCTGGATGCGCCGGCCGAAGGCGGTGACCTCGGCGCCCGCGAAGGCGTGCTTGCCCGGCGCGTCGGGCAGGGCGCGCAGCTTGCGCTCCAGGAGCAGCGCCAACTCGGCGACGTTACACGGGGCTTCGCCGTCGCAGTCGCTGTCATAGAGCGTGAACTCGCGCTCCACCTGACCGATCTTGACGGTCAGGTCGACGGCCAGGTCGGGCAGTTCATCGCCGAACGGCTTGGAGACGGTGCCGGACGGGTCGGGGCGGCCCTCGCCGACGACCTCGACGCGGATCAGCCGGGAGCCCGCGTTGATCACGGTCTGCGCGTAGCGGCCGTGCGAGGTGTCCATGGACAGGCCGGTGAAGTTCTCCCGGGCTTCGCCCTTGGCGTCGTAGACGCGCAGGTTGAAGGTTCCTTCGGGGTTCGGTGTGTCGTGGTCGACGGCGACGCGCAGGCCGTTGCCCCATACGCCGGGTTCCTTGGCGTGCACCTCGAGGGCGCCGCTCTCGCTGTGGCCCTCGGTGGACTCCAGGGTGGCGCAGGCGGCCTTACCGCTGCCGGCCTTGGCGACACGGACGATCACCGCGACGGTGCCGCCGTTGCCGAAGAACTGGTGGACCGCGTAGCCGACGGCGCTCTGCGCGCTCAGGCCGCCGAAGCGGCGTTCGAACTCCGTGAAGCTGGTGACACGCACCGGCTCGTTCAGCGGACCCCGCCGGGTGTGACCCACAAAGGCGGTCACGGATGTGGTCAGGGTCGAGATCGTGCGGGTGCTGCTGGGAAGCTCTTCGACGTAGACGCCGGGATACGTCGGCTTGGTGGCGCTCACCGCGCTCATCGGCATTCCCCCTCCTTATCCCTGTCTCGGGCACCGGGATGAAGGCATCAAGAGATGGCGGGGGGAGACACTCCAGTAGCGGTGCGCGGACAGGCCACACGCGTCGGTCGACGGCGGCCGTGCGCACCGCATCAAGTCCCCCGTCATCACCCGGGGCTGTTCGGTCGCCCGGGTCAAGCAGCGCGCTTGTGACTCCTGATGCTCAAGTGCTCAACCCACCTTGATGTGTTGGCAGTTGACGCAACAAGGTACGTTCAGGCCACCCGGGGAGGGGGTTTGGTGAGAACGCCCTCGCGGCATCCGCACACCCCACCTGCGCGCCCCGGCCGGGTGGTTCACATGTTCTCCACAGGGGGTGCCGTCGCCAGGGGCTCACCGGCCCCGGCCCGCAACGGAGGACTCTTATCCCCATGGGGCGACCGGTCGCCCGTCCGCGCGATCTCCGCGAGTCGCACACAACCCCTCATGGCTGGTTTCACGGGGGTGACGTGATCATGCCGTCACTCGTGGCCAGGTGCTGGCGGGTGGGGTTGCCCGGCAGTGGCCCGCTGACGGTGATCCGGCGTTCGCAGGCGGCTCGTTCCAGGTGGACCAGGGAGGTCTGGCCGCCGTCGACAGGTGCTCGGCGGGCAGCAGTCCGCGACGCTCCGGTCGGGTGTGGATGCCGGGCAGGGCCTGGGCGTCGTTGGTGGCTGCCGGGGTGGTGGCCACGAAACCGTGATCACGTTGACGCTGTCGGAGGCACACGTCTCGGTGACATGCTCACCCGTGGCTCAGTCACCCGCACTTCCCCCGGCCTCCCGGGACGACCGGCACGCTGCCCCAGCCGCGCGACGCCGACACCGCATCCTGGCCCTGCTCCAGGAATACCTCACGCGTCTTTGGCAGCCCCGTGAAATCGCCGCCCACTTCGGCGACATCCCCCTGGAGACCATGTACAGACAACTGAATCGGTGGGCCGCCAGCCGACTCACTTGGATCTTGATGGTCCAGGAGAACGAAGTCCCCGTGGGGATGAAGCACTATCCCGCCGAGTTCAAGGCGGACGCGGTCGCGTTGTACCGGTCGAGGCCGGGAGCGACGGTCAAGTCGGTCGCTGCTGATCTCGGGGTGAACACCGAGACGCCGCGGAACTGGATCCGGGCCGCCGGCGGACGCCGCCCTGGCGCCCGCTCCGCACCACTGTCCGCTGCGCAGGCGGCCGGTAGCGACGTTCAAGCGGAGTTGGCCGTTGCCCGGAAGAAGATTCGCGCGCTGGACGAGGAACGCGACATCCTGCGCAAGGCGGCCCGGTATTTCGCGACGGAGACGCGCTGGAGAACCGCTGCCAGTTCGTTGACGACCACCAGCGCCGGTTCGGCGTGAAGCGGCTGTGCGACATCCTTGGGGTCTCCCGCTCGAGCTTCTAATACTGGCGCCGCACCACGGCCGCAAGGGCGGCCCGGCAGACCGTTGAAGCCGGGCTCGCAGCCCGGATACGCAAGGTCCATCAGGACTCCGACGGCACCTACGGCGCCCCCAGGATCACCGCCGAACTCCGCGACGAGGGGATACGGATCAAGCACAAACGCGTCGCGAGGATCATGCGGACCATCGGGCTCGAGGGAGTCCGTCTGCGCCGCCGGCACCGCACCACCGTCGGGGGGCCTTGCCCCTCCACTCCCACCAGGGCACCTAACCGAGGAAGCTCAACCGGACCAGACGGTCCGTGTTCTTGGTGTTCGTGCGCCCACGACCAGGGCCTCCAGGCTAGCGGCGGCGCGTGCCGAGCCCGCCGCGCCGCGCTCGGGCTGGGTCAGGAGCCGGATTCAGGTCGGAGACGTCGACGACCCGCAGGTGCAGGGGCCCGGGACCGGCGTCGGCCACGTGGTCGGCGAGGTCGTGCGGCCGGGCCTCGCTGCGGCCGGCCGCGACCACGGTGGCGCCCGGGGCGGCCATCGCCGACACTAATGACCAGATGTACATTAAGGGAGTGAGCAGCGAACCTCCCAGTGCCCCTGCCGTCGTCAGGAAACGCGTCCGCGCCCCCGAGGTCCACCGCGAGGCGATTCTGGAGGCGGCGCGGGCCGCGTTCGCCGAGCGGGGCTACACCCGTGCCACCATCCGGGAGATCGCGGGGCGGGCCGGTGTCACCCACGGTCTGGTCATGCGGCACTTCGGCTCGAAGGAGCAGCTGTTCCTCGCGGCCGTGCCCGGACCCCGCGACCTGCCCGAACTGCTGCCCGGCCCGCCAGAGACCATGCCGGACCGGATCGCACGGGCCTTCGTCGAGCGCATGGAACACGCCGACGGCAACGACCCGTTCCTCGCGCTGATCCGCAGCGCCGCTTCCGACGAGCAGGCCGCGACCGACCTGTACGCGGCGATGCGGCGCAGCAGCATGGAGGCGTACCGCACGGTGCTCAGCGGGCCCGACGCGGACGAGCGCGTCGATCTGCTCGCCTCCCAGCTCATCGGCGTCATCTTCAGCCGCTACGTGCTGCGCGGTGGCCCGGTGGCCGAGATGCCGCCGGACCGGCTCGTGGCGTACCTGACGCGCACTCTCCGGTGCCTCCTTGAGCCCCTCGATCCTCCCGAGTCCTCCGAAGGGACCTCCCCGTCTTGACGGAACAGAGCCTCACCCACGTCGCGTTACCCGCGTCCCTCACCGGCCGGACGGTCCTCCCGTCCGACGCCCGCTACGAGCGGGTGCGCCACGGATACGTGCACCGGGGCGCCCCGGCCACGGTGATCTTCCCCGAGAGCGTGGAGGAGACGGCCGTGGCACTGGCGTACGCCCGCACCAGGGGCACAGTGGTGTCCGTGCGCAGCGGCGGGCACGGCATCAGCGGACGGTCGACCAACGACGGCGGTGTCGTCGTCGACGTCTCCCGCCTCGACCACGTCGCGGTGCTGGACCGGACGCGACGCCGGGTCCGGATCGGAGCGGGCGCCCGCTGGGGGAGAGTCGCGCAGCTCCTCGCCCCGCACGGGCTCGCCATCAGCTCCGGAGACACCGGCGACGTGGGCGTGGGCGGGCTGGTCACCGCGGGCGGCATGGGCTGGTTCGCGCGGCGGGACGGGCTGACCATCGACCATGTGACGGCCGTCGAAATCATCCTGGCCGACGGCACGTGCGTCCGCGCCGACGCGGAGCACCACCCCGACCTGTTCTGGGCGGTCCGGGGCGCGGGCGGCAACTTCGGCGTCGTCACGGCGGTGGAGTTGGAGGCGTCCGAGACAGGCGACGTCGTCTTCGCCAACCTGGTCTTCGACGCGCGGGAAACCGCGTCGCTCGTCGAGGAGTGGGGAGCCGTCCTCGAGGCCGCGCCCCGCGAGCTCACGAGCTTCCTCACCCTCATGCCCGCCGCACCAGGCCGCCCGGCCATGGCCCACGTCGCCGCGGTCTACGCCGGAGACCGCCCGGACGCCGCCCAGCGGGTGTTGACTCCCCTCCTGGGCCTGGGCCCGCTGCTGCGCCAGGAGGCGGTGCTCGCCCCGTACCCGGCGCTGGTGCCGGTCGGTGGCGCCCCGCACCGAGGTCAGGGCCTGGGCGCCACCCGCTCCGGACTGCTCGACCGCCTCTCCACGCACACCGCCCGCTCCCTCGCGGACGCGCTGGCATCGGGGCAGGTACTGATGGGGCAGTTCCGTTCGGTGGGCGGCGCGGTCAACGACGTCAGTCCCTCGGCCACCGCCTACGCCCACCGCACCCAGAACTTCCAACTGCTCTCCGCGACCGTGCCCGAACGGGAGCGCTCCCTCGACGCCCACTGGGCACGGCTCGCCCCGGAGGTGAACGGCGTGTACCTCAGCTTCGACACCCGCCGTTCCCCCGAGGCCCTCGCCGAGGCGTTCCCCGAGCCGGCCCTGACCCGGCTGCGCGCACTCAAGGCCCGGTACGACCCGGACAACGTGTTCGACCGCAACTTCCCGCTGCGGTGAGAGCGGTTTCCGGGGACGTACGGGGGCTGTCAGGCCTCGCCGTGGGTGCGGGCGCCGTCGATCGCCGCCTGGTACGACGTGGCCGCCATCTCCTTGAACTGCTGGAGCCGCGGCACGTGCGCCGACTTGGTCAGCTCCGCATGCAGGAACGTGAGGTCGGAGGCGAGACCCACCATGCTGAGCGCCGCCTTCAGGTACGGCTCCTGGTGGTCGAAGTCGTGGCGGGGCGTGCCCGGCCCGTAGGCGCCGCCGCGCGCGGAGGCCACCACGACCCTCTTGCCGGAGAGCGGGCCCTGGCCGGTGGCCGGGTCGGCGATCAGTGGCGCGATCAGGACGCGGTCGAACCACGCCTTGAACGTGGACGGCACCGAGAAGTTGTACATCGGCACGCCGAGCAGGATGGTGTCGGCCGCGAGGAGTTCCTCGATCAGCGGCCAGGTCACCGCCCAGCTCGCCTCCTCCTCGGGCGTGCGCGTCGCCGCGCGGGCCACCGCGAAGTCGCGTATGCCTTCCGTCTCCAAGCGGTGCATGACCTCGATCTGCGCGTGGTCGACATGCGGTACGGGGTCGGCGGCCAGGTCACGGTAGACGTAACGGCCGTCGGGGTTGGCCTTGCGCCAGGTCTCCGCGAACTCGCCCGAGATCTGGCGGGAGACCGAGCCCCGGCGGGGGCTGGAGTCGAGATGGAGCAGTGTGGGCATGGCGGAAGTCCCTTGTCCGGTGGGCGCGTTGGAGGAGTCGATCTCCATTGAAGTCGCCGCCAGGACCGTTGTCCCGTAATTTGGCGTGATACTTCTTAACCAGAAGCGTTAGCGAGGATGACGGTGCTGGACGTACGGAAACTGGTGCTGCTGCGCGAGGTGGGGGCCCGGGGCTCGATCGCCGCGGCCGCGCAGGCACTCAACTACACGCGCTCCGCGGTCTCCCAGCAGCTGTCAGCACTGGAGTCGGAGACCGGCACCGCGCTGCTGGACCGTGGCAGCAAACGGGCCGAGCTGACCGCCGCCGGACGACTGCTGGTGGCGCACACCGAGCGTGTCCTCGCCCAACTCGAGGCTGCGGAGGCACAGTTACTTGCCCGGGACGGCAAGGTCACCGGTGAGCTGCGGGTGGGCGTACCGCTCCACGAAGGGCCGGCCCTGCTGGTGCCGGCGTTGAACCGGTTGCGCGCACGTCATCCGGAACTGCGCATCACCTTGCACGGCGTCGACCCCGACGAGGGCCGGCAGACGGTCCGGCTCGGGCGGCTCGACGCCGTCCTGGCCTCCGGCTACCCGCAGGTGCCCGAGCCACGGGTGCCGGGGCTGTACGAGGAGGAGGTGATCAGTGACCGCATCCGCCTGGCCATCGCGCCCGGTCACCCGCTCGCCCGGAGCGAGGAGCCGCGTGCACTCGCCGAGTTCGCGGAGCAGCCGTGGCTGCTGGACCGGACGTCCAGGCTCGGACAGCTGGTCCTGCACCTGTGCGCCGACGCCGGTTTCGCCCCCGACATCGTCTCCGACATCGGGGACATGCAGGCCGTGTTCGGGCTGGTCTCGCTGGACTGGGGCGTCGCGCTCGTCCCCGACCTGGTGCCCGACCGGCCGGGGCATCCGGTTGCCCGCATCGCTCTGAAGGGGATCCGGCCGATCCGCCGGATCACCCTCGTGGTGCGCGAGGGCGCCCTGGACAGCCCGCCGGTGGCGGCGCTGCTGCCGGCCGTACGGGAGGCGGCCGACGAACTGCGTCGATCCTCGGCAGGCCAGATCCACCACCCCACGACAGACGAACTCCGCGCCCTGGGGGCCGGCGAGCTCTGCCGAGGCGAGGCCGGCGGCACCCCCGGCCCGCAGCCGACGAGCCGCGTCGGCCGACGGCCGAGGAAACCTCTACCGCCCACGGAGTGACGGTTTCGTCAGCCGCCGACGGGCCGCGGGCGTCAGCCGGCTGCGGCGGACCAGCGTGGATAGCTGCCCAGGAAGCGCACCTCCAGGCCCCGGGCCTCGACGGCAGCCATGGCCAGGCGCAGCGGGCGGGTGTCGATGTGGGCGTCGACGTCGAGGAACAGGTGGTAGCTGCCGAGCGCCCGACCCGTCGGCCAGGACTGGATCCAGGACAGGGCGATGCCGCGGGTGCGGAACTCGTTGAGTACGTCGGGGACGAGGTCCGGGCCCCCGGTGCCCAATGACACCAGCAGGGAAGTGCGTTCGCGTGCGGTCCGGGCCGGGTGGGACCAGCGGGGGGCCACCGACACGAACCGGGTCACGGCACCCGCCTCCCGGCCGAGGCCCGTGGCGAGGATCCGCAGCCCGTACAGGCCGGCGGCCGGCGCGGCCGCGATCGCCGCGTGGCCGGGGAGGCCCGCCTCCGCGACCTCCCGGGCGGCCGCGGCGGTGGAGGCGGCGGTCCGGGTGCGGGCCCCGGGCAGCCGGGTGCGCAGCCAGTCCTCGCACTGGCCCAGCGCGTGCGGGTGGCTGTGCACGACGGTCACCTCCTCCACGTCGCCCTCGGAGGCCATCAGCACGAAGGACACCGGCACCTCGACCTCGGCGTTGATGTGCATCTTCGCCGAGGCCAGCTGGTCCATGGTGGCGGGTACGACGCCGCGCACCGAGTTCTCCAGCGGCACCACCGCCGCGTCGCACTCACCCCGGAAGGCCGCGTCCAGCGCCGCGGCCACGCTCGGGAACGGGCGCTGCGCCGGTTCCCGGTCCGGAGGGACCGCCGGCAGCAGCCGGCGCAGCGCGGTCTGCGTGAAAGTTCCCTCCGGACCCAGATAGGCGTACGTCATCGTCGCCCGTCAGCTCTCGATCACACGGTGGAACGCGACGGTGTCAAAAATGTCCTCCATGCGGACGACCCGCCCGTCGCGCAGGACCCAGGAGTGCACGAACGGCTGCGTCTCCGTGTGGCCGCTCAGGGAGGTGATGTCCCGGCGGCCGAAGACGACCACCCGCTCGCCCTCCCGGATGAACTCGCCCGGGTGCAGCCGCATGCCGCCGAGGACGGTGGGCACATGCGCGAGGAACTCCTTGACACCGGCGTGCCCGTACTTGGTTCCGCCGAGGCCGTACTTGTCCATCCCCTCGGGGTGCACCCACTCGATGTCCGGATCGAAGGCTGCCAGGAGCGCGCCCACGTCGCGGGCCACGAAGGAGGCGTAGGCGGCGTGGATCGGTGCCAGCGGATCCGTGCTGTCCGTGCTGTCCGTACCGCCGCTGCTGTCGGTCATGACGGGAACCGCTCCTCTCACTTCTTGAGGTGGTCGGGGTGCAGGGCCGCGAGGGTGCTCCGGATGCCCTCGCGCCACGGCACCTTGCACGGCCCGGTGAGCGAGCGGCGCAGCGTCGGGTCGAACTGGTAGGTCTCGCGGGTGACTTCGCTCGGTACGAGGTTCGCCTCGACCCCGGTGAGCTCCTCCAGGTAGCGGACGCAGTCGGTGATGCCGACGGACTCGTCGCCGCCCCAATTGGTCAGGGTCACCGGGACGCTCGCCGCGCTCCACAGGTGCGGTACCTGCTCGACGAGGTCGTCGATGTACAGCAGCGAGGTCCAGTTCTGGCCCTCCACCGGGACCGGGATCGGCTCGCCCGCGAGCATGCGCTTGAAGTAGAGCATCGGCACACCGCCGTAACCGGCCGGCCCATAGGCGATGTTGAGGCGGGCGATGACGGTCGGCAGGCCGAGGGTCTGCGCGAACGCCCGGACCGTGCCCTCGGCCGCGATCTTGACCACGGGGTAGGCGGGCAGCCAGTCGGCCTTGCCGTCCAACGGGTCGGTCTCGGTGTACTTGTGGTCGAGGGTCTGGCGGGCGTACAGGGCGCCGGTGGATACGTACAGGAACGACTCCGCCGTACGGCAGTGGGTCATCAGGCGCCCCGCGGCGACCGAGTTGGCCTCGACGGCCGCGTTGAAGTCGCCGTCCTCGCCGCGGTTCACCGCGGAGTGGAAGACGTGGGTGAAGTCTTCCGGCAGGCCCTTGAGGGAGCCGGCGCCGGTGTCGTCCATGTCCCAGCGGAAGGTGCGGATGCCGTGGCGGGTCAGCTTCTCTTCGGCCCCGGGGGCGCCGAAGCGCCCCAGCGCCCACACCTCGTTGCCGTCGGCCAGCGCCTCGGCGACCGGTCCCGCCACCAGTCCTGTGGCACCGGTCACCAGGATCTTCTTGCGGTTCACGTACTGCCCCTCCTCGGGGTCGGGGGTCGGGGATCGGTGGGATTCAGACGTCGCCGAGGGTGCGGTCGAGTTCCTTGCGCAGGATCGACTGGAAGGACGCCACGTGGGTCGGGCCCATCAGCGTGTAGTGCTCGCCGGGTACGTCGATGTAGTGGTTCTCGCCGGTGGCGTGTTCGTCCCAGCGGCGCAGCTCGTTGTTGAGCCAGTCCTCCTTGGTACCGCGCAGCGGGATGGCGTAGAAGACGCTCATCGAGCGGACTCTGCCGACGGGCGAGTAGCCGCGTCCGAGGTTCGTGAGGCCGTCCGCGAGTTCCGCCCATGCCTTGAACCTCTCGAAGGTGAGGTCGAGTTCGGCGAGGCGGCCCTCAGGCGCATGGTCGATGAAGTACGCGAGCTGCTCGTCCTTGGACAACGACCGCAGCTGTGCGGGCAGTTCGAGGGACTGCTTCTTGTCGATCAGCTCCAGGAAGAACGCCAGGTTGGCGGCAGTCTCGACGAAGTCCAGCTCGTTCATGCGGTACTTGATGTGCGGCGGCAGGTTGAAGCTGCCGACGAAGTCGACGCGCTCGCCCTGGGCTTCGAGCACCTTGGCTATCTCGAAGGCGACCGCGCCGCCGTACGAGTACCCCGCGACGGCGTACGGGCCGTGCGGCTGGCGGGAGCGGATGGCTCTGACGTACGTGTCGACCATCTCGGCGAAGCTCTCGAAGGGCCTCTCGCCAGGGTTGAAGCCACGGGCACGCAGTGCGTAGAACGGCCGTTCGCCCACGAAGTACTTGGCGAGGTTGACGAAGACGAGGACCTCGCCGACGCCCGGATGGACGCAGAACAACGGGGTCTTGTCACCGGTGATCTGCATCGGCACGATCGGGTCGTATTCCCCCTCGCCATCCGCGGCCCCGTCGAGGTGAGCGGCCAGGGCACGCACGGTGGGGGCCCGCAGCACGGTGATGATCTGCAGGCCGTCCGCGCCGAGGCGCTGGGCGACCAGGGAACGCAGACGCAGGATGTCGAGTGAGGTGCCACCCAGGTCGAAGAAGTTGGCGGTGACACTCATCCGGTCGGGGTCGGTGTCGAACATCTCGGCGTAGATGCCGACGAGGACTTTCTCCGTGTCGCCCTTGGGCGCGGTATAGCCGCCGAGTCGACGCAGAAGCAGGTCGTCGACGACGCCCTTCACCTCGTCGTACGCCCCTGCCTCCAGCCGCTTGCGCATCAGCGCGCGCTGGATCTTGCCGAGGCTCGTCTTGGGGAAGGCGTCCTTCGGCAGCGGCAGGATGAGTGCGGGCCGGAAACCCCAGTGCATGACGACGCTGCTGCGCACCGCGCTCAGCACCCGGTACAGGGCGAGCTCGTCGCCGTCGGCGCACTCCGGATGGAAGGCGACCACGAGTTGCTCGGTGTCGCTGCCGGGGGCGCGGGTGGGGAAGGCGGCGACAAACGAGGGGGCTACGTCGTCGAGGCCTTCGAGCAGTGTCTCGATGTCGTGGCTGAAGTAGTTGACGCCATTGACGATGACGCTGTCCTTGGTGCGCCCGACGAGGGTGAGCCGACCGTCGTCGATCCTGCCGAGGTCACCGCTGCGAAACCAGCCGTCCGGGGTGAAGGCGTCCCGTGTGGCCAGCTCGTTGTTGTAGTAACCAGCCGTGATCATCGGGCCGTTGAGCTGGAGCTCGCCCACCCCGCCCTCAGGCAGTTCGCGGTGCGTCTCGTCGGCGATGCGGATGCGCAGCCCCTCGACGGGCCGTCCCAGGTTGGCGAACTCCTGCCCCTGGTCGGCGGCCGGGAAATCGACGGAGTAGATGCTGCCGGCGCAGGTCTCCGACATGCCGAATGCGGGCCACAGGGCGTCAGCACGCAACCCGTACGAGGCGAAGCGGCTGAGGAAGGTCTCGCCGGTGGTGCGGACGACGGCCTCGCCGCCACTGATGACGTGCCGTAACCGCGACAGGTCGATCTCGTCGCCGTTCTCCTCGTCGAGCCGGTCGGCCTGCGGGTTGATCAGCCCAACAGGAAGTTGGGGGTGAAGGTCATGGTGACGCCGAAGCCGGAGATGATCCGCAGGAAGTTCAGCGGCTCCTGGAGCACTACGGGCGCTTCGACGTGCAGTTGGGTGCTGCCCGCGTACAGGGGCAGCAGGTGGCATTCGAGGAGGGCGGCGACATGGTCGAAGGAGACCCAGTTGAGGCTGATGTCCTGGGCAGTCAGCCCGTGGTAGCCGTTCTTGGCGGCCATGGAGGCGAGCAGGTTGGCGTGGCTGAGCATCACGGCCTTGGAACTGCCGGTGGAGCCGGACGTCAGCACGAGGACGGCGTCGTCCTTGGGATCGGCCTCGTGGAAGGAGTCCGCGGGGTGCTCGGCGCGCAGATCCTCCAACGGGACGACGGACAGGCCCTTGGCACGCGGGAGTTCGGCGGCGAGGGTGGCACTGGTGACGATCAGCGGATGTCCGAGGAGGGTGTCGACGTGCGTCAGCTGGGCCGCCCACCGCTCCGGGTCCCCGCCCAGGGCGGCCATCGGGCAGGGCACGAACCCGCCGAGCTGGCAGGCCCAGAACGCGGCGAGGAACTCCTGCGGTTTCTCCAGGAGCAGGACGACCTTGTCCCTTGGCGCGAGGCCGCGTTCCCGAAGGCCGGTGAGGACCGAGCGGGCCTCGTCGAGGAGGCCGGAATAGCCTTGCAAGGGTGCGTCCTGGTCGTCCGCGCCCCGCGGGTAGCGCAACCCGGACTCCATGTGGTCCCGGGCGGCGTCGCACAACAGGTCCACGATGGTCCGCGTCCTCGTCACGGCTGTGGTCATGCGGGATGCCTTCTTCCTCTTCGTCGGCCGTCGTGCCCGGGATCGCCGGAACGGCATGCCGAACGGTGTACGGAAAGTCGTTCGGACGTGCTGGTGAGTCACGCACGGCCGCGCACGGATGAGGCGGCGGCGAGAGCGGCCGGGAAAGCAGGGAGGCGGCGCGGCGGGCGCGGCCCTCGCCAGAGAGCAAATAAACGGAAGGGTCAGATCCGATTTTCGCCGGCTGATTGGGCAAGCACCTGTTCATGACCCCCCGCCGGCCAGGCCAGTCCCCGGAGCCACGACATCGGGGCTCCGAATGCGCGCCAAGAATAAGAACCGACGGTCGGGCTTGTCAAAGAGCTAAAGAGGAAGCAGAAAGTGCCGGAAAAAGGGAAAAAAGCCCGCCAAACCTCACTGAACGTGAGGGAGAACACACTGGCCGGACGGAGTTCTGCGGAAAATCAACAAAGGAGTCCCATTTCCGACCTGCGCGTCATCGATCCAGGAAACTTGCCCGTCACATTGCGACTTCCGGATGCACCACAAAATAGCCCTGTGACGTTTTTCCTGACGGAGGGCGTAAGCAATCGAGACATGTATCGAAAGGGGCAGCGCGACATCCAGATCCTCCCCTTCCGAGCGTGTGTGACGGACCCTCCGGGCTTCGACGGCTACGCCTGCGCCTGCGCCTGCGCTTGCGCTTGCGCTTGCGCTTGCGCTTGCGAGGAGATCAGCTCCAGGTGGCCCAGGTCGTGCAGGTCGTGCAGGTCGAGGATCTGGAGGCAGAGGCGCCGGGAGCCGGCCTCGGCGTAGCGGCCAGTCGTCCCGACGACCTCGGCGGAGGATCCGGCCAGGCCGTTGGACCTCAGCTCGTCGGCCTCGCGGCCGATCCCGGCGGGTCGGTTGAGCTACCCCGAGTTCCGCAGAGTCCGCCGGTCACGGTTTCAAGCGGTCACCAGTCCCACTTCTGGACTCCGCCAGCGGTTTTGCAGTGCCTGTACTCGCGCTCAACCCCCGCTACGCCTGGGCCATCGCCAACCGTGGATTAGTGCACCGGCTGGCAGGCCGCCACGGCCCAGCACGCCGGGATATCGAGCAGGCACTCGTCATCGCACCGGAAAGGGCGGAGTATCTGCTGCAGAGAGCGATGCTCATCAGCAAAGTCGACGGGGTTCGCGCTGCGGCCGACGCCTGGCGATCCGCATCTCAGTGCTCGATGGATTCCAGCGATGAATACGGCTTACTCGCAGCCTTCTTGGCCGCCCTCTCGGCGGGAGCGTCGGATGAAGCGAACACCACGTTCCAACGGTTCATCAGCCAGCACCCCAATTCCAACACCACAACCGACGCAGTGCAATATCTGCAAGAACTCGCTGGCTGTCCCCGCGTGCCCCAGGACAATGTCGACCGCTACCGTCGTACGCTCGCGAACCGCTTGATCGAATTGCGGGCATAGCCACCCCCTCCGCCGCCGAAGGGCACGACCTCGACCAAGACCTCGGACCTCCTCGAATCCAACGACGGATCTGTCACTACTCACGCCCAGCGGCGCCGCCGGTCCCGCCTTTCCTGAAGACGCCGTGCAGCGGCAATGGGGCTCTGCCTGCGCCCGCAGGCAGAGGCTCACGCTCCCCCGACTTCCAAGCACTGGTTCAAGCCGAACCTGCCGACTGGCAAGGACCTCTCAGGTCCAGGACTCAGAAACGAATCGTCATTTGGTGCGGCCGGACATCCCGCCTACAGTCCCCCTACCTTCCACTACCCGAGGAACGACAGGCGAACCTGACGGTTGACGTTGTCCTTATTGGTATCCACCAGGCACACCGACTGCCACGTCCCCAGTTCCAGCCGCCCGGCGATGACCGGCAGGGTGGCGTGGGGTGGGACGAGGGCGGGGAGGACGTGGTCGCGGCCGTGGCCGGGGGTGCCGTGGCGGTGCTGCCAGCGGTCGTCGGCGGGGAGGAGGGTGTGGAGGGCGGCGAGGAGGTCGTCGTCGCTGCCGGCGCCCGTTTCGATGACGGCGATGCCGGCCGTGGCGTGCGGGACGAAGACGTTCAGGAGACCGTCCCGGCCGGCCGCCGCCTCACGGAGGAACGCCTCGCAGTCGTGGGTCAGGTCGACGACCCGTTCGCGGGAGCCGGAGGCGATGTTGAGGACTCGGGTGGTGAAGGCATCGGACATGCCACCATTTTCGCGCACCCTGGGGGCGCTGCGCGGAAGCCGACCGTCCGCGCCGGGAGCGTCTCACTCGGTGATACGTGACATCCACATCGCGAGACGCCATTGACCGTGTGCGGACCGGCTGGCTAGCTTCGCCGCATGTTGCGTTCGGTCATGCTCACTTCGCGCGGTCACATCGACCTGCTGCGGGTGGCCTCCGCCGCGTGTTGTCGCGGCTGCTGACGCCTCTTCACCCCCTTTTCCCCTCGGCCTGCGCACCACCCCACCCGCACGTCTGACCAGCCGGGTTCGCCGAGCGATCCGTCGACCGGTCGACGGCGCGGTGGCAGCGCACGGTCACCCCCACCGGCGTTCTCCCCCGAGGCCCCGAGGCTCTGAAGGTCGCGAAGGTCGCGAAGGTCGCGATCAGCACCCTCGGTATGTCGTTGTTCGCCGGAACTCCACGCCTTCCTCGGCCTGATCGTCCACGCCTTCCGGGGCCTGATCGCCGACTTCGTCGTCCGCTCCTTCGAAAGGCTGCTGCCGCATGGCGACCGACGTTCACCGGCCGGTGACCACGAAGAGGGTTCACCCGGCCCCCGCGATCACCCCCACCCCGCCCACATCTCCCCTCACCCTCACCCTCACCTCTGCCTCTGCCGCTTCCGCGCCCTACGCCGTGCACGTCGAGGGACTGACCCGCTCCTTCGACGGCCGTGCCGTCATCGACGGTCTCCGACTCGACGTCCGGCCTGGCGAGTTCGTGGCCCTGCTCGGCCGCGACGGCTGCGGCAAGTCCACCCTGCTGCGCGTCCTCGCCGGGCTCGACCGCAGCATCGAGGGCACGGTCCTGGTGCCACGCCGCAAGGCCGTCACGTTCCAGGCACCGCGGTTGACGCCGTGGAAGAGGGTGTGGCGGAACGTCCTGCTCGGTCTGCCGGGCAGACCGGAACGCTCCCTCGCCGAGCAGGCGCTCACGGAGGTCGGCCTGGAGCATCGCTCCGGCGCCTGGCCCAAGACGCTCTCCGACGGAGAGGCCCAACGCGCCTCCCTGGCAAGGGCGTTGCTCCGCGATCCCGATCTGTTGCTGCTCGACGATCCGTTCGGCGCCCTCGACGCGCTCGGCCGGATCAGGGCACGGCGCCTGCTGGGCGAGTTGTGGCAGCGGCGCGGCTGCGCGGTGCTCCTGGTCACGCACGACGTCGAGGAGGCGGTGCTGCTCGCGGACCGCGTCCTGGTGATGGACGACGGTGCCATCGCGTACGAGACGCCGGTCGACCTGGACCGGCCCCGCGACATCACCGACCCCCGCTTCGCCGAGCTGTGCGGACAGCTCCACGAACGGCTGGGCCTCGACACCACCGCCGAAGCCGCGTGAGTTCACCACCGGCTGGCCGCGCCCCCGGCGAAGGCCCGACCGACCTCCGCGCGAGCGGTGACAGCCGTACGCTCGTCGACCGGCACGTGGATGTGTGTGTCCGGCCTCGGGAAGATCCGCGCCCCCTCCACGGTTGGTAGAAGCGTGAACAACACGCGTGAGGTCGAGGTGGTCGTCATAGGCGCCGGCCAGGCAGGTCTGGCCGGCGCCTATCACCTGCGCCGGACCGGTTTCGAGCCGGAGCGCGACTTCTTGGTGCTGGACCACTCCCCCGGCCCGGGCGGCGCCTGGCAGTTCCGCTGGCCGTCGCTGACGTACGGCAAGGTGCACGGGATGCACGCGCTGCCGGGCATGGAACTGACCGGGGCCGATCCCGCGCGACCCTCCGCCGAGGTCGTCAGAGAGTACTTCGACTCGTACGAGCACGCCTTCGACCTGCGGGTACGGCGTCCGGTGGACGTCCACGCGGTGCGTGAGGGGGCGGGCGGACGGCTGCTGGTGGAGACCTCGGACGGTGGGTGGTCGACGCGGGCGCTGATCAACGCGACGGGCACCTGGGACCGGCCGTTCTGGCCGCGCTATCCCGGTCAGGAGACGTTCCGGGGGCGGCAGTTGCACACCGCCCAGTACCGGGGGCCCGAGGAGTTCGCGGGGCTGCGGGTGGTCGTGGTGGGCGGGGGCGCGTCCGGGACGCAGCATCTGCTGGAGATCGCCCCGTACGCCGCCGCGACGACGTGGGTGACGAGGCGTCCGCCCGTGTTCCGCGAGGGGCCGTTCGACGAGGGCGCGGGACGGGCGGCCGTCGCCATGGTGGAGGAGCGGGTGCGGCTGGGACTGCCGCCGAAGAGCGTCGTGTCGGTGACGGGGCTGCCGCTCAACGACGCGGTCCGGCAGGGCATCGCGGACGGCGTCCTGGACCGGCTGCCGATGTTCGACCGGATCACGGCCGACGGAGTGAGGTGGGACGACGGCCGCCGTGTGGACGCCGACGTCATCCTCTGGGCGACCGGCTTCCGCGCCGCCGTCGACCATCTGGCGCCGCTGCGGCTGCGCGAACCCGGCGGCGGCATCCGCGTCGACGGCACCCGCGCGATCGCCGACCCCCGGATCCATCTGGTCGGCTACGGCCCCTCGGCGAGCACCATCGGTGCCAACCGCGCCGGGCGTGCGGCGGTCCGGGACATCAGGCGACTGCTGGCGAACGAGCGGGCCGCCGCCGTCTGACGTCCCGATCCGACCCGGCAGGATGTCAGCGGAGCGCCGGTGAGGGAGGCGGGGTGCTCGCCTCGGCGGTCGGCGACGGCTTCTTCCGGTTCTGGTTGAACTCGGCGACGTTGCGCAGGTGTTCCTGGTAGTTCGCCGTGAAGCGGGTGTCGCCCGGCTTGACCGTGACGAAGTACAGCCAGTCGCCCGACGTCGGATTGACCGCCGCGCGCATCGCCGCCTCGCCCGGGTTGGCGATCGGCGTGGGCGGCAGGCCCATGCGCCGGTACGAGTTGTAGGGACTGTCGATCTTCGTGTCGCCGACGGTGGTGTCCAGCGTGGAGCGGTTCAGCGCGTAGTTGATGGTGGAGTCCATCTGTAGCGGCATACCGCGCTCCAGACGGTTGAAGACGACCCGGGACACCCTGCCCATGTCCTCCTCGGAGGCCGCCTCGGCCTGGATGATGCTCGCGATGGTGACCGCCTGGTAGACGTTCATCGCGTTGCGCTGCGCCCCGGCCGTGACCTGGCCGCCGTTGAACTTCTTGTTCGCGGTCTCGACCATGCCCGTCAGCAGGGACTCGGGGGTCGACTTCTCCCGCAAGGGGTACGTCGCCGGGAAGAGGTAGCCCTCCGGGTTGCCCTCGGCGTCGTCCGGGAGCATCAGTTTGGCCTTGACCAGGGACTTCTTGGTGGATCCTGCGGGCAGGGCGAGGGCCTTGTCGACGGCTTCGTAGACCTGGCCGGAGCGCCAGCCCTCCGGGATCACCAGTGACGTCGGGCGCTCGGCCGCGCCGCCACCGCCTTCCACGCTCAGCAGCGGCACCGCCACGGCGGTGGCCGCCACGACGGCTCCGGTCGCGATGAGGGCGGCCCGGCCCCGGCGCGTCAGTCGAATCGTGCTCCGTGGCGGAGTGTTCATCTGCATGCGGGCACGTTAACCCGCATACCACCTCAAACCCGGCATATCTTCATCTTGTCGGTTCCAGTTTCGGCGCCTCCGGCACCTCGCGGCCCGGCGTCAGCCGCGCGTCCCGCCGTACGAGCGCCGCGTACCGCCCACCGCTGCGCAGCAGTTCCTCGTGTGTACCGCGTTCCACCACACGGCCGGAGTCCAGTACGACGATCTGGTCGGCTTCCCGGACGGTGGAGAGCCGGTGGGCGATGGTGACCGTGGTGCGGTTGGCGGACAGCGCGTCGATGGCCTGCTGCACCGCGTGCTCGGTACGGGTGTCGAGAGCGCTGGTCGCCTCGTCGAGGATGAGGACCGGCGGGTCGCGCAGGATGGTGCGGGCGATGGCGAGGCGCTGCTTCTCACCGCCGGAGAAACGGTGGCCTCGTTCGCCGACGACCGTGTCGTAGCCGTCGGGCAGGGCCGCGATGTGGTCGTGGATCTGGGCCGCCCGCGCCGCCGCGTGGAGCTCCTCGTCGGTGGCGTCCGGTTTGGCGAAGCGCAGGTTGTCGGCGACCGAGGCGTGGAAGAGGTACGTCTCCTGGGAGACGACACCGATACCCCGGGCCAGTGTGTCGAAGTCCAGGTCGCGTACGTCGACCCCGTCGAGGGTGACCCGGCCGCCCGTGACGTCGTACAGCCGCGGCACCAGGCAGCCGAGCGTGGACTTGCCGGCGCCGGTCGGCCCGACGACGGCGAGGCTGCCGCCGGCCGGGACGGTGAGGTCGATGCCGTCGAGGATCGGGCGCCCTCTGCCGTGGCCTCCCCGGTTTCCGTCGACGCCGTGCTTGGCGTCGACGCCGTGCTTGCCCTCAACGCCGTGCTTGCCGTCGTCGCCGTGCTTGCCGTCGTCGCCGTCGTAGCGGAACTCGACGTTCTCGAAGCGGATTTCGCCCTTGACCTGGTCGAGATGGACCGGGCGCTCGGGTTCGGTGATGTCGATGGGCAGGTCGAGGTACTCGAAGATGCGCTGGAAGAGCGCGAGCGAGGCCTGGATCTGTACGCCGGTGGACAGCAGGCTCACGGTCGGCCGGAACAGGTTCTGCTGGAGCGAGACGAAGGCCACGAGCGTGCCGACCGAGACGGACGGACCACCCAGCTGGAGCGCGATGCCGGCGGTCCAGTAGATGACGGCGGGCATGGCGGACATGACGACGGTGATGACGGCCATGCGCCAGCGTCCGGCCATGTTGACCCTGACCTCCAGGTCGACGAGCCCTTCGGACTCCTCGGCGAAGGACTTGGTGAGCGAGTCGGCGCGACCCATCGTGCGACCGAGCAGGATGCCGCTCACGGACAGCGACTCGGTGACCGTCGCGGCCATGGCGGCCATCTGGTTCTGGCGCTGGGTGGTGATCTTCTTGCGTTCGTTGCCGACCCGGCGGCTTATCCACACGAACAGCGGCAGCAGGAGCAGGGTGACCACGGTGAGCCGCCAGTCCAGGGCGACCATGGCGATGACCGTGGCGATCACGCTGGTGGTGTTGGAGACCAGGGAGGTGGCCGTCGAGGTGACGGTCGCCTGCATGCCGCCGATGTCGTTGGCGATGCGGGACTGGACCTCGCCGGTACGGGTCCGGGTGAAGAAGGCGAGCGACATGCGCTGCAGCCGTCCGTAGACGGCGGTGCGCAGATCGTGCATGACCCGCTGGCCGACGGTCGTGGAGATCAGCGTCTGCAGGACACCGAAGATGCTGGTGAGGACCGCGCTGAGGATCATGCCGAGCGCGAGCAGGCTCAGCAGGCCGGTACGGCCCTCGGGGATCGCGGTGTCGAGGATCTCCTTGAGGAGAAACGGTGTGGCGACCGACGCGAGCGACGCGGCGCCGACGAGCAGGCCGACGATGGCGAGTCGACCGCGATAGGGGCGGAAGAGTTTCAGGATGCGGCGTACCTGTCGGGGCTGGTCCTGCGAGTGGCCGGACGGCCCCCAGGTGGGTTCGTGGTCGGGACGCATGGGCTCCTACGGGAGGTGAGACGGGTGAGGAAGGTTCCGCGAGATGGACTCGCGGAGCTTAGCTCATTGTTACCTATGCTCACAATGAACATGGTCCTGATATTGTTCCCGTATGACCACCCCAGACGCCGACGGGCTGCTCGCCGAGCAGTTGCTGCTGCTCACCCGCCGTGTGCACCGCATCCAGAAGCGCCACCTCCAGCAGAGCGGGTTGGAGATCACCCCGGCGCAGTCCCGGCTGCTGCGCGCCCTTGCCCACTACGACACGCCGCCGCGCATGGCCGATCTGGCGGAGCGGCTGGAGGTCGTCCCCCGGGCCGTGACGACCCTGGTCGACGCGCTGGAGGAGAGCGGCCGGGTACGTCGGGTGCCCGATCCCACCAACCGGCGGGTGATCCGGATAGAGGTCACCGACGAGGGCCGCAAGGTGCTGCGGGAGCTGCACCATGCGCGGCGTTCGGCGGCGGAGGAGATCCTGGCGCCGCTGGCGGACGATCAACGCGGAGTGCTCGGGGGGCTGCTCGACACGTTGATCGACGGGGCACCGGCGGCGGAGCGGCGCTGCTGAACGAGCGCACGCGAAGGGGCCCGGCGCAGAGTGCTGCGCCGGGCCCCTTCATCATGGGGGAGAGCGGAGAAAGAGAGGTCAACTCACTTCAGGCGCAGGCTCCTTCGCCTCCACCTTGGAGAGCGCGGGAACCTCTGCCTTCGCGGGCGCCTCGGCAGTCGTGACGGGGGACTCGGCAGTCGTGACGGGAGACTCGGCCGGCCGGTCCCCGTCTCCGGAGGGCTCGTCCTCTTCCTCCACGAACTGGATCTCCCCGTCGAGCATCTTCTTCGCCCGTTCGGTGTCCAGTGCGCCCTCCCACTTCGACACCGCGAAGACGGCCACGCAGTTGCCGAGGAGGTTGGTGACGACGCGCATCGAGTCCATGATGCGGTCGACGCCGAGGAGGAGCGCGACGGCTCCGGCGGGGATGGCGCCCAGCGAGGAGGCGGTCGCCGACAGGGCGAGGAAGGCCGAACCGGGTATACCGGCCATGCCCTTGCTGGTCAGCATCAGGACCAGGATGACGGTGATCTGCTGGCTGAGACTGAGGTCCACCCCCACGGCCTGCGCGATGAACAGTGTGCCGATGGAGAGGTAGATGGACGCGCCGTCGAGGTTGAACGAGTAGCCGGTGGGCAGCACGAGGCCCACGGCGTCGTCACGGGCGCCCGCCTGCCGCAGCTTCTGCATCATGCGCGGCATGACGCTCTCGCTGGAGGCGGTGCCCAGCGCGAGCAACATCTCCGCGCGGGTGTAGCGGACGAACTTCCACAGGCTCAGCCCGGTCACCAGCTTCAGCGCGACACTCAGCAGCACGAGGAAGACGAGGGCTACGGCGTAGCAGAGGATGATCAGTTTGGCGTAGGTCTTCATCACGCCGAGGCCGTACTCGCCCACGAGGTGGACCATCGCGCCGAACACGGCGAGCGGTGCCAGCTTCATGACGAAGCCGACGATCGCGAAGATGACCTCCTGAACCTGCTCGATGGCGGGCAGGATCTTGGGCACCTTGGTGTGGCCGAGGTGCAGCAGCGCGGCGCCGACGAGGCAGGCGAGCACGAGCACCTGGAGCAGCGAGTTCTCGGCGAACGCGCCGACCGCGCTCTGCGGCAGCGCGTTCAGGATGAACTCGCCGGTCGTCGGCAGTTCGCCGCCGGCGGTCTTCGCGTCGACCGCCGAGGTGTCGAGCTTCGAGGGGTCGACGTTCATGCCCGAGCCGGGGCCGACAACGTTGGCGGCGATCAGACCGATGAGCAACGCGGCCGTCGAGGCGACCTCGAACCAGATCAGGGCCTTGAGCCCGATCCGCCCGAAGGCCTTGAGATTGCCGGCCTTGGCGATGCCGACGACGACCACGCAGAACACCAGGGGCGAGATGACCGTCTTGATGAGGCGGATGAAACCGTCGCCGAGCGGCTGGAAGGTCGTGGCCGTGTCGGGCCACAACCTTCCGACGACGATTCCGAGCACAAGCGCGACTCCGACTTGTGCGAACAGTGAGGTACGCAGCATGCGTGCGACGCGTCGCGGCAGGGACGGTACGGACTGCGGCACGGGCACTCCTCCGAGGGGATTTTCTGACATGCGGAAAAGCACTTCCGCGCGGATCACTATCGGGGAGTTCTCGCTCGTGGGGAAGACCGCCATGTTTCGCCGATGTAAATCATCGAACAGACTTCACATCGCACGCATTCGTCGTCAACAGCCCATCCGGTCCTCCGTCAGCACTCCCTGTACGGAGACCAGCGAACGGTCGTAGCACCCGTTCGATCCGTACGTCCGGTAGCGCTCACTCGTCGTCCCGACCGCATGCCGCTGGTCACGCGGCACGGACGCCGTGTACGTGGCGTCACCCGTGTAGGTGTCGTCGAGCCGGGACCACGCCGTGCGCCGCCCGGCCCGCGTCTCGGTGACCGTCGCACGGTCGCCCAGCGTGAGCACGGTCCGCAGCCGGTCGCCGACACCGAGCGTCGTCGTTCCGTCCATCGTGTACGACCGCTGGACACGCGTCGTCCGAGCCGGTCCGCGTCCGCCCTCGTCGACGGTGACCGTCTCGTCGTCGCTCCACCTCGCGTCGAG
Source organism: Streptomyces sp. NBC_01314 (assembly GCF_041435215.1). Classification (NCBI taxonomy): domain Bacteria; kingdom Bacillati; phylum Actinomycetota; class Actinomycetes; order Kitasatosporales; family Streptomycetaceae; genus Streptomyces; species Streptomyces sp. NBC_01314. The sequence continues at coordinate 9,694,548 of NZ_CP108394.1, read as the reverse complement.
CGCGTCCGGGTTCTCGCCGTCCGACCAGGTGTGCGTGGAGATGTTGGCGAGACTCCGGCGGACGGTCGTCGTCACCCGGCCGCGCGAGGTGTCGACATACCCGGCGACTGTCAGCCGGTGACCGCCCTCGGTGTCGAGGCGGTGCTCCGCGCCGGGGGTGTACGTGGACGAGTTCGCGAGGTCGCCCGCCTGGACCTTGGTCAGGGCGCCGGTGACATGCGCTCTCTTCGCGTCCTGCCAGACGAGGACGTTGACCGGGGCACTCCAGCCGGTCTGCCCCTCGGGCACGCCGACGACGGAGACCTCGATCCGGTGCGGTCGGCCGTCGTTGAGGAGACCCGCGAAGGGGGTGAGGTCGTAGCGGAGGGGCTGGACGTCGAAGGCGCGGGGGCCCGGGACGACGTACCAGAGGAAGGGGTTGGACCAGCCGCCGGTCCACACATTGGGGAACGGCGCGGCGATTCCGGCCAGTTGCCCGTCCACAGAGATCCGCACCTCGCGGTACGGCCCCTCGTCCGCCTTGCAGGAGTACGGCGCCTCCTCGGGCACCGTCAGATACCAGTACTCCTCGCAGCCACCGCCGGACCCGGTCGCGTACACCTCGGCGACGACGCGCTCACTGTTGCGCGGGGTGGTGAGAGTGCTGCCGTCCTGGAGGGTGAGGACGCGGTCGGGGACGGTCTTCGCCGTCTCCGCGTCGGGCCGGCCCGCATGGAAGGTCAGCGTGACCTTGACGTCGAGGATGCCGGTGTACGTGTCGTCGACGACGTTGCCGATGAGCATCTCCACGGGCTGCTCGGTGCGCAGGGTGTGGGCGTACCGGGTGACGTCCTTCTCCACGGACCACTCGATGCCGTCGGGCGAGGGCTGCGGAGTGGATGTCCGGAACACCTCGACGCCGCCGATCCGCAGATGACCGAGGCGGTCGAACTGGCGGCCCCTCACCTTGCCGTCGAGCCGCAGGACGACCTTGCTCCACCTCTTCCCGCAGTCCCCCGGTGGCGTGTAGGTCCCCCGGTACGGCGTGAAGTCCTTGAACTGGGCCTCGGCGACCGTCACTTCGCACGACCTGGTGTTCTCGGGTCTGGTGACGGGCGGGGCGGCGGTGATCGGGTCGTGCCAGTCGGTGCCGAACTCGGCGGGGACGTCGGCGGATTGGGCGGGGACGGCGGACTGGGCGGGGAGGTCCGCGGATTGGGCAAGGACGTCGGCGGACTGGGCGGGGGTGGCCCCCAGGAGGGTGCTCGCCAGGAGGGTCGCTCCGGTGAGCATGGACATGATGATCCGGCTTCTCATGGCCGGAGTTCTACGGGGAGTGGGCACCCCGCCGCAATGAGATCTCCGGCCACAAGAGTGCGCGGAAGTGCCTGGCGAGCGCGCGACGGTTCCCTGCGCCTCAGGCCTTCAGCTCCGCCTTGTCCCCCATGACGATCACCGGGTGCCGGGCCGGGTCAAGGGTGCGCAGCAGGTACTCCATCCCCGACTTGGGCAGGCTGACGCAGGCCGAGGTGCCGCTGCCGTGGTCCATGTGCAGCCAGATGCTGCCGCCCTTCGACTGGCCCTCGGGGCGCGTCGGGTCGATCGGCGCAGTGCCCTTGACGCGGTTGTAGTCGATGGCGATCACGTAGTCGAAGTCGTGCCAGTGCGACTTGGCCCAGTAGTGCGGCGCCTGGAACGACGCCGACCGGCTGTACGGGAGCTTGGCACCCGGGTCGCCGAGGACTCCTCCCGCGTCGCTGAGCGTGAACACCCCTACGGGGCTGCGTTTGTCGCCCTCCCGATGGTCGGTCGTCCAGCCCTTCTTGCCGTTGTGACCCTCCCAGCTGCGGGTCTTCTTCCAGGTGGAACCGCTCTTCGTGTACAGCACGACCGTGGCGTCGGCATCGTCCTCGCCCTCCCCGTAGACGGCCACGACCTGGCGGGACTCGGCGGGGATCTGCTTCTGGAGACGGTCGCCGACGTCCGGGATACGGGTCGGGTCCACGGTTCGCGCCTCGGCGCGGCCGGTCTTCTGCCCGGACTTCGTGCCGCCCGTGTCGGCCTTGACTCCGTCGCTCGCGCCGCCCGGACCTCCGCACGCCGCCACGGACATCACCAGCGCGCCACAGACCACCGCCGCGAGCCGGACGTGCACCGTGCCCCTCATCGCACCCTCACTGTCCGAACAGCCCGCACCCACGTCGCTCACCACGCCGGTTCGTCCCCGCCTCGTACCGCCTATTCGCATGCGGTCCATCGTCGCACCGCGCACCGGACGCAGCTGCCCGCCGCCCCGCCCGCGGGGCCTCGGACAGGTGGTCCAGGCCGAAACTTTGCCCGACGCCGGAAAACCGTTTGCTTCCGACCACGCCGCGACGCGAACCTTTCACGGCTGGCCGTCGGCCCTCGCCGCCCCTTTTCTCCCCACTTCCCCCCACCCTGACACGAGCCTCTGGGACGTCATGCAGATTCAAGACCTTCCGTACAAAGACCCAGGTGTACCGGACGCGCGGTCGGGTCCCCGATTCCTGTGGTGGCTCGGTCGGAATCAGCTCGGCGGACAGTTCAAGGCGCTGGCATGGGGGTTGCTGCACTTCACCTCCGTGGCCGGGCTGCCGTTCTGCGTCGGCTTCGCCATCCAGGCCGTGGTCGACCGCTCCGGCTCCCGGCTCGCCCTCGCGGGCGTGCTGCTGGTGCTGTGCGGGTTCACGATGGCGCTGGGCGACACCTTTCTGCACCGGTCGGCGGTCACCAACTGGATCACGGCGGCCGCGCGCGTCCAGCAACTGCTGGCCCGCAAGACGGCCCAGCTCGGCTCGGCGCTGACGCGGCGGGTGGCGGCCGGTGAGATCGTCGCGGTCTCCACGGGCGATGTCGAGAGGATCGGCTGGTTCGTCGAGGCCGTCTCCCGGTTCACCGCCGCGGCCCTCACCGTGGTGCTGATCTGTGTCGGTCTGGTCGTCTACCAGCCCGCGCTCGGCATCATCGTCGCCGTGGGCGTCCCCGTCCTCGCCCTCTCCGTGCTGCCGCTGCTGCCCCGCGCGACCCGGCGTGCCGACTTCCAGCGCGAGAAGGCGGGCCGCGCCACCGAGCTGGCCTCCGACACCGTCGCGGGCCTGCGCGTCCTGCGCGGCATCGGCGGCGAGGAGCTGTTCCTCGACCGCTACCGCCGGGCCTCCCAGGAGGTTCGCCACGCCGCCGTCCGCAGCGCCCGTATGTGGGCCCTCATCTCCGGCGTCCAGGTCCTGCTGCCGGGGCTGCTGATGATCGCGGTCGTCTGGCACGGCGTGGGTCTCGCCCGCGAGGGCCGGATCACGATCGGCGAACTGGTCACCGTGTACAGCGCGGTCATGCTCCTGACGTATCCGCTCCGGCACTTCGAGGAGATCGCGATGGCGTACTCCTTCTCCCGTCCGTCCGCCAAGCGGGCCGCCGGGGTGCTGTCACTGGAGCGTGCCACGGACACCGAAGGGTCGCGCGAGGCCACCGTGCCCACCGGGGACCTGTACGACCCGGCGACCGGGCTGCTCGCGCCCGCGGGATGTCTCACCGCGGTGGTGTGCGGCGACCCGGACGCGGCCGGACGACTGGCGGAACGGCTGGGCGGCCATGCCACCGAGGAGGGCACCTCCGTGCTCCTCGACGGCGTACCGCTCGACGAACTGCCCCTCGACTCAGCCCGCACGGCCGTCCTCGTCCAGGACAAGGACCCGGTGCTGCTCTCCGGCACGCTGCGCGACCTCCTCGACGTCCCCGCCTCGGGCGAGGTCACCGCCGAGGAGGCGCTGGCCGCCGCACAGTGCGGTGACGTGCTGGAAGCCCTGATCCAGGGGTCGCTCGACGCCGAGGACCCGTTGGACGCACGCATCACCGAGCGCGGCCGGTCCCTGTCCGGCGGCCAGCGCCAGCGGCTCGCGCTGGCCCGGTCCCTGATCACGGACCCGGGCGTACTGGTCCTGGACGAGCCGACCTCCGCCGTCGACTCGCACACCGAGGCCCGCGTCGCCGACGGCATCCGGTCACTGCGGGCGGGCAGCACGACGGTCGTCTTCACCTCCTCACCTCTCCTCCTGGACCTCGCCGAACGCGTCGTCCTCGTGCACGAGGGCAAGGTCACGGCGGTCGGCCTGCACCGCGACCTCGTCCACAAGGAACCCCGATACCGGGCCGTCGTCACCCGCGAGACCGACGAGGAGACCACCCCGGCCGACGGGCCCGGGGGACAGGCGGGGATGGCCGACGGCGCGCACGCGACAGCGGCAATGACCGGCGGGGCGCACGCGAAGGACGCGACAGCCGACGGGGCGGAGGCGAAGGACACCGTGACGGCCGTCGGGCCGGAAGCGAACGACGCCATGACGGCTGGTGGGCCGGAGGCGAACGACGCCTCGGCCGGCCGACCCGACGGGAAGGCCGTTCCGGCCGCCGGGCCCGCCAGAAAGGCTGCCTTCGCGGGCCCGCCGCCGGACCGCAAAACCACCCTCAGCGATGTGCTGAACGAACTGGAAGAGATCGAGGAGACCGCATGATCGGCGTGGCGCCCCCGGCCTACGATCCGGCCGCCCCGACGACGGCGAACACCCTGCCCGTCGGCGCCCCCGCGACCGTACGCTCCTACGTGGCCGAACTGTTCCGTCGGCACCGCAGGGCCTTCGTCCTGCTCATCACCGTCAACACGATCGCCGTCGTGGCCTCGATGGCGGGCCCCTACCTGCTCGGCACCCTCGTCGAACGCGTCTCCGACGAGGCGCGGGAGCTCCATCTGGAACTCACGGCGGCGGTGTTCGTCGTCGCCCTCGTCGTGCAGGCCGTTTTCGTCAGGGAGGTGCGGCTGCGCGGCGCCGTGCTCGGTGAGCGGATGCTGGCCGACCTCCGTGAGGACTTCCTCGTACGGTCGGTCGGACTGCCGCCGGGCGTCCTGGAACGCGCCGGTACGGGTGACCTGCTCTCCCGCATCACCACGGACATCGACCGGCTCGGCAACGCCATGCGCGAGGCAGTGCCCCAGCTGGCGATCGGCGTGGTGTGGGTGGCCCTGCTCATCGGCGGGCTCGCCGTGACCGCGCCCCCACTGGCCCTCGCCGTACTGCTGGCCCTGCCGCTGCTGGTGCTCGGCTGCCGCTGGTACTTCAAGCGTGCCCCCTCCGCCTACCGCTCGGAGTCCGCCGGGTACGCCGCCGTGGCCGCCGTGCTCGCGGAGACCGTGGACGCCGGCCGCACGGTCGAGGCCCACCGTCTCGGCACGCGCCGCATCGACCTGTCGAACCGACGCGTCCGGGAGTGGACCGCCTGGGAGCGGTACACGCTGTGGCTGCGGTCGGTGCTCTTCCCGGTGATCAACCTCACGCACACCACGGTCCTCGGCTCGGTCCTGATCGTCGGCGGGGTGTTCGTCCTGCAGGGGTGGATCGGGCTCGGCCAGCTGACCACTGGCGCGCTCATCGCCCAGATGCTCGTCGACCCGATCAACCTGATCCTCCGCTGGTACGACGAGCTGCAGGTCGCCGAGGTGTCGCTGGCCCGACTGGTCGGTGTACGGGACATCGAGCCGGACGCGGGGGACCCGGCCGTGGCACCCGAAGGCCGTCATGTCCACGCCGACCGGGTGCACTTCGGGTACCGCGAAGGCGTCGACGTGCTGCGCAAGGTGTCCCTGGAGGTCGCGCCCGGCACCCGGCTCGCCCTCGTCGGCCCGTCCGGCGCCGGCAAGTCCACTCTGGGCAGGCTCCTCGCCGGGATCTACGCACCCCGCGACGGCCGCATCACCCTGGGTGGCGCCGAACTGTCCCGGATGCCCGCCGAGGACGTCCGCTCCCATGTGGCACTGGTCAACCAGGAGCACCATGTGTTCGTCGGCTCCCTGCGCGACAACCTGCTCCTCGCCCGCACGGGTGCGCAGGACGCCGAGCTGTGGGCGGCGCTGGGCGCGGTCGACGCCGATGCCTGGGCACAGGCACTGGACGAGGGGCTGGACACCGAGGTCGGCTCGGGCGGGTTCGCGCTCACGCCGGCGCAGGCCCAGCAGATCGCGCTGGCCCGGCTGGTCCTCGCCGACCCGCACACGCTGGTGCTGGACGAGGCGACCTCGCTCCTCGACCCGCGCGCGGCCCGCCATCTGGAACGCTCCCTCGCCCGCGTCCTCGACGGCCGCACCGTCGTCGCCATCGCCCACCGTCTGCACACCGCCCACGACGCCGACATCATCGCCGTCGTCGAGGACGGCCGTATCAGCGAACTGGGCAGCCACGACGAACTGGTCGAGGCGGACGGCGCGTACGCGGCCCTGTGGAGGTCGTGGCACGGCTGACCGGCACACAGGCGTGGCCGTCGCGGATGCGATGCCCCTCGGCGGGGAGTCCCCGGCCGGAACCGGGGCCACAGGTGGTTGCGGGACCGCACGGGCCGCTCCCTGCGGCCGGGCCCGGAACGGACCCGGCCATGACGGGCGGCGGCCGGGTGGTCCGGCGGCCTCCGGCCCCCTGCCGTTGCGCGGTGCCGAACGCGAGTGGAAGGCTGGTGGTGGGCACTGATTCGGGGGACGCCCGTGAACCGCCCGGTTCGCGGGGTTCGGGCCGTCGCCCAGCGGTCCGCGCGCCCACCGTCGCCGAACGGTGGCACCGGGCCCGTCCCACCACTGGAGGTACCCGTGGACAGAGCCGGCGGTTGGGGAGACGACGTCTACCAGCCAGACGGATCCGAGATCCAGGACGACGCGGGGCTGCTGGACGCCGAGGACACCCTGGTCGCCGATGGTGTGGCCGACCCCCTCGACCGGGGCTGGTCCCCACCGGAGCGGCCATGGGCGGTCGAGCACACCGGTGTCACCGCGGCGGAGCGCCTGCGCGGTGAGACCCTGGAACAACGCCTCGCCGAGGAGCTCCCGGACATCGCCTACCCCGACGGAGACGGTATCGGCGACTCCCAGGACACCGACGGCGAGCCCCTGGACAGCGAGGTGGGCGACCTCCGCTCCGGCCGTCTCGTCGCTCCCGACGAGGGTGCGCACGAGGACGAGGAGAGCGGGCTGATCGCCAGCGACGTGGGCATCGACGGGGCTGCCGCCTCCGCCGAGGAGGCGGCGATGCACATCGTGGACGAGGGTCCGCCGTCCGGCTGACCCGGTTTCGAAGGGCTCGGCCAGGGCCGAGCGGCGCGTCAGATGAAGTTCAGCGCTGCCGCCGCGCCCACTCCCCCGAGCACCATGAACACCGGCATCAGCACCCGCAGCTCCACCCAGCTGCCGGCCCGGAAGCGCATGGCCTTCGGCGGGCCCAGGGGATACCAGCGCTTGCGCCCGATCGGTATCGGCCACAGAACCGGGCAGCCCGACACGGTCAGCGAGTCCCCGATGTCGTGCACCAGCGCGCCGAGCACGATCGGCAGCCCGAGCCACAGGTACTCCTGGCCCGGCTGTGTGAACAGCCAGTCCGCCCCGTTGCCCGGCTTGTCCAGGACACCCGCGAGGATCCAGGCACTGGTCGCGGCCAGCAGCCACACCAGCACATCGCTGCTCGAGCCCCGGGCCGCCCGCCACAGCAGACCCTCGATGGCCAGCACCATGTGCACGAAGAGGAGGGCCAGCACCGCCCAGCGGCCCCCCGTGATGGCGATGGCGGAGGCACCGGCGCCCAGCAGCGCTGCCCACAGCCAGGTGTGCGTGAGCGTGCGGTGCCCGCCGGAGCGGCGCGGGTCGCCCTGCTTCCTGGTCGCCTTGTAGACGGCGTACGAGAGCTTGTCGACGATCTCGCACACCCAGCGCGACAGTGGACCGAAGGAGCGCGAGATCGTGGCCGCCTTGTGGTCCAGGTCCGGGGCGAGCGCGGCACCCGCGCAGATCAGCGCACCGACCAGGAGGACCGGCCAGGGCATCGTGTGCCCTGCGGCGGCCGCTGCCGCCCCTACGCCGAGCCAGGCCGCGGCTCCCGACAGTGAGTGTGCTGGTCCCATCATGGCGGTGCCCCGTCCCATTCCGTTCGTGCCGCTGTCCAGGCGCCTTGAGTCGCTGTCCAGTTGTCCAGGTGCGCTGACATTCCGTCGGCGCCACAGCGTAGCGTTCGCGATCTTCCGTCCGGCATCCGATTCCCCCATCGGCCGCGCGTGCAGGCAAGATGGGGGCGTGACCCTCATCGATCAGCTGCCGCGGACCGCCGACCCCGACGCCCTCTACGAAGCCTTCGAGTCGTGGGCCCAGGAACGCGGTCTCACGCTCTACCCGCATCAGGAGGAGGCGCTCATCGAGGTGGTCTCCGGCGCGAACGTGATCGTGTCGACGCCCACCGGCTCCGGCAAGAGCATGATCGCGGCGGGCGCGCACTTCGCGGCCCTCGCCCGCGACGAGGTCACCTTCTACACGGCCCCGATCAAGGCGCTGGTCTCGGAGAAGTTCTTCGAGCTGTGCAAGATCTTCGGCACCGAGAACGTCGGCATGCTCACCGGCGACGCCTCCGTGAACGCCGACGCCCCCGTCATCTGCTGCACCGCCGAGGTGCTGGCGTCCATCGCGCTGCGCGACGGCAAACACGCCGATGTCGGCCAGGTCGTGATGGACGAGTTCCACTTCTACGCGGAGGCCGACCGCGGCTGGGCCTGGCAGATCCCGATCCTGGAGCTGCCGCAGGCCCAGTTCATCCTGATGTCGGCGACGCTCGGCGACGTCGCGATGTTCGAGGGGGACCTCACCCGGCGCACCGGCCGCCCCACCTCGGTGGTCCGCTCGGCGACCCGCCCGGTGCCCCTCTCCTACGAGTACGTGCTGACCCCGCTGACGGAGACGATCACGGAGCTGCTCGCCACCAAGCAGGCTCCCGTCTACATCGTGCACTTCACACAGGCGCAGGCCGTGGAGCGGGCGCAGGCGCTGATGAGCATCAACATGTGCACGCGGGAGGAGAAGGACCGGATCGCCGAACTGATCGGCAACTTCCGCTTCACCACCAAGTTCGGCCGCAACCTCTCCCGTTACGTGCGGCACGGCATCGGTGTGCACCACGCCGGCATGCTGCCCAAGTACCGGCGGCTGGTGGAGAAGCTGGCCCAGGCCGGTCTGCTGAAGGTCATCTGCGGCACGGACACGCTCGGCGTCGGTGTCAACGTCCCTATTCGCACCGTGCTGTTCACCGCTCTCACCAAGTACGACGGCACCCGGGTGCGGACGCTGCGTGCCCGTGAGTTCCACCAGATCGCGGGCCGCGCCGGGCGGGCCGGTTTCGACACCGCGGGCTACGTGGTGGGGCAGGCGCCCGAGCACGTCGTCGAGAACGAGAAGGCGCTCGCCAAGGCTGGCGACGACCCGAAGAAGCGCCGCAAGGTGGTCCGCAAGAAGGCGCCGGAGGGGTTCGTCGGCTGGACCGACAGCACCTTCCAGAAGCTCATCGTCTCCGACCCGGAACCACTCACCTCCCGCTTCCGCGTCACGCACACGATGCTTTTGTCGGTGATCGCCCGGCCGGGCAACGCCTTCGACGCGATGCGCCATCTGCTGGAGGACAACCACGAAACGCGGAAACAGCAGTTGCGGCACATCCGCCGCGCGATCGCGATCTACCGGTCGCTCCTCGACGGCGGCATCGTCGAGAAACTCGACGAGCCGGACGCCGAGGGCCGCATCGTCCGGTTGACGGTCGATCTCCAGCAGGACTTCGCGCTCAACCAGCCGCTGTCCACCTTCGCGCTGGCCGCGTTCGAACTGCTGGACCCGGAGTCCCCGTCGTACGCCCTCGACATGGTCTCCGTCGTGGAGTCCACGCTGGACGATCCGCGGCAGATCCTCGCCGCCCAGCAGAACAAGGCGCGCGGTGAGGCTGTGGCCGCGATGAAGGCGGACGGGGTCGAGTACGAGGAGCGCATGGAGCGGCTCCAGGACGTCAGCTACCCCAAGCCCTTGGAGGAGCTGCTCTTCCACGCGTACGACACGTACCGCAAAAGCCATCCCTGGGTCGGTGACCATCCGCTGTCGCCGAAGTCGGTGATCCGCGACATGTACGAACGGGCCATGACCTTCACGGAGTTGACGTCCCACTACGAGCTGGCGCGCACCGAGGGCATCGTGCTGCGCTACCTCGCGGGCGCCTTCAAGGCCCTGGACCACACCGTCCCCGACGACCTCAAGTCGGACGACCTGGAGGACCTGATCGCCTGGCTCGGCGAGATGGTGCGCCAGGTCGACTCCAGCCTCCTCGACGAGTGGGAGAAGCTGGCCAACCCCGAGGAGATGACGGCCGAGGAGGCCCAGGAGAAGGCCGACCAGGTCAAGCCGGTCACCGCCAACGCACGCGCCTTCCGTGTCCTCGTCCGCAACGCCATGTTCCGCCGTGTCGAGCTCGCCGCCCTCGATCACGTGGGTGAGCTGGGTGAGCTGGACGCCGAGTCCGGCTGGGACACCGAGCGGTGGGGCGAGGCGATGGACAAGTACTGGGACGAGTACGAAGAGCTCGGCACGGGCCCCGACGCCCGTGGCCCCAGGCTGTTGATGATCGAGGAGGAGCCGCAGAACGGGCTGTGGCGCGTCCGGCAGACCTTCGCCGACCCGAACGGCGATCATGACTGGGGCATCAGCGCGGAGATCGACCTCGCGGCTTCGGACGCAGAGGCACGCGCCGTCGTCAAGGTCACCGACGTCGGTCAGCTGTGAGCACTGGAGAGGCCCGTACATGACGACCAACCCCGCCGAGCGGCTCGTCGACCTGCTCGACCTGGAGCAGATCGAGGTCAACATCTTCCGTGGGCGCAGCCCGCAGGAGTCCCTGCAGCGGGTCTTCGGCGGCCAGGTCGCCGGCCAGGCACTGGTCGCCGCCGGACGCACCACGGAGGGCGACCGGCCGGTGCACTCGCTGCACGCGTACTTCCTGCGGCCGGGCCGTCCGGGGGTGCCGATCGTGTACCAGGTCGAGCGGGTTCGCGACGGGCGGTCGTTCACCACGCGCCGGGTCACCGCCGTGCAGCAGGGCCGCACGATCTTCAATCTGACCGCCTCCTTCCACAAGCCTGAAGAGGGGAGCTTCGAGCATCAGCTGCCGCCGGTCCGCAAGGTGCCGGACCCCGAGTCGTTGCCGACGGTGTCCCAGGAGATCACCGAGCATCTGGGCGCGCTCCCGGAGCAGTTGGAGCGCATGGCCCGGCGTCAGCCCTTCGACATCCGGTACGTCGACCGGCTGCGCTGGACCGCCGAGGAGGTCGAGAACGCCGAGCCGCGCAGCGCGGTGTGGATGCGGGCCGTGGGGCCTCTGGGGGACGACCCGCTGGTGCACACCTGCGCGCTGACGTACGCCAGCGACATGACCCTTCTGGACGCCGTCCGTATCCCGGTCGAGCCCCTCTGGGGGCCCCGCGGCTTCGACATGGCGTCGCTGGACCACGCCATGTGGTTCCACCGGCCGTTCCGCGCGGACGAGTGGTTCCTGTACGACCAGGAGTCGCCGATCGCGGTGGGCGGCCGCGGGCTGGCCCGCGGCCGTATCTACGACCTGGAGGGACGTCTGCTCGTGTCGGTCGTCCAGGAAGGGTTGTTCCGCAAGCTCGGCGCCTGACCGGCAGGTCAGTGATGTCCGCGCAGGAGCCAGCCCAGCAGGCCGCGTCGCCCCTCGGGAGCCGTGCCGGCCGTCGGCCGCGGTTTCCCGGGTCGGCGCCCGCCCCGGGGCAGGTGGGGTGCCGGTCGCGCTGCCGCCACCGGCGTCTCGTGCCGGGCGGTGTCCGACGCCGGCACTTTGCGGCGGGGCCTCGGTGCGAGTCGGTGGGCGCGGGCCTCGACGAGGGACTGCCGGAGATTTGTCCGCAGCCATTCGATCTCATCGGGGTCGTCCGCCGTCATGATCCACGCGGTGATCTGCGCGGCGGGAGAGTCGGGCGGCCCGTGGTCGGCCCGTGCGGGCCGGTGGCGGTTCAAGTGAGCCCGCTCGTAGGGGTCCTGGACGATCTCAGCGACCTGGATCGGATCGAGCAGGGCGGCCGGAGCGGCAGCGCGCCGCCAGGGGTCCTCGGCCTGCCGCAGCAGGAATCCGAGATGGCGCCCTCGCCAGTTCCGGGGGCGTAGGTCCAGCCCCGCCTCCAGCTGACGCCTCAGGTCCTCCGGCATACGACCCGTCAGCCATCGGGCGTTCTTCTCCTCGGCCACGAACTGCCTCAGTTCGGACGCCAGATAGAGCCAGACCACGGCTCGGTAGCGGTTGAGGTAGTACTTGACCGGCGTGACCAACCCCAGCCGTGCGAGACGCATGAACCGGGACGCCGGCACGCCGAGGATCTGGGAGGCCGTGTGGGAACCTACGGCGTCGACCCGTTCCCGGAGTGCTTCCGGAAAGCCCCTCTCGGCACGGAGCCGGTCGATCTCCGCCCGTGCGATCCGACGGTCTCCGCCTCCCTCGTCGACGACTGTTCGTAGGCATCCCAGTTGTACGGCGAGGTCGAGTTCGCTTCGTTTCAGGCCCAGTTCGCGGGCGGCGCGGCTCAGCGTGACGGTGCGGCCGGTCGCCCCGGCCGGTGCCGGGGCGGCGCTCGGCGTGGTGAGTGTGCCGGGCTCGGTGGTCGTGCCGGGCGTGGCGGATGGCGTGATGGTGTCGCCGGACATGGTGGTTCTCCCCCGTGTGGTGCGGTGCTCGCGCCGGTCTCGCGCTCGCCTCGGGAAAAACCGTAGCCCGTTCGCCGAAAGTCGTGGCGGGCCTGTGGACAACTCTGCCCGCAACGGCGAAAGCAGCAGGTCAGCGATCCATCGCGGCCGAGCGTTCGGGCTGGCGGGCGTCCACTCGGAGGTGTTCGCCGACGCGGTTCACGAGCAGCGTCATCTCGTAGGCGATCTGTCCGATGTCCGCCTCCGCGGCGCTGAGCACGCAGAGGCAGCTGCCCGGTCCGGCCGCGGTGACGAAGAGCACCGCGTCGTCGAACTCGATCATCGTCTGTCGTACGTCACCGGCTCCGAAGTGGCGGCCCGAGCCCTTGGCGAGGCTCTGCAGTCCCGACGAGACCGCGGCGAGATGTTCGGAGTCCTCGCGCCGCAGGCCGGTGCTCGCCGCGGTGACGAGTCCGTCGTTGGACAGCACCAAGGCGTGCCGTATGGGTTCCACGCGCTCGGTCAGGTCGTCCAGCAGCCAACCGAGTCCCGCGTTCTGCACCATCGTTCCTACTCCCCGTTTCGTCGTTCCCCCCTGGCAAGGAGGATCCGACGATTCAGCCTTCCCCACCGCTGGCGTCGGAGCAAGCAGGATGGGGACATGGCAAGGAAGATGACCGACAAGGAATGGCGGCCTTTCTTCCCGAACAGCGACAACGGGCGCTTCCCCACCCGAAACAGCGGTGTCGAGCGACGGAAACCGGCCAGGTACGGACGTGTTGGCGCCGGTTCAGCCCACGGAGTCGAGCAGCCGGGCGGTGTGCATCCGTCCGGCGTATTCGACGAGCCGTATCAGTACTTCCTTCCCGGAGTCGCGGTCCCGGGCGTCGCAGAGGACCACGGGAGTGCCCGGGTCGAGGTCTAGGGCGCGGGAGACGTCGGGGGCGTCGTACGCGCGGGCTCCCGAGAAGCAGTTGACGGCGACCACGAACGGGATGTGGCGGTGCTCGAAGTAGTCCACGGCCGGGAAGCAGTCCTGGAGCCGCCTCGTGTCCGCGAGGACGACGGCGCCCAACGCCCCTTGTGCCAACTCGTCCCACAGGAACCAGAACCGGTCCTGGCCCGGTGTGCCGAACAGGTAGAGCGAGAGCCCGGACCTGATGGTGATGCGCCCGAAGTCCATGGCGACGGTGGTGGTGACCTTCTGGTCCACCCCGTCGGTGTCGTCCACCGACTGGCCCACCTCGCTCAGGAGTTCCTCGGTGCGCAGGGGCCTGATCTCGCTGACCGCGCCGACCAGGGTGGTCTTGCCCACGCCGAATCCACCGGCGACGAGGATCTTCAGTGCCAGGGCGCCCGTGTCGCCCTCTGTCTCATCGGAGTGCTCGGAGACCATCGATCACTTCTCTCGGGAGTGTCGGCCGCGGTCGACGTCGGTTCGGCTGTGAGGAGTCAGCATCATGGCAACTGCCGTTCCTTCGTGGGGCGTTGGACCGGTATTTCATGTCACCGACCGCTTGTGCTCGTTCGGTGCCGGATTGGATGCGCGAGTCGGTACGGGCTGGGCCCATGCGCTTGTCCGTCTACAGCGCCTTGAGCCCCTCGATCACCTCGCGCAGGATCCGCTCGTCCGGCAGCTGCGCGGGGGGAACGGGGCGACTGACGGTCACGCGACCCAGTTCCAGGAGGTCGCCGAGGAGTACCCGCACCACGCCGACGGGCAGGTCGGTGCCCGCGGCGAGTTCGGCGACCGACTGGGTCTCGGTGCGGCACAGTTCGGCGAGTGCGCGGTGTTCCGGGCCGAGTGAGGTGTCGTCGTCGGCACCGGGTGCGCCGGTGTAGAGCGAGACCAGTGCGATCAGGTCGAAGCGGGCCCCGTTCGGGCCGGGGTTGGTGCGGCCGCCCGTCATGGCGTAGGGGCGAACGAGAGGCCCGGCCTCGTTGTCGTACCACCGGCTGCCCGGTGGTTCGTGCGAAGCGCCTGTGCTGCCTTCGGTCATGAGGACGGCCCGTCCCTGGTTCATCCGGCCGCGGGCGGGCGCGCGCCGGCGCGGGTCGGTGTGCAGAGGTGCTCGCCGACGCGTTTCACCAACCGTGCCATCTCGTACCCCACCAGGCCGATGTCGGCCGTGACCGAGGTGAGGACGGCGAGGCAGGAGCCGTCGCCGGCGGCGGCCACGAAGAGGAAGCCGTCGTCCATCTCCACCATGGTCTGGCGTACGCCGCCGACACCGAAGTGGCGGCCCGTGCCCTTGGCGAGGCTGTGGAAGCCGGAGGCGACGGCGGCGAGGTGATCGCCGTCCTCGCGCTTGAGGTCGCTGGAGGCGCCGACCGCGAGTCCGTCGTTGGACAGCACCACGGCGTGCCGTACCTCACGTACGCGCAGCACCAAGTCGTCCAGCAGCCAGTCGAGTTCACCGGGCCGCTCGGTGGCCCTGGTGCTCGGGTCCTGGATCATGCGGGGTCTCCTTCACTGCTCTCGCCACGCGTCGCGGGACCGTGGGTGACGCCTGAGCCGGGTGTTCTGCCGCCGCCTCGTGCCCAGCCGTCGCGGTAGGCCGCCATGCGGTCTCGTACGAGTTCCGGGGTGCGTTCGTCGTCGGCCCGGGAGGTTGCCGTCGGCGCGGGTTGCCCGGTGCGCTGTTCGCGCAGCTGGGGTGCGAGGTGCGCCTGGCGTACGCGGCGCGGCAGTTCGTCGGTGCCTTCCGGTTCCGGCGGGTGGCGGTGCGGCCGCAGCGTGGTGACGCCGGGCGGCGGCTCGGGCGGGCTGTCCGCCGTGGTCTGCCCGGCGGAGGGGACGGGGGCCATGAGGGCGCGCCGGTCCACGGACTGTTCGACGGGTTCCTGGTGCGGGGCGGCGGCCACGCGGGCGTACTCGCGTTGCTCGGGCTGCGGCCGTACTTCGGCGGTGGCGCGGGGGGAACGTTCCGGCGCGCCGCTGTGGAGCAGACTGGTGGGCAGGAGGACCACCGCTGTGGTGCCGCCGTAGGGCGAGGTCCGCAGGTGGACCTTGATGCCGTGGCGGGCGGAGAGGCGGCTCACCACGAACAGGCCGAGCCGGTCGCTGTCGAACAGGTCGAGGGCCTCGGACTGCTCGATGCGGCGATTGGCATCGGTGAGGGTCTCCTTGCCCATGCCGAGCCCCCGGTCCTCGACCTCCAGGGCGTATCCGTTGCCGACCGGTTCCCCGGTGATCCGCACGCGCGTGTGGGGAGGCGAGAACTGGGCGGCGTTCTCCACGAGTTCCGCCAGGAGGTGGGTGAGGTCGGCTACCGCGGTACCGGAGATCTTGGCCTCGGGGAGTTGCCGTACCTCCACGCGCGCGTAGTCCTCGATCTCGGAGACGGCCGCGCGGACCACGTTCGTCAGTGCGACGGGCAGGCGCCAGGCACGCCCCGGAGCGGCTCCGGAGAGGATGATCAGGCTCTCCGCGTGGCGTCGCATACGCGTGGTGAGGTGGTCGAGGCGGAAGAGGTCGCTGAGTTCGTCGGGGTCGTCGGAGCGGCGTTCCATACTGTCGAGCAGACCCAGTTGACGGTGCACGAGGATCTGGCTGCGGCGGGCGAGATTGACGAAGACGCCGGAGATGCCGCCGGCGAGTTCGGCGCGCTCGACCGCCGCGTGGAGGGCCGCTCGGTGCACGGTGCCGAGGGCTTCGGCGACCTGACCGGCCTCGTCCTCGGCGGGTCGTCCCGGCGGAGCCTCGGTGTCGACGTCGATCTCCTCTCCGGCGCGCAGTCTCCGCATGGCGTGGGGCAGTTTGCGGCGAGCGATCTCCAGGGCGTCGTTGCGCAGGCTCACCAGCTCGACGACCAGGCCTCGTCCGATGCGTACGGAGATGACGAGGGACGCGGCGACGGCGGCGAGCCCGAGGAGCACCGCGGCCCCCGCCGGGGTGAGCAGGGCGCGGGTGAACGGGTCGGCGCGCTGGGCGACTTCGCGTCCGGACTCGGACTCGATGCCGCGCATGCCGTCCCGCACGCGCGCGTGGGCGGACTTCCAGGTTGCTTCGGGAGCGGCGTGGAGCGCTTGGGCTCCGGGGTGGCTCGCGAGCACCTCGTCCTCGACGGCACGCAGGCCGGCGTAGGCGCTTCCTCCGGCGAGTTCCCGCCAGGCGGCACGTTCGGGCCCACGCAGATCGACACCGGCTGCTTCGGTCAGGGTGCGGCGGGTGGCGACGGCGCCGGTGAACAGGCGCAACCGCTCGCGGTCGAGGGTTCCGGCCAGGTGGGCTCCGGCCAGGACCGCGTCCTCCTGCGCCAGTGCCTCTCCCGCGCGGGCGAACTCGAGCAGTACGCGCGCGTCGGAGTCCAGGTCGGCGTCCTGGATGCCGGTGAGCGCGCCGTCCACGCCGAAGGCCGTGGAGATGGTCGTGGTGTACCGCTCGTACGTCTCGGTCCAGCCGCTGCCGCGGTCGAGCACCGCCGTTCGCAGCGCACGCAGTCGTTCGGCTCCGGTCACGAAGCCGGCGAGGCGTTCGGCCGCTCCTGAGGGCAGGTCGGTGCCGTCGGCGATGGTGTGTCGCTCACCCAGGCGCAGGGCGTCGACCGCCCGGTCGGTGCGTTGCGACAGGCTCAGCAGCGCGCTCTCCCGCTCCGCGGAGGGCCCTGTGGCGTAGCGTACGGCGGCCACGCGCTCGGCCTGGAGCGCCGCGACGGCGTCGGCCACGGGACCGCGTACGGAGGCGTCGACGCGCTGCGCCTGACGGATGCGGGCGACGTCCTGGGCGGTGGTGACAGTGGCGTACGCCCACAGGGCGAGCAAGGAGACGACGGGCACCATCAGCAGGCAGACGATCTTGGCCCGGACGGTGCGGGGGCGTATGTGCCATCGCCCCGCGCGTGTGGGCGGCCCGGTCGTCGGGGCGCCGGTCTCGTCGGAGTCGAAGCGCTCGTCGGCGGGAGGTCCGGCGTGGGCGCGGCGGCCGCGTATCGCGGGCTGGGGCGGCGTCTCGGCGCCGGCTGTCGGGGTCCTGCGGGGTGTACGCATGGCCTCCTCGATCGGAGTGTGGTGCGGGGCCGGCCTCGAAGCCCGCCACCGCGCGCGGCTAGTGGGCGGCGGAGTTCTCGACCGGCCGCTGGGCCGACGCGGATGCCTCGCGCTCCCCGGCCGTCGGCGACAGCGCGACGAACGCCGAGGTGAGGAAGAGGTAGGACCCGAGGCCGACGGCGAGGGGGAAGATGAACTGCATCGCCGTGGCCCCGGGCAGGACCGCCCCGGACGGAGCGACCTCCACACGCACCGCCCACATCGCGGTGTAGTGCATGCTGCTCACCGCCGCGCCCATGACCAGGGACGCGACGGTGACCGCGATGGGCGACTCGATGTTGAGGGCCGCCCAGAGGGCGGCGGTCGCGGCGACCACGGCGATCACGACGGAGAGCGCGACGAGTGCCGGGTCGTAGGTCACGTCCCCGTGCAGCCGAACGGCCGCCATGCCCAGGTAGTGCATGCTCGCGACGCCCAGGCCGGTGGTGAGCCCGCCCAGGAGGAGCGCCCGGCCGCGGTCCTGGCTGTAGCCGACGGCGAAGACTCCGGCGCAGACCACGATCATGGCGACGAGGAGACTCAGGATGGTCAGTGGCACGTTGTAGCGGATCTCGGTACCGCTGACGCCGAAGCCGAGCATCGCCACGAAGTGCATGGTCCAGATGCCGGTGCCGATCGCCGACGCCGCGGTGACGAGCCAGTTGCGGCGCGACCTGCCGGTCGTGCCGAGCGCGCGGACCGTGCAGCGCAGGCCGAGCGCGGCGCCGATGGAGGCCATGACGTACGACAGCGCGGGGGTCAGCAAGCCGAAGGTGGCGTGGTCCAGGTGTCCCATGGCTCCGGGACGCTAGTGGGGGCACGGGAGCACGGAAGGGGCGCATTTCGAAAGGTGCTGGAATGTGGCGCATATATGCAATGGAACGATCGCCTGCCGCCCGAACGTGTGCATCACCTGCTGGGCTGTTCCGGTGCGGGATCATGCGGAGCATGAGCGACGACCACACACACGTCCAGGAGTTCTTCACCGCACGGGCAGCCCTCTGGGACGCCCGGTTCCCCGACGACGGGCCCGCCTACGCCGCGGCGGTCGCCGAGCTCGGTCTGAGCGCGGGCGACCGGGTACTCGACGCGGGATGCGGCACGGGACGGGCCCTGACGCCGTTGCGCGCCGCCGTGGGGCCTTCCGGAGTGGTGCTCGGAGCCGATCTGACACCCGCCATGCTGGAGGCCGCCGTACGGGCCGGACGGGACCGCGACGGGCAGCTGCTGCTCGCCGACGTGGCGGGGCTGCCGTTGCGTACGAAGTCACTGGACGCGGTGTTCGCCGCGGGGCTCGTCGCCCACCTTCCGAACCCCACCGAGAACCTACGGGAGCTGGCGAGGGTGGTCCGGCCCGGCGGCACGCTGGCGCTCTTCCACCCCATCGGCCGGGCGGCGCTCGCGGCGCGTCAGGGGCGGCGGATCACCCCGGAGGACATGCGTGCCGAGGCGAACCTCGGTCCGCTGCTGGCCGGTTCGGGCTGGCGCATGACGTCGTACGCCGACGAGGACAGCCGTTTCCTCGCGCTCGCCGCGCGCGTCGGCTGAGCCCCGGCACCGTCCAGGAGGGCCCCGCCGCGCAGCATCCTGAAGGTGATGTTCGCAGGGCTTCACCCCGTCCTCCCCCTTCTGCGGCCGCGGCTCCGCCTCTACGTTGAGGAGGACGTGCCAGGACACCGACACGGGGGTATGTAGCCCACATGTTCGAGAGCGTTCGCAAGTCCTTCGGCAGATTCGTCGACTCGCTGCACAACGAGAGCACCGCACAGGAGGCGAAACGCACGCACAACCTGTTCGAGGCGGCCGCCGCCTACATCTCGGCCTGCGCCGAGGACGACCAGGAGCAGATCGACGAGACCGTGACCTGGGTGTCGCCCGAGGCCCTGTCGTTCGGGGTCAGCGAGCTGGCGTGCCGGGCGGTCATCGCACTCGCCCGGGAGCGGGACGAGTCTCCGCAGACGGTCGCGCGGTCACTTCTGGGGCTGCCCGCCGCCTGAACGAGTGAGGGTCTCCGGTCGATTCGCCCCTCCCCACCCGGAGACCGCAGCTCCGCACGGGGTTCGCGCTCGTGACAAGGGCCTGCCGGGCGCATTAGGGTGCGCCGACGGACGAGCGAGAGCGATGGGAGGCCCGCATGGCCGGGACGGACGACGACGCCGTCACCGCCGGGGACGACGACGCGCTATATGTGCTGACGGCGGTGCTGCTCACGCCCGCGAACTTCCCCAGTGTGCTGGGCGACGACTATCCGGAGGCCTGCGCGGCCCTCGGCCTCGCACCGCTTGCCGACGGGTACGGAATCGTCCTGGGACAGGACGGTGAGGGTGCCCGGTGGACGGTGGCCGTGGACGACGTGTCGCTGGTCGCCGTGGCCATCGCGTCGTGGGACTGCGGCATGGAGTACGACCTGTCACCCGACGAGAACTCGGTCGTGGCCGCACTGCCCGGCTGGCCCCTCGCGGTAGCCGTGGCGGCCCCGGGGGTGCCCGCCCCGCACGACCCCGACCCGGAGGTCTCGGACCTGCCCCCGCTGAGCCCGCCGGACACCGGCACCTGGGGGCCCGCCCAACGGCGTCTGGGCGCCGACGAGATCGCGCTGCAGTGGGCCAGGTGGCGGGAGCAGATCGGCGACTCCGCGTTCGCCGGGCAGGACGGCGCGAGCCGGGCGGCGACCGGCGACGCGACGCAGGCCGGGGCGGGGACCGATACCGGTAAGGCCGGGGGCGTCCCCGGCACGGGCATTCGCCGCGTTCTCGCGGAGGCACGCGCGTACGTGGAGTCTCCGCCGCCCCTCGGGCGCGTCCGCTCCTCGTTCGCCCCGGGCGACGCCCGGACCCTTCGTGCCGACGGTCCCGGCTGGTCGCTGGTGGCCAGGACCGACGACATCGCGTTCGTCCTTCTCGACGAGGAACCCGGCGAAGTACTGCCGGTGGGCCGGGGGCCGGAACTGCCCGGCCTTCTGGAGTCCCTCGACAAGATCGCCGTACGTCCGAACTGAGCTCATGACGCCGCACCGGCCCGCGCGAGCGGGCCGGTGGCGCCTCAGCGACCGAGCTCCTTGCGGCCGACCCGACGCAGCCTGCGGCGCTGTGAGGGGTCCAGCGCGAGGTACGCGGCCGTGGGGATCCCCAGGACTATCAGGAGATTGGCCCAGAAGGGGAAAGGCAGCAGGATCAGCAGGACGATCCCGATTGCCGCACCCCCCGCGACGATCTTCGTGCTCTTCGACATCCCTGTCGCCTCCTTCGCGGCCACTGCCGCTCTCTGTCATGAAAACGGGAGCGGACTCCCCGCAGTTCCGGACCACGACCCTGAGACGTCCCTGAGTCGAACCCCGTACAACCCTGAGATGCCCCGACCACCGAGCGGGAAAAGTGACCCACATCACTTCGAAGCATGCCCGTCGGAGGTTGAAGTGATGTATCATCGGCGATTCCGCCCACAGTAGTCAAATTTGAGGAGTTCGGTATTCCTGTGCCGCCGATTCCCGTGGCATCCCTCTTCGAGGTCTCCGAGCTGACCCGCTGCCGCGCCGTCTTCGTGGCCGCGGACCCCGGGCGCACCGGCCATGTCGTCTTCTGGCGACCGGACGGCTCCGAACCGCCCCTGGTCGCGCCCGGCTCTCCCGGGGAGCTGACGGTCGTCCTGCCCGGCGGTGAGGGCGTCGACCAGGTGACGGCGCCCGCCGTGTCGCTCCCGGTGCTCGCCGCACTTCCGGTGCTCACACGCGCGCGAGCCACCAAGGCCGCCGACCGGTCGACGGCGTTCTGGGGCGCGGCCGCCGTACTGGCGCTCCAGTTCGCCGCGCGCGGGCTGCTGTTGCCCGGCGTGACCGCGAGCGGGCATGACGCCTGGCGTGCCGGCCCGCTGCGTGCGGAGGACGTGGACCGGGTCAGGGACCTCGCCGCCGCGATGCCGCCCGAGGCACATGCGGTGCCGGTCGACCACCGTGAGCCGTTGCGGCTGCCCGACCCGGAGCGCCTGCTGCACGCCTTCCTCGACGCCGTCGTGGACTCGCTGCCCCGCTCCCCCGCCGCGAGCGTCGCGGCGGGCGGCCCGGCCTTCTCCGCTCAGGAGCCCCAGTACGTGCCCGAGCAGCGCGCCTGGGCCGCCGATGTCGCCTCCGGGCACGACGCGGGGGTCCGCGTCTCGTTGCGCGTCGAGATCCCCGGGCTCGCCTCCGTCGACGCCGACGAGTCGGGCGGGACGCAGCTGCCGTTCCGCGTCGTCCCGCAGGTCCACAGCGTGAGCGACCCCGCGCTCGTCGCGGACGCCTCCGCCGTGTGGGCCGGCGCCGAGCCCTTCGGCCCACGCGCGCGGATGGACGCCCTGCTGGCGCTGCGCCGCGCGGCCCGCGTCTGGGCCCCGCTCACCCCACTGCTCTCGGCAGCCGTGCCGGACGCCGTGGAACTCGCCGACGAGGAGGTCGCCGATCTGCTCGGCGAGGGCGCCCGGGTGCTGGCGGCGGCAGGCGTCGACGTGCACTGGCCGAAGGAGCTCGCACGCAAGCTGACCGCCCGCGCGGTCATCGGCCCACCGGACGAGGAGCAGGGCCCTGACAAGGCCGCGTCGGACACCCCGTCGCACCTGTCGTCCGACGCGCTGCTCGCCTTCGACTGGTGGTTCGCCCTGGGCGACCAGCGGCTCACCCGGCAGGAGCTGGACCTGCTCGCGGAGGCGAATCGCCCCATGGTGCGGCTGCGCGACCAGTGGGTCCTGGTGGACCCGGAGGAGATCCGCCGGGCCCGTGCGCAGCAGGACCGCAAGGTGTCGCCCGTCGACGCGCTCAGCGCCGCTCTGACGGGCTCGACGGAGGTCGACGGCCGGATGGTCGACGTGCGGCCCACTGGGTGGCTGGCGACGCTGCGGGAGCATCTTTCGAACCCTGAAGGGCAGGAGCCGGTCGGGCAGCCGTCCGGGCTCGCCGCGACACTCCGCGACTATCAGCTGCGTGGCCTCAACTGGCTGGCCCGGATGACCTCCCTGGGCTTCGGCGGCTGTCTCGCCGACGACATGGGCCTCGGCAAGACCATCACCCTGATCGCTCTGCATCTGCACCGGCAGTCGGACGCCTCGTCGGCGGGGCCCACCCTTGTGGTCTGTCCGGCCTCGCTGATGGGCAACTGGCAGCGGGAGATCGAGAAGTTCGCACCAGGTCTGCCGGTGCGCCGCTTCCACGGGGCCCGGCGCGGCCTGGACGGGCTCGCCGACGGGGAGTTCGTCCTCACCACGTACGGCACCATGCGGCTCGACGCGCCGCGCCTCGCCGACGTGCCCTGGGGCATGGTCGTGGCGGACGAGGCCCAGCACGTGAAGAACCCTTATTCGTCCACGGCGAAGGAACTGCGCACGATCGGGGCACGCGCGCGTGTGGCGCTCACCGGCACTCCGGTCGAGAACAACCTGTCCGAGCTATGGGCGATCCTCGACTGGACCACTCCGGGCCTCCTCGGCAGACTCGGCACCTTCCGCACCCGGTACGCGCAGGACGTCGAGGGCAGCCGGGATCCCGTCGCGGCGGAGCGACTCTCCCGTCTCGTACGGCCGTTCCTACTGCGTCGCCGCAAGTCGGACCCGGGCATCGCGCCGGAGCTCCCGCCGAAGACCGAGACCGATCGGGCCGTGTCGCTGACCAGGGAACAGGTGGGTCTGTACGAGGCGTTGGTCCGCGAGACCATGGCGGAGATCGCCGGTGCCGACGGCATGGAACGGCGCGGACTGATCGTGAAGCTGCTGACCGGTCTCAAGCAGATCTGCAACCATCCCGCCCAGTTCCTCAAGGAGGAACGGCCCCGGATCCCGGGCAGATCCGGGAAGTTGGAGCTGCTGGACGAACTCCTGGACACCATCCTCTCCGAAGGGGCGAGCGTTCTGGTGTTCACGCAGTACGTCCGGATGGCACGGCTTCTGGAACGTCACCTGGCGGCGCGCGGTGTGCCCACACGGTTCCTGCACGGCGGGACACCGATCCCCGAACGCGAGGCGATGGTCGAACACTTCCAGGAGGGCGAAGTGCCCGTCTTCCTCCTGTCGTTGAAGGCCGCCGGCACGGGGCTGAACCTGACCCGGGCCGAGCACGTCGTGCACTACGACCGATGGTGGAACCCTGCCGTCGAGGCGCAGGCCACGGACCGGGCGTACCGCATCGGCCAGACGCGGCCGGTGCAGGTGCACCGGCTGATCACGGAGGGAACTATCGAGGACCGCATCGCGGACATGCTGCTGCGCAAACGGGAACTGGCCGACGCGGTGCTGGGCGGCGGCGACTCGGCGGTCACCGAGTTGTCCGACGCCGAACTGTCCGACCTGGTGGAGTTTCGAGGGGGCGCACGATGACCGACCGTACAGAACCCGACGACGAACGCACGTTCGCGGCGCCGGCTCCTGTGAGCGGGCGGGGTTTCGCGCAGACGTGGTGGGGCCGGGCCTGGTTGAAGGCACTGGAGGACGCGGCGTTGGACGGGGAGCATCTGCGGGCGGGGCGCCGGCTAGCGCGCACGGGGGCCGTGGGCGCGGTGTCGGTTCGCCCCGGGCGCGTCACCGCCGTCGTCCAGGACCGCGACGGCACCGCCCACCGCGCCGACGTCCTGCTCCAGGAGTTCTCCGAGGACCACTGGGACCGCTTCCTGGGCATGGCGGTCGAGCGGGCCGGGCACATCGCCGCCCTGCTCGACCGCGAGATGCCGCCGCATCTGGTCGAGGACGCCGCGACCGCTGGAGTCGAACTGCTGCCCGACCTCGGTGATCTGGAGGCGGAGTGCGACTGCGGAGCCTGGGACCACTGCGGTCATACCGCGGCCCTCTGTTACCAGGTGGCCCGACTGCTGGACCAGGACCCGTTCGTCCTGCTGCTGATGCGGGGCCGCGCCGAGCGTGCGCTCCTCGACGAACTCCAGGTGCGCAGCATCGCCTCCGCGGGGGATACCGAAGGGCAGATGACGCCCGAAGATCTCCGGGACAGGCGTCAGGACGGGCTGGACGCCGCCGAGGCGTTCGCGGCGGGCGAGATCCTTCCGCCGCTCCCCGAGCCGCCCCGACCGCCGGTGGAGCCGGGCCGGCCGGCCTCACTGGACACCGAGGCACCGCCGGCGCCCGGGGTGGACCCGGCCGCGCTCGAGTTCCTGGCGGCGCAGACGGCCCGGGAGGCCCATCGGATGCTGGCCGACGCTCTCCGCCCCGGACACGGGCAGCAGCCTCTGGACGGCGAGTTGACGCTCCTTCAGGACGCGGTGCGGCTGGCCTCCGGTGATCCGGGACCGGGCATCGGGGCGCGGCTCGGCCGGGGTTCCGAGCGTGGCCGGGAAGGGCTGGCGCTCGCCGTCCGTGCCTGGCGGTACGGCGGGGTGGCCGCTCTCGCCGTACTGGACGGGGAATGGCACGTACAGGCGGAATCGCTCGCACGCGCGCGTGCCGCGCTGGAGACGGCCTGGGACGAGGACGAGCGGCCTGTACTGCGGTCCGCGCACAACCGTTGGACCGTGGCCGGCGGCTCGGCCCAACTGCGCCTGGGCCGGGACGGCCGCTGGTGGCCCTACCGCAAGGAGCGGGGCCGGTGGGCGCCCGCCGGCCCCGCAGCGCACGATCCGGCGACGGCGCTGGCTATGGTCAGCGCCGAGACCGACGCCTGAGGCCGCTCCTGGAGCGAGTGGGCTGCTCTTCGGTGCGCGCCGCATTCGGACGCCGTAACGCGTGCCTGAGCCGCATTGGGTCCACGCGTGTGGAGCCACATGGGGTCCACGCGCGTGTGGGGCTCCTCGCCCCAGCCCCGTGGTTCGGCGACCTTCCTCATTCGCCGCCGTCGGCAGGGGCCGGAAAGAGCGAGCCGAGGTCGCTGGGAAACTCGCTCGGGAACTCGCTGAGCACGTCACTCGGCAGATCGCCCGGGAAGCCCGAAGGCAGCGTCGGAAGGTCGCTGGGCAGTTGGGACGGGAGGCTCAGCGAAGGGGTGGGTGAAGGACTCGACCCGCGGCCGGTCTCGCCCGGCGGCCGGTCGTTCGGCGATCCCTCGCCCCCGGTGACCGCCAGCACCACGGCGACGACGGCACCCAGGGCGATGATCACGGCCGACACGATGAACGCGAGGTGGCGGCGCCCGCCGGGGGGAGGCCCTCCGGGCGGATCGGGTGGCTGCCGGCCACCACCCTGCCCTGTCGGAGGCAGGCCACCACCCTGTGACGGCGGACCGAAGCCCCCGGGTGGTGGTGTGTGTTCCCCGGGACCACCCGGCGGCGGGCCGTAGCCCCCTGACGGCGGCCCGAACCCTCCGCCGTTGGACGGCGGAGTACCGCCCGGCGGCATGCCCATACCGACAAGAGTCGCCGCACAACGGCCAAGGCGCGAGCCCTGCGCGGGAGTTGATACGGACTCATGCCATGAATCGCATGATCCCGGAGAATTCCGTGCAGAAATCGACCGAGGGAGGCGCAGGGGCAGCCGAGACCGAGACCGGCCGGGGACATGGGGAGGCCCCTTCCGCGCCGACGGAAAGAGCCTCCCACGCGCGCGTGATCAGCCGCGCGCACCCAGCAGGTGGTCCATCGCCAGCTGGTCGAGCTGCTCGAAGGCCATGCCGCGAGCGGCGGCGGCCTCGGCGTCGAACTCCTCGAAGGCCGTACGGTCCGCGAGCAGGGCCTGCAGGCCGTCGGCGACCGTGGGCTGGGCCAGCTGGTCCAGCCGTGCGGCACGCAGGGCCTCCTGGACCGCCGGGTCCGCACGGAAGGCGGTCGCACGCTCCTTGAGGATGAGGTAGTTGCGCATGCAGCCCGCGGCCGACGCCCACACGCCGTCGAGGTCCTCAGTGCGCGGCGGCTTGAAGTCGAAGTGCTTGGGGCCCTGGTAGCCGGCGGTCTCCAGGAGGTCGACCAGCCAGAAGGCTGAGCGCAGGTCGCCCGCGCCGAAGCGGAGGTCCTGGTCGTACTTGATGCCGGACTGACCGTTGAGGTCGATGTGGAAGAGTTTGCCTGCCCACAGGGCCTGGGCGATGCCGTGCGTGAAGTTCAGCCCCGCCATCTGCTCGTGGCCGACCTCGGGGTTGACGCCGTACAGCTCCGGGCGCTCAAGGCGCTCGATGAAGGCCAGGGCGTGGCCGACCGTGGGGAGCAGGATGTCGCCGCGCGGCTCGTTCGGCTTGGGCTCGATCGCGAACTTCAGGTCGTAGCCCTGGGCGGTCACGTACTCGCCGAGGAGGTCGAAGGCCTCCTTCATGCGGTCGAGGGCGTCACGGACGTCCTTGGCGGCGCCGGACTCGGCACCCTCGCGGCCGCCCCACGCGACGTAGATCTTGGCGCCCAGCTCGACCGCCAGGTCGATGTTGCGGATCGTCTTGCGCAGCGCGTAGCGGCGGACGTCGCGGTCGTTGGCGGTGAACGCGCCGTCCTTGAAGACGGGGTGCGTGAACAGGTTGGTGGTGGCCATGGGCACGGTCATGCCGGTCGTGTCCAGGGCCGCGCGGAAGCGCTTGATGTGCTCCTCGCGCTCACTGTCCGAGGACCCGAAGGGGATCAGGTCGTCGTCGTGGAAGGTCACGCCGTAGGCGCCGAGCTCCGCCAGACGCTGCACCGACTCGACCGGGTCGAGGGCGCGCCGGGTGGCGTCGCCGAACGGGTCCCTTCCCTGCCAGCCGACGGTCCACAGGCCGAAGGTGAACCTGTCGTCGGGGGTGGGCTGGTAGTTCATGCCGCGGCTCCTTGCGCTCCGACTATTTCGTCATGGCGATTTACAAATTAGTATGCGGACGTGTCTCCGGGAAGGCAAGATGTCGCCGGACGGAGACACCGGCCGCGTCAGCGGCAGTCACGAGCCGTGTGAGAGGAAGAGCCCGATGTCAGCAGCCGAGGGTCCGCTCGTCGTCGGTGTGGACTCGTCCACACAGTCCACCAAGGCGCTGGTCGTCGACGCGTCGACCGGACGGGTGGTGGCGAGCGGGCAGGCGCCGCACACCGTGTCCTCCGGTGCGGGCCGGGAGAGCGATCCCCGCCAGTGGTGGGACGCGCTGCGCGAGGCGCTGCACCAGTGCGGGGATGCGGCGCGAGAGGCCTCGGCGGTCTCGATCGGCGGCCAGCAGCACGGCCTCGTCACCCTCGACGCCCAGGGTGAGCCGGTCCGTCCGGCGCTCCTGTGGAACGACGTACGCTCGGCACCGCAGGCCGCTCGTCTGGTGGAGGAACTGGGCGGCGCGAAGGGCTGGGCGGAACGCGCCGGCAGTGTGCCGGGCCCGTCCTTCACCGTCACGAAGTGGGCCTGGCTGGCCGAGAACGAGCCCGAGGCGGTCCGCGCGACCGCCGCCGTACGCCTGCCGCACGACTACCTCACGGAGCGCCTCACCGGTCAGGGCACGACCGACCGCGGCGACGCCTCCGGCACGGGATGGTGGGCGTCCGCGACCGAGGCGTACGACGCGGAGGTCCTCGACCGGGTGGGGCTGGACCCGGCACTGCTGCCCCGTGTGGTCCGGCCGGGCGAGGTCGCCGGGACCGTACGGGACGCCCACGATCTGCCCTTCGCCAAGGGCACCCTGGTCGCCGCCGGTACGGGCGACAACGCGGCGGCCGCACTGGGGCTCGGGCTGCGCCCCGGCACCCCGGTACTGAGCCTCGGCACCTCCGGCACGGTGTACGCCGTCTCCAAGCACCGCCCCGCGGACCCGACCGGCACGGTGGCCGGCTTCGCCGACGCGCACGGGGACTGGCTGCCACTGGCCTGCACCCTGAACTGCACCCAGGCCGTCGACCGGGTCGCCGCCCTGCTGGGCCTGGACCGCGAGGCCGTGGAGCCGGGCACGAGCGTCACCCTCCTCCCCTACCTGGACGGCGAGCGCACCCCGGCCCTGCCGCACGCCTCGGGCCTGCTGCACGGACTGCGCCACGACACGACCGGCGGACAGCTGCTCCAGGCCGCGTACGACGGCGCCGTCCACTCGCTGCTCGGCGCCCTCGCCCTGGTGCTCGACGCCGACGCGGACACCTCCGCGCCGCTGCTGCTCATCGGCGGGGGCGCGCGGGGCACTGCCTGGCAGCAGACCGTGCGCCGCCTGTCGGGGCGTGCCGTGCAGGTCCCCGAGGCCAAGGAACTGGTGGCGCTGGGCGCCGCCGCGCAGGCCGCAGGACTGCTCACCGGCGAGGACCCGGCCGCGGTCGCCCGCCGCTGGGACACCGCCCGGGGGCCGGTACTGGACGCCGTGGAGCGGGACGAGGAGACACTCGCCAGGATCTCCGGGGTACTGTCCGACGCGGCACCGCTGATGGAGCGTGCACCGGGCGGCAGCTGACCATGCCAGGGGCGTCCGACCAAGCCAGGGGCGTCCGAAGTGGGAAAATCCGATTCCGGCATGATCTGACGGGACACCCACCTGGACACACCGACGGAAGCCGGGGGAGGCATGACCGCACCACTGCACGAAACCCACACGGGCGGCTCCGGCCGTCGCCTGCCCGACAACCAGCAGGGCATGCGCCGCCGCAACCTCTCCCGGGTCATGCACTCCGTCAACGCCGAGGGACCGCTGTCCAGGGCCGCCGTCGCCTCGCGCATCGGCCTGACGCGGGCCGCCGTGTCGACGCTGGTGGACGAGCTGATCCGCTCGGGACTCCTGGAGGAGCTGGGCCCCGAGCGACCCGGCCGGGTCGGACGGCCCGGCTCGGCGCTCGCCCTCAGCGGGCGCGGCCCTGCAGGAATCGGCGCGGAGATCGGTGTCGACCACCTCTCGGTCTGCGCCGTGGACCTACGCGGTGACGTACGGGCCCGAGCGGTACGGCACGGCACCAACCGCGGCCGGTCGCCCGAGCCGGTCATCGGCGACCTGACCGAGCTCGTCCGGCGGGTCGTCGCCGAGGCGGAGAGCGAGGGCCTGTGGCCGGCGGGGCTCGCGGTCGCCGTGCCCGGACTGGTGGCGAGCGACGCCCGGACCGTGGT